>CAZPXK010000026.1:0-9891 GCA_964590035.1 uncultured Bdellovibrionales bacterium
TCTTCACGTCATCCGCGGTAAATTGTACCGTTCCTGATCCCTGTTTCGCCTGTTCGGCGTATATGATGTCGTGCAATTGCCAAAATTTTCCCTGCTCTTTGGCGCATTCTGCTCCCTGGGCTGCCGGAATCGCACTAGGATGAAATGAGAGCGGGAAGTCACGATAAACGAGGCGAACCTTCCCTGTGTCCACATATTCCTTTTTTAGCTGAGGCAGCGTATCCTCGGCAAACTTCCGACAAAAGGGACACTGAAAATCACTGAACTCGATAATGGTGACAGGTGCATCCTTTTTCCCGAGGAAGGCGTCGTCATCCGCTGATACGTCTACCGGTCCAGAGGGAGCTTGCGGAACATCAGCAGTTGGTTGCCCGGCGCCCGGTACAGCGAGAGCGGTATCGCCCACACTTTTCAAGGAAAACTTTCCGGATGAAAGGATAGCCGCACTCACCATGAGAGAAGCAAGCAGGATACTTCCCGCAACCAAAAGCGCGCTTTTATTGAAAGTGGTTCTTTGCGCCGGAGTTTCCTGCAAAAAAGAAGTCTTTGGTTCAGTCGATTCCTCTAGAGGTGATTGGGTTTCTTGTTCCATATGGAAAGGGAAAGTTTAAAAGTAACGGAAGACAAACAAAAACACTTGCGATAGCGCTTTGCCAAAAGTTCAAAATAGGCAAAACTCGCAAGTATCTAGATGGCGCTCAAGATATGCATCTTGGGATTGAGAATTCCTTGAGAAAAGAGGGCTCTCAAAAAATCAAAAAGTAAGAAAAAAGGATGACATTTCAGATACTGCCTTTGACGAATCGTACGTGTTTCAGACAACAAGAGATAGCGTTTTTGAAAAATGAAGGCGAGAACCATGATAACAGCAGCCCCTAAGACACCGAGCAGGGATTTTTCCTGAGGGAGGGCGGTGAACATCGCCTGCCACAGGCTCAAGTGTTCAGCCAAGGCATTTTGGCATACTGTGTCATGATCGCCTGGAACTGCAAGACAGTTATCCCGTTCAACGATATTCATAATTTCCACGCCCATCGAGTACTCAATGGTGAAAGAAAGAATGCTCAAAAGAAAGCCGACGAACGCCAGCCCCATGAATAGCCGAAAGAATTTTAATCTTGTTCTTTTCATAATGCAGTAGTGGCTATTTTAGCATGGAAACCATGTGCTGACAAAAAAGAAAGGGTTACCAAAAAACGAGAGTAAGCAGTCCCCAGGTCAACGCTCTTAAATATTTCGAATCCTGGAAACTTCAAGTATGTGAGGTCATAGTATGCCTCACGAAAAACCACCCTTTGGTGGTTTCTAGAATCCTTTTTGCAGGAAGCATCTCGTGCTACCTGCTGACGGCGGAGATGGAGAGATTCGAACTCTCGAGGGCTTGCACCCTACTCGCTTTCCAAGCGAGCGCACTCGGCCACTATGCGACATCTCCATTTACGTGCCTTTTGGCACGAAAGTCAGTCTAGCGGACTTCTCGGATTCCGACAAGCTTGAGGGTTTCTTGGTCAGGCGTACGCCCATGAAAGATAACGACCTGATCACCAGAAGCCAGTTTGCCCGCTTCTTTAGCCTCATTCATGAGGCGCGTAGCAAAGCTATCAAGATTGGTGTCGCCCTCGTACAAGTACGGATCCACTCCCCAGACCAACGCCAGCTGCTGCCAGGTCTCGCGGCTATTGGTCGCCACGAGAATACGACTCTCCGGACGAAAGTGAGAGAGGAGACGAGCAGTCAGTCCACTCATCGAGAGGACAATAATCGCTTTGGTATGAAAGCTCTTAGCTAATTCATAGACGCTCCGGATCATAACGGCGTATTCATTGCGAAAGTTGAGATCAAGCGTCTGATAGAGATCATCAAAAGGTGACTCTTCCGTTTTTTCAATAATTTCCGTCATCATTGCCACAGTCTCGACTGGGTACTTGCCCATAGCAGACTCTTCCGAGAGCATCACCGCGTCTGCATGATCGATTACCGCATTCGAGACATCGCTCACTTCCGCTCGCGTCGGACGAGGATTCTCAGTCATCGACTTCATCATTTGGGTCGCCACTATGACCGGCTTAGCACTACGCAAACTCTCGGCGATAATTTCTTTCTGAAGAATGACTACCTCACTCTCTGGCATTTCGATACCCAAATCTCCACGCGCTACCATGACAGCATCAGTGGCTTTGATAATTTCTTTCAAGTTCTTGATGGCTTCCTTGCGTTCAATCTTGGCGACAATCTGGGGCAAATGCGCTTTTTCTCCCATTACTTTTTTCATCTCTCCCCGCACTTCCTCGATATCGGCTGCCGACCCTACAAAAGACAATCCGACAAAGTCCACTCCTTCTTCCAAAACAAATTGCAGATCCTTTTTATCTTTTTCAGACAGTATAGAAAGTACCAAATGAGAATCCGGAAGAATAACACCCTTGCGATTTTTGATAGTCCCATCATTTTTGGCTTCTGCCGTGACAAAATGCTCGTGTTTTTCCCGAACCACAAGCTCGATAAGTCCGTCCTCTATCAAAATGGCGTGTCCCACTTCTACGCCATCTACGATACCGGCCATATCCAAGAGCACAATTGGCTTTTCTCCGGCCTCAAGATGAGTTTTTTTGGCAATATCCCCTACTGCCACCTGATCACCCTTTTTTAGAACAATTTCTCCCTCCACTCCCGTACGAATACGTGGTCCCTGCATATCAGCCAAGATACCAATCGACTGATTCAGCTCATGGGAAAGTTCACGTACGCGATTGATAATGCCCTGGTGCCACGCATGTTCTCCATGAGAAAAATTGAGACGTATGACATTGACCCCAGCTTGTACGAGCGAACGCAACATTTCTTTTGATTCCGAAGCCGGGCCAACCGTCGCTACTATTTTTGTTTGTTTCATATCTACAAACTTCATTAAACTTTTACCTAGGTGTTCTGCGCATACTCCTAGTATATATGAAAAAACAAAAACGAGGGACTCCCTCGTTTCTGTGCTCCTTCTTTACAGGCGCAGAATCAAATGTTGATTTTCTTCACCATGTCTTTTACGAAAGGAATCTCCCAGGCTTCACCAGAAAGCGTTTTGATGATAGCCATGATAGCCACCACAAACAAAGCCAGGTTTGCCAACCAACCAAGAAACGGTATAACTGAGAAAACAATGGCAGCAATACAGAGTACCAGACCCTGCTTGGCGTGAAACTGCGCAAAAGGACTTTCCTTTTTCAAAAGCAACGGTACCAAAAAAAGAATCCAGAGATACCCGATAGCCGCTACCACTTTATTGTCTTCAATGTCTTTCTGATCAAAAACTGACTTCGGTGCTTCAGGAGTCGGGGTTACCGGTGCTGGTGTTGGTTCAGGTGTCACTGCCACTGGATTTTCGTTCTGCTCCATATGTATACATTACAAAAATTATTCTGCTTCCAGTATACTCCCATCCTCCAGTTCCCGCCAAATTGCTTCCGGAATAGGGCTACGCTTGGGACTGACCCCTGGATAACGCCACGTACTTATGATACGAAGCTGCGGAGGAAGAAGCGAGATTCTTGCTTCGCTGTTGTCTTTGGACTTTTGTCCTTTGCCTTTTACTACGTACATCACCCACAATTCCTGCTTCCAGATTGCCTTACCATCGATTGTCTTTGGGGAAACCGGCTGCATAACCGCTACCGTCTTCGGAGCGACGCCTATTTCGGTACGTTTGGGATTTCTGATAACGCCTCTCACTTTCTGTTCAGAAAGACCATACTGACTCATTTTGTACCGAGCATGCGCTGTAAACTCGATCCCGCCTTTTGGCTGTAACTTTTTTTTCTGATTCTCTTCGTATCGCTCCTTGGCTTTGCGAACAAATTCTTGATACGGCGATGCCATACGATTACTCTGCTTTCATATCACGAAGCGCCGCGATGCGTTCTTCCATCGGTGGATGAGTCATAAAAAACTTTGCCACATTTTTCCCTTTGAAAGGATTGGCGATATACAGTGAGGCTGTTGCACGATTGGCTGCCTCGAGTGGTTCGCGATCCCCAGAAATCTTTTCGAGAGCCGAGGCTAGACCCTCCGGATAGCGCGTTAACAGCGCACCAGAAGCATCAGCCAAAAACTCCCGCTTGCGCGATATGGCCAGTTGCATGAGCGTCGCAAAGAGCGGTGCCAAGAGCGAAAGTACGATAGCTGCTACCATGAGGATCACTTGGGCCTGATTCTTGTTGTCACTGTCTCGGCCACTCCCAAACCATGCCCAGTGACGGAACCAGTCAGCCAAGAGCGCTACAAATCCCACCAAAATAACGACAACTGTCGAAACCAACGTATCGCGATTGCCGATATGAGAGAGCTCGTGAGCAGCCACACCTTCGAGCTCGGCTCGGTTGAGCGTTCCCAATATTCCCGTCGTAAAGCAGATCACGCCGTGTTCTGGATTACGTCCGGTGGCAAAGGCATTGAGCGCTGTGTCTTCGATGGTATAGATTTTTGGCGTCGGCAGTCCGGCGGTGATGGCCAGGTTCTCGACCAATCTATAGAGCTCTTTGTTGTCTTCGAATTGTACCAGTTTTGCGCCGCTCATTGAGAGCACAATCCGGTCACTCCACCAATAGGACGCCACACTCATCAACACGGAGAACAAAACAGCCCCATACAAAATAGCGCTCGATTGCATAGCTCCAGCAAAGACATAACCAACTCCGATAACAAAGAGCAAAAATCCCGTAATGTAGACGATTGTCAGGCGCTGATTGCCTTCTTTATGTGTATAGAGTGTTGCCATATAGGAAAAGAGTCATGAATTATGAATCAGGAATCAAGAAGGAAACCCGTATTCACACTTCATGACTCCTTACTTCTCGAATCACAATTAGAATTGCACCTTTACCACTTCCTTTTCAGCTTCTGCTACTTCAAAAAATTCTTTCTTCACAAAATTGAAGATGGAAGCAACAATGTTCGATGGGAACATATCAATCTTGTTGTTGAGCTCGAGCACATTGCCGTTGTAGAATCGACGAGACGCCTGAATCTTATTCTCGGTATCTGACAGTTCACGCTGGAGTTCAAGAAAATTCTGGTTGGCCTTCAAATCAGGATAAGCCTCAGCAACTGCGAACAGGCTTTTCAGAGTATCGGAGAGCATGTTTTCTGCCTCCGCTTTGTCTTTGGCGCTACCAGCCTGCATAGCCTGAGCACGAGCAGCGGTCACTTTCTCAAAAACCCCGCTCTCATGAGCAGCGTACCCCTTGACGGTGCTAATGAGGTTTGGGATCAAATCATACCGGCGCTTGAGCTGAACATCAATATCACTCCAGGCCTCACTGACCCGATTGCGAAGGGCGACCAGACCATTGTACACAAACACGACATACAGGACGACAATAACAGCAATAACGAGCAAAATAAGCGGCAAACTTATCATAGTTTTTTCACAAGATTTACCCTATTAGTATAGCAAATTTCCCTGATTTTGCAACAAAAAGCAACAGTCTATGCTATACTGTCAGCAGAAAAATTATTTTTAAATTTTCCTATGGAATCACTCCAATCGTACTTCGTTTTTCTCATCCCGATCACGGTGGGCGTCATCACTCAAGTCATCAAATTTGCCCTCTACAGTTACAAACACGGTTTCAATATTGAATACGCCTTTACCCACGGCCACATGCCGAGCGCTCACACCTCACTCGTAGTATCGCTCTTGACGAGCGTTGCCTACTACGAGGGTATCCATTCCGGCTCCTTTGCTCTCTCGGCCGTTCTCGCTTTTATCGTTATCGATGATGCCGCTCGTATCCGCATGTACTTAGGCGACCAGGGTCGCTACCTGAACATGCTCATAGAGCAGCTCAACCTGAACAAAGAAAACTTCCCCCGTCTCAAGGAACGTGTCGGACACCGAGTCAATGAGATTGTTGGAGGCGCTTTCGTCGGTCTCTTCCTCACCCTTCTCCTCATTGGTATCCTCCATTAAAAAAGCGCTCTCGATTTCCTCAAAAAAACCTCCCAAGCGGGAGGTTTTTTCTATTACCAAATGAAGCGAGTGGAACGAAAGTGTACTTTCGTTTCCGAGCGAGTGCTGGTAAAATCAGGGTAAATACCTGTTATTGTGATAACTTCTCTAGCTCTTCCTCAATCACCTGTCGCTCACTCCACGGAATACGTACATCACCGAGCGCCATCGTCACCTCAGCGCCCTTGCCCGTCACGAGGACAATATCACCAATTTCAGCAAGCGAGAGTGCTTTATGAATAGCTGCCCGACGATCAAAAATACGGAAATAGTTTTTGTCCTTCTTTTTCGTAACACCCTTCTCAATATCATCAATGATTTGCTCGGGATCTTCGAAAAACGGGTCTTCGTTGGTCAAGATGATGATATCAGCATACGAACTGGCAATCTCACCGAGCTGCGGCCGCTTGCCGCGATCGCGTTCGCCACAAGCACCAAACACATGGATGATCTGGCTCCCTGGAATTTTGAGTGGCAAGATTGAAGCATAGAGTTTCTCAAAAGCATCTGGTGTCACCGCATAGTCGATCAAAATATCGGCATTCATAGGATTTGGTACCAACTCCATCCGTCCCGGCACACCTATGACACTGGCCAGTGCCTTCTGTGCCACTCCTGATTCAATATCTAGGATACGAGCCACCCCAAGCGCTGCTAGGGCATTCTCAATATTGAACAACCCGGGGATATTGAGATGAAAGTGAGTACCATCTACAACGAACTCCGTCCCTTTGAAATCAAGCGTGATATCACTTGCCAAGAGCGCCGCCTGTGGGTTCTTGGTACTATAGGTTACCGTCTTGCTATTCGTCCCACAATAAAACATCGGGTCCTCCATGTCGAGGTTGACCACTCTCTCCTTGGCGCGACGAAACAATCGACACTTGGCTTCGCGATACTGCTCCATCGTCTTGTGATAGTCCAGATGTTCCCGCGTGACATTGGTCATCACGGCGATCTCATACGGAATCCCCCATACCCGATTCTGATCCAATGCATGCGACGACGTCTCGATGACCGCATACTCACATCTTTCATTCACTGCATCATGGAGAAACTTTTGGAGTTTCCAGGGTGACATGGTGGTGAACTTGGAATCATTGACCCATGACTTCTCGCCAATCTGAAAATTGATCGTCGATGCCATGGCTACCTTCTTTCCTGACTCGGTCAATATACGGGCAATAAACTGCGTGGTAGTGGTCTTACCGTTGGTTCCCGTCACACCGATAATTCGCAACCGCTTTCCCGGAAAACCAAAGGTAACACAGGCAAAAACTGCCTGCGCCAAATGATAATAATTCTTGAGCCACTGTGGCATCACTGCTGAAAAAAATCTTTTCAAAGACATAACGATTAACCAATAATTGATTTTTTGAGCCTCTGTAAAGGACGTAGGCTAGTATACAAAAAGTACCCCTGTGTATCAAGCACGATATCGTACGATCCAGGAAAAACGGTTGATGCAGTACTGGGCGAAAATCCTGTCTTGAATTTTGTTATCCCGCTCCAATCACTTTTTGGTTCCTGTTGATTATTTCCTGTTTGTACTCCACCAAAGTCATAAAATTGAAAGCCCTCTTTCTTGGCCGTTTTGATCTGCTCCCACTGAAGAAGATAGGGCGCCATGACGTCGCGATGAACATCCGCGGTACCACCATGGAGATAGGTCACCGTCTCACCAAAAAACATAATAATATTGGCAGCAACAATTTTTCCTTCATACTCTGCCACAAACAACCGGCACATTTCTTTTGGTAAAATCTCCAGCATTTTCTCGTAGTAGCTCCTCGGATGCGAGGTGATACCCTTGCGTCCCGATGTCACTGTGATGAGATCAAGAAAAGCAGCAATGTGGTTTTTCTCTCGAGTCTCAAATACTTTCACACCACGCTTTTCCGCCAGACGGATGTTGTAACGTGTTTTGGATTTCATCCGCGCCAAGAGCTCTTCTTCCAAAGGTGTGATGTCAATTTTGAAAACTTCTCGCGGCTGCATGTCATGCGTTGCACGTACTACCTTGTAGGGAACTGATTTCTTTATTTCTTCCAATAATTCTTCTGTCTCCGGCTCAATCCGCACCCATCGGGCATTTCGCCTCTTAGCCTCTTCAATAAGTTTAGAAATTAGAAATTGCCAGCCCGAGGTTGGTCCGCCTTGGGCGGAAAAATTGGTTCTTATAGGACCACGTGGCACATACAGATACTTCCCTACAAGCGGCAACGTATGAACAATCCCATTCGCCACAAAGCCATCCTCTTCACAAGGAATAATCTCTTTTCCAGTCGCTTCCTGAAAACGAAGCCACTCTGCTGATTGTAAAAATTCTCTATTCATCATTACTCTACTTCTTACCAAGATTTTTGAGAGCAGCGCGAATACGAGCACTGACATCAGTCACTTCGGCCGGCACCTGCTTGAGCGCCTCGCGTGCCTGTGTGACCGTATAACCGAGCGAGGTGAGTGCTTCGAGAGCATCCTGTCCGGCAGCCGCATCACCATCATCGTCCCCTGCGACAGCAGTCACTTTGTTTTGGAGTTCCACGATCAACTTCTCTGCAGTCTTCTTGCCCACGCCAGACACACGTGTGAGGAGTGACGGGTCTTTATTCACGATAGCGAGCCGGATAGTTTTGATATCAGCAATCGAGAGAATAGACAGCCCCATCTTGGGACCGATACCGGAAACCGAAATGAGCAGTTCAAACATATGGAGCTCTTCCTCATCGAGAAACCCAAACAGATTCAACTGATCTTCCCGAACATGAGTATGAATATGGAGGAGCACCTGGTCACGGCCAGCCAGTTTTCCGAGTGTATAGGCCGAAACAAAGACGTAGTATCCCACACCTCCTACCATGAGAATCACGCCATTCCCGCGCATTCCAGCCATTTTTCCTTCCAGTTGAGCGATCATATCAAACAGGGGTTAGCTATTAGCGGTCAGGGTATAGAAAAAATCAAGACACAGATAATGACGTTGCTAGTGTAGCATTTTCCCCTTAACCTTGCCAAAATACTCTTCCTGTGATAAAAAGGGAAGAGTCTCATTCTGTGTTTCCCCTTTGTATTTTCATACCTAAGCCATTAATCCTAATAGCTCATCGCTGCCCAAGTATATGCCAATCAAGAAATCAGCCAAGAAGTACATGCGCGTCACCGCCAAGAATACGCTCCGTAACAAAGTGGTCAACGGTGTCGTAAAGAGCGCCGTCAAAAAGACCCGCGAAGCTGTCACTGCCGGCAACGTAGACGAAGCACAGGAGCAACTGAAGAAGGCTATCAAAGCCCTCGACAAAGCCGCCCAGAAGAAAGTCATCAAGAGAAACACCGCCGCTCGCAAAAAGTCCCGCTTAAATGCTCTCGTGAAGAAGGCAGCAAAGGCCTAGGTCTTTGCTGCCCCGTACTTGATACGGGGCCTTATACAAAACCCGGAACAATCCGGGTTTTTATATTGTCTCACTCAGATCTCCCCAAGTCGGATTTATGGTATCGACTAATTCATTTTTCCAAGCGCGCCGCCACTCTTTTATTTGTTTTTCCCTCCGCAGACCCTCTTTCATTCCTACTGATTTTTCAAAATAGACCAGTTTGCTTGTCTTGTACCTGTGAGTGAAGCCCGTCTTTCTGTTGGCTTTATGCTGCGCTAGTCTTTTCCTGAGATCTTTCGTACTTCCTACATACATCACTCGATGATTCCAATTCGTCAGGATATAGACGTAGTAAACATCATCAGTCATATGTATCAGACCCCGAATCAAGTTCGGGGTAGCCTAACGGCTAAAACTTCCACACAAACAAATCCAACGAGACTTCCGGGTCGGCTTTGCCTTGTTTGAAAGCGGTATCGATATCTGAAAGAAGTGCCAAGCCATGTTTCAAGCGAACCA
>CAZPXK010000026.1:9991-13200 GCA_964590035.1 uncultured Bdellovibrionales bacterium
TTGAAAGCGGTATCGATATCTGAAAGAAGTGCCAAGCCATGTTTCAAGCGAACCAAGGAAAATGATTCGATCGTGGCCATAGCTTTTTGCACGGTAAAGGGAGGAAGCTTGGTAGCCGCCGCGACATCCGAGGGACGTCTGATGCCTCGATCATACGCCTCGCGCACGAGGAGGAGTCGTCTCACCTGCCATGCACACATGGAGAGCACCGGAAACACCCCCTCGGCATGAGAGGACTCTTTACGGAAAAGAAGCAGTGCCAGCTTGCGATCGCCTCGCCCTAGAGCGTCAAGTGCCTGAAAGATATTTTGTTCCTCCGGCATGGACAGAAGCATCTCGATATCCTCTTTTGTAATCAATCCCTCGCTTTTGAACGTGGCTAATTTTTCCAATTCAGAAATCATCCGCGTCATATCACCCTCAGTAAGCGATAAAAACATACGCAGTGCCTCGGGTTCAAAGCGTACTTGGTCATTAAAAAAAGCCAGTTCTTTTTCAATAAAATTCTGGAGAGCCCGCCCATCCAGTGCGTCATAGACTTCTTCCTTGTCCATCTTGGCGAGGAGCTGTTTGGTCAGAGGATGTGTTTTTTTTATCTTGCCATCATGCACAAACAGGAGAATTGTCTTTTCTGGAAGTGCGGCTGCATGCTCTTTCAAAAAATCAATCAGTATTTTTTCAGCGACCTCCCCAAGCACAAACGGATGAAGAAATACCACCATCTTTTCCGCCGCAAACAATCCGCCCTCACAAACACCGAGCGCCCGCTTCACGTCCGTGACACTGCCTTGATCTTCGAAATCGAACACAAACACCTCGGCCGCTACATATTTTTTTACAAATGCTGAAACAAGCGCCCGTTTGCGGCGCCCCACCAAAAATTTATCTTCACCGTGGAGAAAGAGAATCATAGTGGTCAGCACTTAGTAGAAAGCGATTAGGAAAAGTATTTACAGTATAGCAAAAACAGCCATTTCTGGCTGTTTTACTGAGCGCTAGTCGCTTTTCGCTTTACGCTGTTACTGAGCAGGTGTCCACTCAAACTTCTGGCCAGGCACCATCACTTCCACCCAAATTTGCCCTGGCACAAACTTTACTTCGTTGCTAGCCTCATCAAAAAACGTCAGCTTATTCTCCGCACTTGATTTGTCTTTCTTCCACATACCCTGCTTCTGCTCTCCGTTCATGTAGTAGTAGGCTATACCGCTATCCTTGCTATCAAACCATGGGTCACCAAACTGCAAGTTGTTGTAACGACCAGAAATATTACGCGGTCCGACTTTTTCCCATTCCTCCAGTCCCTCCCATGGGTCCTGCACACCCCGCGCCTTATAGTCAGTACTCGCAAGAATCTGTTCGTTCTCGGCAATCGCTACAACGATGTTCTTCGGAGCAATCCGTTCTTTGGTCGTCCGATCAGTATCTGGCACACTGCCCCAGGTGCGCTTGTAGCTGTTGGTCTCACGATCATAGTCGTACTCAGCCTCCATGTTGCCTGGGAAACCGATGCGCAGATGTCCACCGGTTGGTCGGGCATCCAATGGTTTGTCTTCCTGATGGGGATAACCGGCAAACTTGCTCTCCATCCGATAGCCATAGTCTTTGGCGGCTTCCAAAATCTTGGCGAACTTGATATACCCTGTGTCTTCGATACGCATCAACCCCGTGCGTTCCTTACGGAAACAGTACTTGCTGGCACTCTTGCCTCCCTGATCGTTACAGTCCAGGTTGTCGATCACGCCCTCGTTCAGTTTTTTCAAAGCAAAGGCCGAACCACCCCACCCCACGAAGATGGCGTCGAGGCCCTTGGCGACATTGATATAGTCGTGGCGGGCACTGCGGATAGAACCCACTTCTTCCGGGGTATCACACTGATAAATTCCGATAAGACGCGTGACAAAGATACCCTCTGCCGGATTGGGCATTTCAAACACCATGTCCGCATCCGAAAAACCGGCAATCGGACGCGCCTGCGGATCGACTGGTTGCATGACCGCCACCGGACGACGATTCCAGTTCTCACAGGGTACACCGGAAATAGCACCGACCGGACCGGTGTTGGCCGGATCTTTGGAAGCGTTTGGAAACGACTGATTCTTGTTGTTCAGTTCAATCGGTTTGCGAGACTCTTTCTTACCGACGACAAAATAACCGACCACACTGACCAACGCTACCACCACCAAAAACACTACGAGTTTTTGTTTTCCATTCATAGGGATGTATTCAAAAAAGTTACTGCTGGCAGCCCGGGCAATAAAAAACACTCCGGCTCCCAATCTTTTTTCGCTCTATCATTGTACCACATTTCTTGCAGGGCAGACCGGTGCGTCCATAGACATACAGTACCCGTTTGAAACGTCCTTCCAGCCCATCCGTATCACGGAAATCCCCGTCGCTCGTCCCGCGCAGCCGTACCGCGTGACGGAGCACTTTCTTGATAGCAGGGAGCAGTCTGTGCCATTCCCCCGCCTTCAGCGTTGCGATCTTTCTCAGCGGCAGTATCCCGGAGAGATACAGCGCTTCGCTCCGATAAATATTACCAATGCCGGCGATGAGATTTTGTTCCAGGAGTACTTCGCCAACCGTTCGGTGCTTGCGCCGCATGAGGAGCCCCTGAAACACCGAGGCTGTCAGTGCTCGTGACAGCGCATCAACACCCAATTCCGCAATACTTTTGTGCTGTTCGACTTCCTCGCTCGACACGAGCCGTAGCCAGCCAAATTTGCGCATATCCGAAAACTCAAGCGTCGCCCCATCGGCAAACGTAATGCTGTGATGGATATAGCCATTGATACGATCTTTAATAAACGGGTCCGACTGCCGGTTGGTATCATCTTTCACGAGAAAATGCCCCGTCATCTTGAGGTGCGCCACGATACAGTGGCCGTTATCGAGGTCAATAACGATATGCTTCCCCAAACGCCGCACACCCGTGACCAGAGCCCCCGTTATTCCACGAGAAAACTCCTCAAAAGGGGTCAAGATTTTTTTCTGCCAATCGCTCCACACCGAAACAATCCGCCTGCCGGAAATCTTCCGGTCAAGCTGGGATACGACGGTTTGCACTTCTGGAAGCTCGGGCATAGTTTCCTTTTAGTTATTCCAGCATAGCATAGAGAAAAAGGTTTGACTTTCCGTCTTTTTTCTGCTATAATAGTAGAGAAAAGAGGTACAAGAACCGGGTGGACACGGTTCTTTTTTCTTTTTTA
>CAZPXK010000027.1:0-11985 GCA_964590035.1 uncultured Bdellovibrionales bacterium
TGCCGCCGATGATTTTTGTCATGATTTTGGCCTACCTTTCAGTTGTCAAAGAGGGATAATCCGCCAGAATTGGGGATTGAAGATAGCCTATACAGGTTCTCTCATTTAGTCAATGAGCGTGGTGACTCTTGGCAATTCTTTGAAAAAGGCGTATGCTGGCTGATACTCTATTGTATATATATGAAAATAGCGGTATTGGTTTCGGGGGGAGTGGATAGTTCGGTCGCTTTGCGTCTGCTCAAGGACGAGGGACACGAACTGACTGCTTTTTACCTGAAAATCTGGTTGGAAGACGAACTGTCTTTCTTGGGTGAATGCCCATGGGAGGATGATTTGTCATACGTACGAGCGGTCTGCGAGCAGGCCGGCGTGCCGCTCGAAGTGGTGCCATTTCAGAAAGAATATTGGGAACGGGTGGTAGCCTATACCGTAAACGAAGTCAAAGAGGGACGCACGCCCAATCCTGATATGCTCTGCAACGCCCGCATCAAGTTCGGTGTGTTCTATGAGTATATTGCCGACAAAGGGTATGACAAGATTGCTACCGGTCACTATGCCTGGACGGAAAGAGAGGACGGTCAGGCTGTTCTCAAGGTGTCACCGGATCCGATAAAAGATCAAACGTATTTTTTGTCGCAGTTGTCGCAGGAGCAAGTGAGCAAAGCACTGTTTCCGATTGGCAAATTGGAAAAGAGTGACGTGCGCAAGTTGGCCCTGCAATATGAACTGCCCAATGCCAAGCGCAAAGACAGTCAGGGGATTTGTTTTTTAGGAAAGATTCCCTTTGATAAATTTCTCGAGTATCATCTGGGGAAAAAAACAGGAAAACTGATCGAATACGAAACGGGAGCAGTATTGGGAGAGCACGACGGATTCTGGTATTTTACGGTTGGTCAGCGCCGTGGTATCAAGCTGCCTGGAGGACCGTGGTATGTGGTGAAAAAGAATGCTGAGACCAATGAAGTGTTCATTTCACACGGAGCGCATCACGAGCTTTCCGCACGTGATACGTTTGAGGTGGGCAATTTGAACTGGATTAGCGGTAAACATCCGGACAAAACCGAGCTCGAGGTCAAGATTCGCCATGGTGCCAAACTGTATCCGGCGACTATTGAGAAACTCACAGACTGCACACCTCGTCGCGGTCGTGATAGTTTGTGCAGTGGTGATAGAGTGAAGGTGACACTCAAAGAAAAAGACCCGGGCGTTGCCGAAGGTCAGTTTGCCGTTTTTTATGACGGCGATGTTTGCTTGGGTGGAGGCGTGATTCAAGAATAGTATGGGTATCGATAAAAGAAAGATTCAATTTTTTGAGAAACGACTAGCTGACTTTTTTCGGAAAGCTGGACGGGTGGAGTTGCCATGGCGTCGTAAACGTATCACAGCGTACGAGGTTTGGGTATCAGAAATCATGTTGCAACAAACGCAGGTGGTGCGTGTTATAGAATACTACAAGAATTTTTTGAAGCGTTTTCCGACGGTGGAGTCATTGGCCCATGCGAGTTGGGAAGAATTCCTGCCGTACTATCAGGGATTGGGTTATTATGCCCGTGGCCGCAATATGCTCCGGGCGGCTCAGATGGTGGTAAAAGAACACGGAGGAGTGTTTCCGAGGGATACAAAATTGTTGCAGGCGCTGCCAGGTGTCGGTCCCTATACAGCAGCCGCTATTATGAGTTTTGCCTATGGCGAGAATCATCTGGCTTGGGACACCAATCTGAAACGGGTAATTGGGCGCTTTTTTTTCGGGAGCAAGCAGTTGGTTATTGATGAAGCGTTCTGGGAAGAAAAGTTTTCTCTGCCGAAGCGTGAGATGAACGCGGCACTTATGGATTTCGGCAGTGCGCTCTGTGTGGCTCGGCCCAAGTGTGAAGCTTGCTTGCTGAGGAGTCGTTGTGTCTACTACAAAGAAGGAGGGAAGAAGGAGGTCAGAGCAATCAACAATCAACAACCAACAATCAACAGAAGCATACCAGTGCAGGTGGTAGTGTTTTTGCATGAGGGGCATCGGAAATATTTTTCCTCAGAGAAAAAGAAATACGCACCATTTTTACTCCCAAAGGGATATACTACGCGAGCAGCTATCAAAGACTATTTTGCCAAAACCTATCAGTTGACACTGGCTGTTCGACCGCCCCATGGAAAGGTGTTTATCAGGAAACAGTCGACGCTGCTCGTAAACGCTCAAATTTTGCTCGGAGAACCGGAATTTACCGTATTTTCGAAAAATGATGTGACGGAGTATAATAAGGCTATGTCTAAAAAGCAGTGAAGTCATAAGCTTACCCTATATGCAACTCAAATCGCTTAATGTCACCTTTTTCTTTCTCCTCCTTATTTCCGTGGGGGTGGCGGTGTTTTTTATCTTTCAGCCGTTTTTGACGGCTATCGTGGCGGCCGCTATTCTGACCGCATTGTTCAAGAGGCCGTACCATTGGTTTGAGCGACTGACGCGCGGCAGTCGAGGAACCAGTGCTTTTCTAACCTGTCTTTTGGTTATTACAATTATCGTCACACCGTTGTTTTTGGTGCTCAGCTTGGCTATCAGTGAGGCGAGCAATCTCTACTATGCCATGACACAGGAATCGACACTGGAGACATCGACGGAAAAAGTTCTTTCCGCTATCAGGAACGCGCCGTATGCTGGGACATTTTTTGATACGGCCGCTTTTGATCAAGAGCAGATCGTCAACGATATCAAAGAGTTTAGCAAAAATGCTCTGGGCCTCCTCCAGGCGGCCTACCAGGGAGTGACACACTTTGTTTTTTGGGTATTTATTATGTTTTTTACCCTGTTCTATTTTTTGATCGATGGGAAAAAGGCCTTGCGGGCACTCATGCAGTTGTCTCCACTGAAAAATGAACATGACGAGCTTCTTATTCAAAAATTTATTTCCATCAGCCGTGCCACGCTGAAGGGCACACTGGTCATCGGCGTGATCCAAGGTCTTTTGGGAGGACTGATGTTTTGGATTGCGGGCGTGCCTTCCCCGGCTATTTGGGGCTTGGTGATGATACTGTTTTCTATTATTCCGATGATTGGATCGACGCTCATCTGGTTTCCGGCCGGAGTGATCATGCTTCTTTTGGGCAATGTATGGCAGGGAGTATTTATTCTGGCTTTTGGTATCGGAGTTATCTCGGTGATTGACAATGTTTTGCGTCCAAAGCTCGTAGGACAGGATACTCAGATGCATCCGCTCCTTATCTTTTTTGCGACTCTCGGGGGTATTTCTTTCTTTGGCCTCCCTGGTTTCATCATTGGTCCCATTATCGTCTCGCTCTTTATGGCTTTGTCCGAAATCTACAGCATTGAGTTTCGTGACCAGTTGAAAGAATACAACGAGCAATAGCTTTCTTGCTATGACAGAGTGGCAACACATCCCAGAACATCTCAACCCGATCGTGTTTACGGTCGGTTTTTTTTCTGTGCGATTTTATGCGCTGTGTTGGGTTGTGGGGTTTTTGAGTGCCCTTTCTTTTTTTCTCTGGCAAACAAAAAATAAGCAGTACTTTGGAAGTGCAGGAGAGCGGTATGATTTTTTTCTCCAATTATTTCTTGGAGCCCTGGTGGGTGGACGGCTGGGATTTGTGATGCTCTATCATCCAGAGATACTGGAGAGTCCTTGGTTGATACTCTGGCCGTATGACGCTCTGGGGCAGTGGGTGGGCATCGGTGGCATGAGCTTTCATGGAGGGCTTATCGGAGTGATAGCTGTTCTTATCCTCCAATCAAGAAAAATGAAGGACTTTTTTTGGCAGAGAGCGGACGCCGTTGCTTTGGCAGCACCGATAGCGTTATTTTTTGGACGGATAGGAAATTTCTTCAATGGAGAACTGGTGGGGAGGGTGACGACCGAGCCTTGGGGGATGTATTTTGCACAGGGTCAGGGACTACGGCATGCTTCGGCGCTGTACGAAGCTTTTGGAGAGGGAATACTCCTTTTTGTATTTCTTTTTGTGATGAGACGCTTCATATCATTCCCTGGCTCGCTCAGTGCTCTTTTTTTGATAGCCTATGGTGGTATTCGTTTTGTTCTCGAGTATTTCCGTGAGCCGGAGGACGGCATGCTTGTTTTGGGGACATGGACACTTGGTCAGGTGTACTCACTGCCGCTTCTGGTGCTTGGCGGAATACTTTTTCTGTGGTTGAGAGGGGATCTGAAAAAAATTGTGGTATAATAAAGGTATAGATAGAGAGCTTTGTATTGTTGTTCCGAAAAAAATGAACACCTATTCTCTCCGCTCGTCCCTTGAGGAGCGAGCCAGAAAAAAAAATCCAACACTTGATATCGTCGCTCCGAAAAAGATACTGCTCCGACCGACACCTGTCGTTTCTTCTCCCGTATCGGTGATCCCTATATCAATTTCACGAGAGACTAACAGCCCAAAGCAGCCTCGGTCTGCTCGGTGGGGGCATCTTTTGTTTGTGGCGCGCCAGAAAGCTATAGTGTACAGTAATGCTCTTTTTACACGGCTAAAGAGTAGTGCTCAGTTTTTCGTTCCAAAGTTTGCACGACACAAGATGCTCTACGCCTCTCTCATGGGTGGTGTTGCTTTTGGTATGGTAAGCATGGCATTTATCGAACACGCCTTTGGTCCTGGTGTTTTTGCTCGGGGAGGAGAGGAGCCTCTTCAGATGGAGCCGGAACTGACTGCGCAAACAGTGGCTACGTCTGCGGAGAGTCTTCCGGAGTATGTGCCTGATCAGGACATTTTTTTTGAATATTTCGGCCAGGTTACCAAAGAAAAATACGAAGAGAGCATCAGAAATATGGTCAAAGGCTATCCTGTCGAGGCCATGCTCCCATATATTCTTGAACAGGATCGACTGACGGCAGCCTTTCTCATAGGTATCGCCAAAAAAGAGAGCAACTGGGGGAAACGCGTGCCGGTTCTCGAGGATCAGGATTGCTTCAACTATTGGGGGTACCGTGGCGTGCGACGTATGATGGGGAGTGGTGGCCATACCTGCTTCAATAGTCGTGAAGACGCTGTTGAGACGGTAGCAAAGCGATTGGAAAAGTTGATTCATTCAGAAAAATTGGATACCCCGGAAAAAATGATCATTTGGAAGTGTGGTTTCAGTTGTCAGGGACACAGTCGGGAGAGCGTGAAGAAATGGATTTCAGATGTCGATATGTACTTCTCTCAGCTGAATGACGAGTAGGGATGTTTTAAATATTTTGCTTTAAATAAGCCATTCTTTCGCATGAGAGGGTGACTTTTTGTTTTTAGGTGATTTTTGACCTTTTACAAGCCAAAAAATGGTGCTTTCACGATGGGTATTTTTCATAATTTTAGCTTATATAAGCCATTTTTGTTGTTGAAAAAGAGGAAAATATGATTGACAGCAGCGACAAAATTTGCTAGAATCGAGTTTGCGTCCTAATGCATTTTTTACTGTCTCAGAGATCTGGCTCCTGCGCGTGGCGACGAGTCTTCCAGATAAGCACTTCGCAGCCTGTGGTTGCGAAGGGAGTGCAGTCATCATATGGGTAATCCTTTCAGGAGAGACGGTCTTAACCGGCTGTCAAAGCTGAAGCTTATACGGGTACTTCCTTTTTTTTCAAAGAGGAATCTTTCTGGTTTTGCCCTCATTTTTTTGGGGACATCGGGTGTTTTTCCTGCGTTGCCGATGGTTGATACCAAAGAAATAACAACGCAGTCTTCGGAGGCGGTGGTAGAAACAATCACTATCAATCCCAAGGAATTGTGTCAGTGGCAGCGTGACTTTTCGTTTTTCAATCGTTTACTCGGTGAGAAAAAGCTCTCCGATGAGGCAGAGCCTTGTCAGGAAGAGGTGGTAGCAAACATTACTCCAGTGGTGCCAGAAACTGCGCCGGAGCATGATGAAGATCTCAAAATATTTATTGATGAAATGGTTGCAGGATACCCGATAGCAGTCATGGCTCCGGCTATAGCCGAGTATGATCGTGAAGTGGCCGCACTTATTGTTGGTATCGCCAAAAAAGAGAGCAACTGGGGGAAGCGGGTACCAGTCGATGCGACGGGTGCTGACTGTTTCAATTATTGGGGATGGAAGGGTGCCGGAGCCCGTGGTGTTGCTATGGGGCACGGGTGTTTCGGAAGTCCGGAAGAAGCCGTGCAAGCTGTGGGCAACCGTATTGCCCAGTTGGTAGAGCTGCGAAAAACAAGTGAGCCAAAAAACATGATTATTTGGAAGTGTGGTTCAAGTTGTGCCACACACAGTCCGGAAAGCGTCAGGAAATGGATTGCCGATGTTGACTTGTACTATCGAAAAATAGTGAAAAATTAAAGTACCCACCGTTTACAATGTGCTCGCTTTGACGTGACGACTCAGGTATAATAGAAAGAGAGAAAAATAAATTTCTTTTTTTGTATGACTTGGACGCTCGTGGCATTGTTGGGATATTTCTTTGCGGCACTTTCTTCCGTATTCGATAAATATCTTCTTTCAGACCGCATACCGGTTCCTGCTGTGTATGCTTTTTTTGTGTCTCTGTTTAGTCTCATCCCCATGGTGCTCATTCCGTTTGGATTTGAGTATTCGAATTGGTATGCTACTTGGACGCTCGTACTCTCGGGTGTGTTGTTTGTCTATGGTCTGGTGGCCCTCTATACGGCCGTCAAAGAACACGAGATTTCCCGAGTGGCCCCGCTCGTGGGGACGGCTACTTCTCTCGTAGCGTTTTTGGCGGTATTCTTTTCTTTTTCGGCCGCTGAGCCGGTCAATATATTGTATATCGGAGCGTTGGCACTACTTATTATAGGAGGGTTACTCATTTCTTTTGACCTGCCTCTGCACAAGGGGGAACATATTTCTAAATTTGTGTTGCTTTCTGGTTTACTGACCGGTGCCTCGCTTCTTCTCTTGAAGGAGGGGTATGGAACGTCAAATTTTGTGAGTGGCATCGTCTGGTCACGTTTGGGAATGTTTTTGGGAGGGCTGTCACTCCTGCTCGTGCCTTCCTTCAGACACACTATTTCAGCCCAATTTCGCGGATTTGGACACCGATCAGAGCGAGCGCTTGGTACCACCGCTCTTTTTGTGTTGAATAAAACCAGTGCCGGCATTGCTACGTTTCTCATCGCTTATGCCATAAAAATCGGATCCCTTTCTTTTGTGCAGGCACTTTCCGGAATGCAGTACGTATTTTTGTTGTTGATGACGTTGCCGCTGTCTTTTCGGTATCCGGATATTTTCGGGGAGCGACTTCATTTTTGGGACTGGTTTCAAAAAATTGCCGCAGTTGTTATCATTAGTGCGGGTCTGTGGTTGGCAGCCGTCAACGGCGTTCCTCTTTTACTAGGATAGTGAAAAATTGTATGAAAAAACTCCTTAGGATTATGGCTACGGTAGTGCTGTTGTTGATACTGGCTGCTCTTCTGTTGTTTGGGTACTTCAATCTCCCTGGTCCAGAACCCCGAGAGGATGTGCATCTCGGTATGACTTTTTCTTCTCGCTATGCAGAAGCGCTGGGACTAAACCAGCGAGAAGTATACCTGGCGCTCCTGGATGATATCCGAGTGACACGGATGCGTCTCCCGGTCTACTGGGATCTCGTTGAGCAAGAACGGGGAGTGTATGATTTTTCCGAAGTTGATTGGCAATTGGATGAGGCTGCCAAACGTGGTGTCGAGGTGATTTTGACTGTCGGGATCAAGGTGCCGCGTTGGCCGGAATGTCATATTCCACAATGGGTGGGAGATGATGCGGCGTCTCGTCGTGAGGGAATCCTTCCTTTTGTTGAGACGACGGTGATGCGTTACCGAGAGCATCCAGCTATTGCCAAGTGGCAGGTTGAAAATGAGCCGTTCCTTCGTTTTGGTATCTGTCCGCCGCTTGATGTCACTCTTCTGGAAGATGAGATAGCTCTCGTGAAGCGTTTGGATGCGTCACGACCGGTGCTCCTCACGGACAGTGGAGAGCTTTCCTTGTGGGTACATGCAGCGGCGCGGGGAGATGAATTTGGGACAACGCTCTATCGGGATATCTATAGCGAAAAGACGGGTGGATATTTTGAGTATCCCATCGGACCAAACTTTTTCCGTTTCAAAGAAAAAATGGTGCGACTCTTTACCAAGCAGCAACATTTTTCCGTGATTGAGCTTCAGGCAGAACCATGGGCAAGTGGTTGGATAGCCAACGTGGCGCTTGAAGAACAGTTTAAAACCATGAATGAAAGAAGGCTGCGAGAGAATGTCGACTATGCCCGGCAGGTTGGTTTCCAGGATATCTATCTGTGGGGAGGCGAATGGTGGTATTGGATGAAAGAATCTAAGAACTATCCGGCCGTTTGGGAGATGGGGAAAGAATTGTTTCAGACCTATGGGAAATAGGGATGTTCTGTTGGTGCTCCATGATATTCGCAGTGCCCACAATGTTGGTTCAATGTTTCGAACGGCTGATGGGGCGGGGGTTGCACAGATTATCCTCTCGGGGTATTCGCCCTGCCCGCATGCGCTACGCGCAAGCGTTGCGGGCGGGCCTGTTCCCCTATATCTTTCGCAGACACAAAAGGCCATTGCTAAAACCGCGCTGGGTGCAGAAAGTACTGTTCCATGGAAAAAAGTTTCTTCTTTACCGAGACTGATGACCCGGTTGAAGCAGGAAGGATACACACTGGTGGCACTCGAGCAGGCTCCGGGAAGTATCGATTATCGAGCATATCGTTCCACAGGAAAAGTGGCACTCATAGTCGGGAACGAAGTGGAAGGCGTGGAATCAAAAATTTTGAAACGATGCGACACGGTTCTCGAAATTCCCATGCGTGGAAAAAAGAATTCTCTCAATGTTTCGGTGGCGACGGGCATTGCCCTCTATGAAATATTGAGTACAATAGAGAGGGGTGTCTAAGTAATATTGCCTATGACTGCCAAGAAAAAAACAAAGATAGCTATTTTTGATATCGATGGGACGATTTTTCGGAAAAATCTTCACTTCGAACTGATCAATGAACTGACGTGGATGAAGGTATTTCCACGTGAGGCCCGTGATGAGCTCGCCAATATTTACTCCGGATGGCTCACGCACGAGGGCACGTATGAGGACTATCGGAAAGCGTTGGTCAAACTGTATTCTGAACATATCCGCGGATGCGCACAGGCAGATGTGGAAAAGGCAAGCAAGCTCCTGGTGCCATTTCATGCCAAGCGGACGTACATCTATGCCGAGCGTCTCATCAAAAAACTGCGAGAGGAGAACTATCACTTGCTCGTGATATCGGGATCGCCTATCGAAGTGGTGGAAGAATACAATCGTCAGTATCTCAAGTTTGATGGCTCGTTTGGGAGTGTCTATGCTGTTGATGAACTGGGCAAGTATACCGGCGAAGCATCGTTTGAGCCCTCCAAGAACAAGGGCAGCCTGGTGGAACAGTACCTGTATGAGCACAAACTTTCCCTCAAGGATTCATATGGTATCGGTGATACGGAATCAGATGTTAGCTTTCTCAAAATGGTAGAACATCCGATTGCTTTCAATCCCAATCAAAATCTCAAACTAGCTGCCGAAGAACATGGCTGGAAGATAGTGGTAGAGAAAAAGGATGTCGTGTATGAAATCGATAGTAATTGTTTCGCGGCCGCTTCACGTACAACGATATGAATCTCAATAAAATCATTGATGACTTTCTGAAAAAGACCCTGTGGCTCTGGCTGCCATTTTACGCTCTTTTTCATCTCATTGAAGAATTTGGTGAGCGAAAGAAATGAATATATCTCGGCTCTTTTTGAAAGCGGTGCAGTCGAGCCGTTCTCGGATGACGGTGTATGTGTTTCTTTTGTTGTGGATGGTGGTTATTTTTTCGTTTTCCACGCTGTCGGGGAAAGAGACAGCGAGCGCGCCAACACTTGGCTATTATTTGGAACGCAAAGGAGCGCATGTGTTCGAATATGCTGTTCTCATGCTCCTCTCATTTCGATACCTGAGACTTTCGTATGTTCATGAAAAATTTGGGCGAGTCCTGTCTTTGGCCGCTGCCTTTTCTCTCATGTATGCCGTGACGGACGAACTTCATCAGTTTTTTGTGCCGTTTCGTGGGGCGAGGATGTCAGATGTCCTGATCGATGGTATCGGGGTATTGCTTGCTGCTTTGGCGCTCTATTTCTTCTTTGTGAAAAAGCGCTTCTAGTCTAGCGAAAATAAGAACTTTCTTTAAAAGAAAACGCCTGCCACATCGCAGTGTGGCAGGTTTTGGGCAGACTTATTGTCAGGCCCGGGTTTTTACCCAACGCGACCTTGCGGTTCGAACTCCCCGTATTTCCCCGTAGGAGCTCTCAGAATCGGGGGCGGTCTGCGCCACTTCGGCGGCTGCGGGAGAGTCCTTCTGGCGTGTTCGTGACGCGGATCACGTTCCCGCTCTCGCCTCGCTTCTTCTTGTTGAATCAATTCCAGGAGGGTGGGCATGGGATATCCTTCTGAGAGACTATCTCTCAAGAACAATCTATCATGGTTTTCAGAAAAGTGACAGGGTTCTATATAAAACAAAAACCGCCCCTGAGGGAGCAGTTTTTTGACGGATCTAGTTACCTTCCGGTTACTTGACCGATTCGATGAATTTTGTGAAGACAGTCGGATTTTCCATAGCCATCTGTGAGAGCACTTTGCGGTCGAGCGCGATGTTTTTGCTGTTCTCGAGAGCGATGAAAGCGCTGTACTTGATGCCATGGAGGCGGAGCGCTGTGTTCAGTCGGGTGATCCAGAGACCACGGAAACTGCGTTTCTTGGCGCGGCGGTCACGATGAGCGTACTTGCCTGCTTTGATAACGGCTTCTTTGGCCTTGGTAAACAAATTCTTGCGTCCCCAACGGAAACCCTTGGCGGCTTCCAGGATATTCTTGTGGCGCTTTTTGGTCATGACGCCGCGTTTGACTCTGGTCATATGTTTGAAAATTTATTACCTAACGAAGTGAGTGAAGCGAAAGCCCGCTTTCGTTTCCGAGCGAGTGCCGGTAAAATCAGGTGAATACCTGTTATAACTCACAACCTACAACCTACAGCACTACGGGCTTGATGTCAATCCTGCGTGGGAGGGTCTTTGGTTGGGTATTGATTAAAACGAGTACGGGAGAGAGGCCTTGATGTTCTTGGCGACGGCTGGATAGACATCGTTGTCTTGTCGTTTGGAGCGGGTTTGGTCACCGGTATTGCGAGAGTTGTAGTGGTTTTGACCGGTGGCACGGGTCTTCAACTTTCCGCTTCCAGTGATTTTTACTTTCTTCACGACGGATTTTCTTGTCTTGAGCTTTGGCATATCAATACGAGATTAATGTGATTACTTGATAGGTGTTCGCTATTCGGGAACGATGAGGGTATTAAATCCCATAGGTCCTCGTTTTACTTCTTCTTCAAAGCGGTGGGGGACACTGATACTCTGGAGAAAGGCGGTGAGGTTTTCTTTGGCTTTGTCCTGCATGGCTTTCTCTCGTCCGCGCAGTACAATCTCTATTTTAACTTTATTTCCTTTGGTAAGAAATTTTTCCGCCTGAGTTTTTTTGAAAAGAAGATCGTGTTTGTCCGTACGGAAGCCAATGCGAATGCCTTTGGTCTCAACTTTTTTCTGCTTGGCTTTTTGCTGTTGCTCTTGCTTGGCTGCTTTGTACTGGAGCTTGCCGTAGTCAGTGATTTTGCACACTGGTGGCTTAGCGAGAGGCGACACCTCCACTAGGTCGGCTTCTTGCTCTTGGGCCAAGAGGATAGCAGCAGCCGTGTCCATGACACCGAGATTCTCACCGTTTTGGTCAATGACAATGACCTGAGGCACGAGAATCTTCTCGTTGATACGAGCGTGTTCTTTGAGCTGAACTTTTGGCTTGGGGCGATTGTGTCGTCTTCGTCTCATGTCTGGTAGCGTAGGGCGTTTAGCAATAAGCGACAAGTTTTAGAGGAGTGCTTGTATCAGCATTTTCTCAACGCTTATCGCTTACAGCTAGACGCTGTTTATA
Organism: uncultured Bdellovibrionales bacterium; assembly: GCA_964590035.1. GTDB lineage: Bacteria > Patescibacteriota > Minisyncoccia > Moranbacterales > UBA1568 > UBA1568. The sequence goes on from CAZPXK010000027.1 coordinate 11,932, forward strand.
ATGGTGGAGTTGATGGGAATTGCACCCATGTCCAGAGAAGTTTTTCCAAAATAG
>CAZPXK010000028.1:0-11019 GCA_964590035.1 uncultured Bdellovibrionales bacterium
TCACCCCGGAGCATTCGGCTACCCATGGCTCACGAACACGAAGCGGCACCAGTGATGGTCGCGGCGCCACAATTGTATGACCCATTTTTTCGAGGAAGCGAAAGCCATCACCTGTCGATCCGGTCTCCGGTCGCGACTGTCCACCCGTAGCGAGGATGTACGACCCTGCCTGCATGAGGCTGCCATTTTTCATCCGGACACCGGTCACCTGGTCACCGGTGGTCTCGAGTCCTGTCACCTCCATACCGGTCAGAAGCGTGACGTTCCCCGCCCGCATATATCCGACCAAAGCATCCCACACTGACTGAGCCCTGTCGCTCAACGGAAAGACCCTCTTCTCTGCCTCTACTTTGGTCGGCATGCCATGTGCGTGAAAAAAATCGAGTGCACTCTGTACTCCAAATTGGGAGAGCGGTGAGTAGAGAAACTTGCCGGCCACACCAAACTTGGCCAGAAAAATATGCTCGTCAAATTCGGCGTTAGTCACGTTGGAACGCCCGCCGCCGGTAATGAGGAGCTTGACTCCGAGGGACGTATTTTTCTCAAGGAGCGCCACCCTGGCTCCCTTCTGTACCTGTGCTGCCCGGCCGGCCGCCATCATCCCTGCCGGTCCCCCGCCGATAACAATAACATCGTAATTCATAGGGTGTCTCTCTCAAATCTCTACACTCACATTCTACCAAAAAAGTGAATAATCCCCTACTTGAGCCACAAATTTACCCTCCTGTTTTCCCAAAAACTGCGCTATACTTATGATATTCAGTTTAACTACTATTCAGTAACACATGTATGAGACTGGAACAATTTCAATCAGCAGGACAAAAACCACTCGGCGAAGGTGAAGATCGCAAAGTTTTTGTCGACCCTAAACGTGAGGGGCGGGTTATTGTAGAAAATAAAGATCAGGCTGAGTATGAGACTACTCTGCAACTGAAAGGACGCTACTATCTCACCAAAATCGTTCATCATCTCTTGCCTGATGAAATCCCTGACATCCACCAAGTTGGTGAGGCCAAAGCAAAGGATGGTGGGAAACAAACTATCGATCGAGAACGAGTTACACATTCTACCGGTCAGGAAGCACTACAACAAGCACGTCACGAGGGCAAAGATGAGGAAGAGGCAAGACAAGAACTCATTGCCGAGATGGGAGAAGAGATGGGTGACCTCGATATGAAACTAAGCAAGCTAGGTCTCGGTTTCAATATTGATTCAAACGTCGGCAACTATACACGTAACGCATCAGGGAAAGTAAACTATCTTGAATCGTTTAAACCATGGCAGACAGATGTGGTTGACCCGAAAGAACTTGAGGTACTCTTTGACGAAGCAGCTCTGAGAGAAGCTATAGATAATATACCTGATGAAAAAACAAAAAACGAATGTCTCAGCTATCTCGATAGACTTCTTGATCTCTTAGAAGAAGAAAGGAAGGGGCTCCAAGAACAAAAAGAACCGGAACGCCCTGACTGTCGTGAACGAGTCGAGGCATTTGAAACAAAATATGCACCATACTTTTCCGAAGAAACACTCGCACATCTCAATGCTATCACTTCTGTATCTGAAGCCCTCGCAGATATAAAAAGAAAAAGTGTGAAAATTGTTTTAGGTGAAATACTTACAGAATTACAGGCGATGAAATCTGAAACAAACATCGCAGATGAGGAATACAAGCAGCTCTATGCCAAGCGCAACGCTCTTATGCGCGCCTTTGGTACTCTTCGCAATGGCGCCATAGACCGAAGTGAGCCAAAATAGTCTTCCCAAAAAGCCGGAAAACCGCTATGATAAAGGTATAATTTCTGATCTGCCGCTATGAATCTTGAACTGTACTCGACTGTTTTGTCTGTCTTGGTGTTACTCCTCGGTGCTGCGACCATTCTCTCAATTCTCAGTTATCTTTTTTCCCCGACTACCCGTGCTCTGGTCACCCAGGTTTCATCTACCACTTGGCTCCGGCTCATCGCTGGCTTTGCTACCATGGCCACGCTAGGTGCCGTCACCTACCAGTACGTCTATCTCACTCCCGTGTGTGTCCTCTGTTGGTGGCAGCGTATCTTCATGTTTCCTCTGGAAATTATCATCCTAGTAACGCTGTGGACCAAGGCCAAGATGAATCACCTGATTGTCGGACTCATGGCAGCCATCGGTCTCCCTATCTCGGCCTATCACTACTACGGTCACTACCAAAAATACGTCGCTGGCAACCCCTTTCTTCTCCCCTGCTCGACCAACCCGCTCGAGCCCTCCTGTAGCAACTCGCCGATCGTCACCTTTGGATTTATCACTATTCCTTTTATGGCGCTCGTTGTCTTTTCGGCTATTCTGTGGCTCGTGTACCTGACCCATCAAAAATCACGCCAGGAAAGCAACGAACAGTAACAAAACGTATGATGACGTTTCATGAGCGCGTTCTCAAGATTGCACTCTCCATACCAAAAAGCAGGGTGACAACCTATGGTCGTATCGCTCGTGCTGCGGGAGGTGGCACCATGGCTTCGCAAAGTATCACCCGAATTCTCGGTAAAGCGTGGGGTGCAGGTACCAAGAACATTCCTTTTCACAGAATTGTGTATGCCGATGGAAAGATTTGGATCGACGAAAAACATCGGAAAGAACGCCTCAAACTCTACAGACAGGAAGGAATCGAGATTGATGAAAAAGACCGCATCAAAAATTTTCGCAGCGTTCTGTGGGAACTGAAATAATGACACCTTTCACCGTAATCGGTGTTTATCATTGAAAGCGATAAAATAAAAAACTATGCACAAGCCATCTAGTCTCCGCGACTACCTCGTTGCCACGGTTATTGCCGCCTCGCTCCTGGTCCTGTTTGGGATCTACCTATTCTTCCGGCGCGGCTATTTCTTTGATGCTCCACCCACGGCCGATATGCTCTACGTTCCCAACAAAGCGCTTGCTGGGACTGCTATGACGCTTCTTGCCTTTACTTTCCTCATTGGCCCTATCGTGCGCTATTTTGACCGCTTCGATACCTGGCTTTCCTACCGCAAAGAAATCGGCATCGTGGCGGCTTTCCTGGCTGTTGCCCATGGAATTATCAGTTACTACCTCTTGCCGCTCAAATTCCCCAAGGAATGGCTTGATTTTTCGACTCTTGAATTTGCTGCCGGACTGGTAGGTGCTATACTCCTCATTCTCCTCTTCATTCTTTCCTTCAAGAAAGTCATCATGGCGGTTCAGGGAGGTCGCTGGTGGTTCCTGCAGCGCTGGGGGCTACGACTGGCTGTTTTGGCCACGCTGCTCCATGTCTACGTTATGAAATGGCCTGCTTGGGTCAAATGGCTCACCAAGGGTGGTGGCGCGAGCACAGCTGAACTGGCCAATCCCTGGCTCCCAGGCCTCGGTATTCTCGCCACTCTTTTTATCACGTGGGTGGTAGTTATTCGTCTCTACGAATCCCTCTTTCTGTTTCGCTCTTGTGGGATTTCTACCAAAGAAATCTGCATGGATATCAATATCAAATCAAAAGGACGCCGCTTTTTTCTTGGGAGCTTTTGGGTACTCTGCGTACTCTACCTCCTCGTCATCACCCGCTGGATGAGTTTCTAACACTCATAAAAAAAACCGACCAGGAGGTCGGTTTTTTTCACTACAGATCGTTTCCGGTATACGAGAGGTTGAAACTCTTGTTGATGAGCGGGAAATCCGGAACCATATCACGACCAATAACATACGGGAACAATTGCCAGTTCAAAAACGAAGGGTCTCGCACTTTGACACGGCTAATCACACCCGCATTGTCTGTCATAACGAAGTACACGATATCTCCACGCCACCCCTCTACTACAGACACAGCATGTTGATTAGCTGTCAGTTTTGGAAGGGTCGTTACGATAGCTCCTGATTCATGAACCAACAGCGCCAGAGCCTGATTGAGCAAACGAAATGACTGGGTCACTTCACGGGCACGAACCCGAAAACGAGCGTACACATCACCGGAATTTTCTGTCATTACTCCAAACTGCATCATATCGTAAGCAGCATACGGATAGTCAGCCCGAGCATCAACTTCTTGTCCGCAAGCACGAGCAGCGATACCGACAGCGCCGTGATCCCGGGCTACCTCTGCATCGAGCGTCCCTGTTCCTTTGAGACGATTCTGCATCGAATCGCTTTCTTTGACTGCGCCCAGTACCTCCATGAAATCCTTCTCGAGTATTTCTAGATCATCATGCAGTGTCTGAAGTGTGGCACCATCCATATCGCGTGTCACACCACCAAAAGTAATCACTCCTCGCAAGAAGCGGCTGCCGGAAAGACGTTCATTCCACTGCATCACCCGTTCACGCAAACGCGATCCGTGACTGCCACCAAAACTGAGTCCCGTATCGAGCATGATAAAAGCCAGGTCATTGAAATGATTGGCTAGCCGCTCGAGTTCGCCATAGACCGTTCGGAGCAATTTGGCCCGAACGGGCACCGTCACATGGGCCAATTTTTCTACCGAAAGAGCAAAGGCCAAAGCATGATGATACGAACTGTCACCAGAAATTCGCTCGGAAAGAATGAGCTTTTTTTCCAGCGGCAACTGCTCAAACAATTTTTCAGTTCCTTTGTGGACATAGCCCAAGCGTGGTTCCAAACGGAGAATTTCTTCACCGAGCACGCTGAAACGGAAATGCCCCGGTTCAATGATACCAGCATGGACCGGACCCACGGGAATTTCGTACACGCCCTCGCCTTCATACTTCTGAAAAATTGGTGCTCTTTTTTCTTGTGGGGCATCTACTTTGGTATTCCAAGCAAAATCTTTCCGAAGCGGGTAGACATCGGCGGCATAATTTTCCTGGTGTAAAATAATACGATTGGCCTGAGGATGCCCCTCGGGAACCAGACCGAAAAACGACATGATTTCCTGTTCGTATACAGAAAACTCCTGATCAAGTGGGGTGAGGGAAGGAAACGTCTCTGCACCCTTCTGGAGAGAAAGAACCGGCACCAAAAAGAAGTTTTCTTTTGGCACCCCAAACACATAGTGGATACGAAAGACACCTCGTTCTTCTCGTTCATCGGTGGCTACTACCGTTTTGAGCGGTAGAGCATGATCACGCTTGAGCGTCTCTATGACCTCTCGCAGGGTCTCTTGGGAAACCTCGAACACATAAGCATCCCCTTCTTGTTTCGCGGAAACTGCTTTCAGTCCGTATCGCTCTAAAATGGTTCGTATATCGAGCATAGTGGTCGTAGACTAAAAAGTAATAGAAATACTCTGCTCGGCGAGTCGGATGAGTGCCTCGAGCGTTTCGGGCAGGTACCAACTCAAAAGAAAGAACAGTACCAAAAGAAGCACCATGGGCACCTGGGTCAGCATATTCGACTCCCCTGGAACGATGTTTTCAGGAACAGAACCAAAGAGCATGGCTACCAAATGCTTGAGAAAACCAAAGAATATAATGGCCAGTGTGAGTAACACCAATCCGACCAAATATGGATACTGTTCCAGACCGGCGGAAAGCAATGAGAATTCAGTGAAGAACAATCCAAATGGAGGCAAACCAAGGAGCGCCAGAAAAGCGATAAAGAGTACGACAGACGACAGCGGCAGTACTCGTATCAAGCCGGTAATGTGATGCATTTTACTCGAACCATACTTGAGAAACACATTGCCTGCCGCAAAGAAAACCAGTCCTTTTGCGAGAGCGTGGTACAACATATGAAGCAGAGCCGCAAAAGTCCCCGCGCCACCAAAACCAAAGCCCAGCGCCAAAAGACCGGCATGTTCGATACTGGAATACGCCAAAAGCCGTTTATAATTTTTTTGAATAAAAATGATAAAGGCCGAAAACACCAACGAGAATATTCCGAAAAAAATGAGGAGTTCACCGGAAAAATTGGACTGTAGCACAGAGTCCGTCAGCTCCTTGAAACGCAAGATGGCCAGGAAAGCCACATTCAAGAGCACACCCGAAAGCAGTGCCGCTATAGGAGTCGGTGACTTGGAATACGTGTCAGGCTTCCACGTGTGCAGTGGCACAAAACCTATCTTGGTTCCATATCCTATCAAAATAAAGACAAAAGCGATCTTGACTGCGAGAGGAGGCAGGGTAGCGACACTCTCACGAAGCGACTGCCAAGTCAAAGAACCGTCTCGCGCCTCGGGCAAGGCCAAAAATAACAGTGTTCCCAAGAGACTCAGGAGTAGTCCCAAAGAGTTGATAATAAGGTATTTCCACGCTGCTTCTGTGGCCGATTTCTTGTTGTAAAAACTAATCAAAAAAGCAGTCGAGAGCGTCGTCGCTTCGATAGCGATCCACATCACTATCGGACTCATCGTGGCCACCGCCAAAAACATGGCAAAGAAAAAGAGCTTGAGGAGGAGAAAATACTGGCGCACACGACGCGGACCAATGATGCCCTTCACTACCTCGGCGCGCAGGTACCCGACAGAATAAATACTCGCAAACACACCGACCAAGGCAATGATAAACGAGAGGAAGGCACCGAGCGGATCAAGCGAAAACAATGTCGAAGCACTGATAGATCCGGTCTCTACAACCGTCGAGAGCATCGCGAGGACCAGTCCGAGTTCAAGAACACCGGAAACAATGACTGTCCGTTCAATGAGGCGCGTATGTTTGGCACCGAGCAGCCCAATAAAAATAGCGGCGAGCAACGGCAACGATATGAGAAAGGTGAGGAGCATAGGGTTATTCTTCAGTGAGATTTTTCATCTTGGTAACATTGAGAGACCCGAATTGGCGGTAAATCATCGAGATGAACACCTGCGCGATAATCATCCAGATAACCACATCAAAAACAATTCCCATCTCGAGAGCAATCGGCTGATGAATACCGATGAACGTTGCCAAAAGCAGGATACTGTTTTCAAGCGACAAGATACCGATCATTTGCGAGAATGCTCCTCGACGATTGATGAGCATGAACATGGAGATAAAAATCAGAGCCAAGTTGAGTGGAAACACGCCATAGGCTTCCGGTACCAGCATCCCCAACGGCAAAAATACTTGTGAGTATGAAAAGAAGACCAGACCCATGAGTACGATGAGCGTCCAGGGTGTCGACAGATAGTTATTGACGGTAAAGCGACTCCCATAGCGGCGCACCAGGCGTGAAAAAAAGAGTGGCGCAATAATTACCTTGATACAGAGCGTGAGCACCGCCACAAACAAAAATCCACTACTCCCCTCGGCTATGCCAACCAGAAGCAAAAACGATGCCACCATCAAAGACTGGATCGCGTACAAACGAATAATATTGCGATTTGTTTTGACCAAATGCAAAGCAATCGTTGCTAGAAAAGCAATGAGGTCGAGCGAAAAGGAAAGTTCACGAAAATGTTCCAGCATACTCGTATTAAAAGGTAATCGTTACAATGAGAGCGATAGCAGAAAGTACAAACGAAGTAAACAACAAATCCGGCACACGGAAAATACGGAATTTCGCCATGGTTGATTCAATAAAGGCAATCGCCAACAAGAGCACGGTGGCTTTCAGTACAAACCATACTACGGACATCCCGATCATTTCCGGCAGAAATGACGTCGCGACACCCCAAGGGAAAAAGACATTGGCGCCAAGTGCCACAAAGATGAGTAACTTACTGAAACTCGCCCATTCGATAAGCGCCAAACGCTTGCCGGAATACTCCAAAATCATCGCCTCATGAATCATCGTCAGTTCCAGATGCGTCGCCGGATTGTCGATAGGGAAACGAGCATTTTCAGCAAGCAAAGCGATGAAAAAAGCGATGAAAGCAATGAAGAGCGGGATGTAGGACTGAAAAGGAACTGACTGGAGACTCTCGACCATCGTGAGGACATTACCGGTCTGAGCGATAATCGAGGCCACGAGGAGAGAAAAAAAGAGCCCTCCCTCGGCCAGCGCGGCCAGGGTCATCTCACGACTGGAACCAAACCCACCGAAACCGCTTCCCGCATCCATACCGGCTAGTGCCAAAAAGAAGGTGGTCAGTGCAAAGAGGTAAATAATGACGATAAAATCCCCACCTGCCAAAAATGAAAAATCAAAAAACGAAGAAACAAACAGCGAGGGCGCCATGGTCGTAATGACCGGAATACTGACCCCGATACCTACGGTAACCGCAAAAATCAGATAAGGGCTGAACCGAAAAATCCAAGATGTTTCATCGGAAATAACCTCGTCTTTATGAAAGAGCTTCCACAAATCGCGGTATGGCTGCAAGACACTTGCACCAACACGATTTTGCAAACGAGCTTTTGCCTTGCGGATGACACCAACAGCAAGCGGCGCACAAAACGGAATGGCGAGTGCCTGAAGAAAAAAAATGAAAATATCCATACCAAAAAAATTATGAGCGAGTTGTCCAGAACAAAAGCACGATGAGGGTCAGAAAAATATACAGTATGTAGGCGTTAACATTTCCACCATGAATACGTCGTACCCTCGATGCTACAAAATCAAGTACGCGTACCAATGGTTGATAGAGCATCGTCCGATAGGGATCGCCGATAGACGTCTTTACTTCTTGTGATTTTATAAAGTAGCGCATGTTCTCATCATGATACTCCACCGCTGTCTGTTTGGTCGGTCGAAGCACACCACGGAAAATAGTGATGAGCGACCGAGAGAAACTGGTTGCAGTAATTTCCGTCCGAGCGGTGAGCGGTGTCCCGCAATCCCAAGTCCGACCAAAAGTAATTTTTCGTGAACGAGTAAACCAGAGAACCATACCCGCCACAAAAGCAAATACTGCAGCCAGAGTGACTGCCACGATATCGAGTGGCAAGACATTGGCAAACTGGTCACGAGCAGTAATAAATTCCAAAAATGGAAACTGGAGTGACATTGGATCAGTGAGACCGATACTCGCTATGATACCGACGAGCGCCGCGATCACCACCGTCGAAAACACTCCCAACACCAATGTAGCCACCGCCAAAACCCCCATCGCCACCAACATAGAAGCGCCACTCTCATGTATCACCTGTGTCCCCATATGACGAGACCGAGCCAAAAATGTTGTCCCAAAAGCCTTGACGAAACAGGCTGCCGCCAAGCCTCCGGTAAACGCCAGGCTGGCGATAGCAAAAATAAATACCATCTTGACGAGCACGCTGGCCGACCCAACCCCGACGAACAAAGCCTGAAACGTCAGCCATTCACTGGCGAAACCATTGAATGGAGGAAAGGCAGAGATAGCGAGCGACCCAATGAGAAAGAAAAAGGCAGTATAGGGCATCAAACGAATCAATCCCCCGTATTCCTCCATGTTACGCGTGCCGGTTGCGCCTACCACTGACCCCGCTCCCAAAAACAATAAGGCTTTAAAAATAGCGTGGTTCATCGTGTGATACAAAGCGGCCGCCAGAGCAAAGAGAGCAAATGTCTCCAGTCCTAATGCAAAAAAAGTAATTCCCGCGCCCAGACCCAGGAGTATAATCCCAATGTTCTCAATACTGTGATACGCGAGCAGTCGTTTGATATCGTGTTCAGAAAGCGCATATAACACGCCGAGAAGAGACGAAATACCTCCCAAAACAAGAAAGGCTAATCCCCACTCTAGCGGCGCACCCGGAAAAAAATCAAAAAAGAAACGAATAAACATCAAGATAGCCGTCTTGATCATAACCCCCGAAAGAAGAGCCGATACGTGCGTTGGCGCCGCAGAATGCGCTCCCGGCAACCAGATATGCACAGGAATAATACCGGCCTTAATTCCGAAACCAAACAGAGCCAAAAGAAGGATGAGCGTCTGAAGCGTCGGCGATATCGTACCAGCCGCTCCCCGCCACGCATCGAAATCAAACGAGCCTGTCGCCTTGTAGGCCAGAAAAAACGCCAACATAATAAAAAGCGTCCCAATGTGTGTCATCAAAAAGTACAGAAATCCTGCCCGAACGCTTTCTTGTTTTCTGTACTCATAAATAACCAAAAAATACGAAGCGAGCGACATACACTCCCATACCAAGAGAAAAAACAGCGCTTGGTTGGCAAGCGGCACCAGCATGAGGCTCACGACAAACACATTGTAAAAAAATCCAAACGTACCCAGATTATATTTTCCGTAAAAATGTTTTTGGTAGGAAAATCCGTAGAGCGAGGCCACGCTCGCAACGAGGGCAATCACTCCCAAAAAGAAAGCTGCCAGACCATCGAGGCGGAAACTGAAATCAATTACTCCCGGAATAATCCCTGGAGTCGTAAACTCTATCCCCTGTCCAGAAAGCAAAGCTACTCCTGAAAGTGCCAGAGCAAAGAGCGATCCAAGCAAGGCAGAGCCATGAGCAAAATACCCGGCCACCCGACCCTGATCATTAAAAAAACGCGCCAAAAAAAGCGAGCCCACTGCTCCCACAGAAAAAAATCCTACAAGGAGGAAAAAAGCCATTGGTGAAAGCAATACATCCATACGCTAATTTTTGAAAGATTTTTTTGATTCCATATCTTGAAATATACGGAGGAGCGACGCCAAAACCACTTTGGGCGATGGTGGATCACCCGGAATTTTAAAGTCAACCGGGATGATTTCTTCGACACTGTTGTGAATCGCATACGAATCACGATAAATTCCCCCGTCAATCGCTCCATCACCGACAGCCACCACAAAACGAGGCTCAGGCATAGCCTCATATGTGTGTCGCAGTCCCTGTGCCATATTGCGCGAAACGGGTCCCGTCACAAACAACATGTCTGCATGACGTGGTGAAGCGACAAAGTGAATACCAAATCGTTCAACGTCATAGTAGACATTGCCGAGAGCGGTCAGTTCCTGTTCCTCGGCATTACTGGAGCCAGCGGCCACTTCTCGAATAGCTAGTGATCCTCGGAACAGCTTTTTGACAGCACTATCAATCTGCTTCCCAAGTTCTGGGATTTCAAGCGCCAACAGTTCCTCTTCGGGAATAATAAGTTTTGGAGTCGTTGCAATTTTTCGAAGCAGGCGATACATAACGAAACATCAATACGGATAGGCAGAACCAAAAAACATCCGAGATCCTCCTTTCGGAAACACTCCCATACTACTCTTTTTTGATTACTTGTCAAATATTTTGG
>CAZPXK010000029.1:0-10423 GCA_964590035.1 uncultured Bdellovibrionales bacterium
AGTTTTCAAATTCTCCCAAAGGATTGCCAATAGCGATAATCGTCTCGCCTACTCGCACACGGTCAGAGTCGCCGAGCGTCAGAGCTGGAAAATCCTTCCCTTCGCTCTTTTCGATCTTGAGGAGCGCGATATCGTTCGAGGGATCGCGTGCCAGTACCTGCGCCGGATACTCTGTCCCGTCTCCTGAAATAACCGTATACTCGGCCTTTTCATCGGATACGACATGTTTGTTGGTCACGATCAGGCCATCGGTTGAAACAAAAAATCCGGATCCGCTGCCTACTTTTTGTTTTTCCGTTTCGGTACTGGGGGCCGGCGTATCAAATGGACTGAAAAATGGCATCCCAAAAAAATTCCGAACTTTTGGCACGTCTTTACTCACCACAATACTCACCACTCCCGGAGATTGCTTTTCTACCAAATCTGCCACGACGTTGTCCTCAGCCACGACTCGCACCTGCTCAGGTGAAAGCGGCTGCGATTCTTTTTGAGGAGTAAGTGCAGGAAATACCTGTCCCAAATACTGCTCTGCCCTCGGTGCAAAAAGACCGCCGACAAATCCCGAAAGCATCGTCAAGACAAAGAGCATGAACACGGGCTTCCGATTGTTCCTTTGTTCAGAAAAATTTTTCGGTTCATTGATTTCAGTCTGTACGTTAGTGTTTTCATTTTCCATAGACGTGGTAATTTTGATATTTATATCCCAGCAACTCTCTCAAAAAAAGAACGAGGCATCACCACTGGCTTTCTTGATCAATTCTTCTTCGAACTGTCGCCACTCTTCTTTGCGAAATTCTATCCGTCCTGTTTCCGTATCAAACTGATAAAACGGATCAAGTACCCAGACCGACGTCTCTTTCATTTCCTGTTCCAACCAATCAGCAAACGTCTGCTTACGAACAAAAATCTGTTTTATCTTGTACAACTGTTCGCTCTTTTCTTTTTTTACTTCCTCCACAAGAATGATATGAAATCCCAAACTACTCTCGACGACATTTCCTGCTGTGCCTACCTGTTGTGAGGCGACCAAACTGCGAAGCTCGGGAGCCAGATCAGCCAAAGCAAACCATCCGAGATCACCGCCTTTGTCTGCAGTCTGACCTTCGGAATATTGTTTGGCGACATCACTGTATGTTGCCCCCTCTCGGAGCATTTCTGCTGCTTTCTCGATTTTCGCTTTGGCCTTGGACACGGGGTCAAACTCTTTGACAAAGCTCTCGTTCAATTTTTCCCCATACAAACTTGGTAAAACGATTTTTTCTTCGAAATCTGCCAGTTTCCAGCCATACAACCGAGCCAAATCAGCCTGTACTTCCTGACCGCTTCCATACTCTTCCAGCTTGCGCGCTACACCCTGCTTGGCCATCTCAGCACTGACAAAAATACCACGCTCTCTCGCGAGTTTCTTGATAACAGCATCCTCCAGCATCTTATTCAAAACTTCTTTCTCACGTATTTGGAGACGTTTTTGTCCGTCTTCCGTCGAAAAATCTATTCGCACGCCCAACTTGGAAAAATCCTGATTTTCATAAAAACGTTTGATCGAACTGGTATTCTCGGAAAGTTCAGCGAAGGAAACCATGTCTCGATACCCGACAATCGCCACCGGAAAGGGTGCTCGTGCAATGAATGACTGCACCAGAGGCAGATGACGAGGCGCGAAATACGTCGCCACTAGAACGACCACAAACAAAAGAATGAGGAGCGTCATGACTCCATACACCATGGTTGACCAACGTATTTTTTTGAGAGTTGCTTCCATGAATTTTTTAGGGTGTTACAAAAAATACCTGCCACCACTTCTTGTAATTTGGAATATTCGGTTCGGATGCAGGCTCCATCGCGAGACGATATTTTTCTTCTTTCACCTCGGTCGCCTGTTCCGGTTGCACTTTGATAGCTACCACTTCTTCTTGTTCTTTCTTCATCCCCAGTTTTTCCTTGGCTTCCTGCTCACGAAAATCCGTTGTAGAAAAATAATGAATTTTTTCGCTCAAGGTTTCATTTTCTCGACGTATTCTTTCGGCCTCTTTCTCAAGTATACTCACCTCATTTTCAATTCGGTCATTGCGAGTTGTCTGCTTCCAGGAAACAAAGGCTATCCAAAAAACAAAACATGCCACTACAACCACCAAAGCGCGTACCCAGTATTTCCGTACCGCCATACACTATTCAATTATCAATACATGAAAAACGGTGCAAAAAGGAAGCCGACCATTGATACCACTACTAAAATCGAAATAACAACCCAAATAGCATAGGCTTTCTTATGCAATCTTCTAAAACTCATACTTTTCTCTCATTATTTACCATCCTATGGTAGCAAAAAAGAGCGTACTCGACAAACTACTCCCCCTTCTTGGCCGTCTGAATGAGCGTCCTCAGCTCACTCAAATTAACAGGCGGTCGCGTTCCCAGCGCTTTGAATTTTTTTGGTTCAATATACTGCGTTTGCGCCAATGATACCGGGGCATCGGATGAGACATAGGTTCGTGGTGACACCACTCGCGCTCCCTGCTTTCGATAGTCTCCCCCCTGATTTCTCGCCCTCGATACTGGCGCAGCAGGCGCGGCTCCCTGCTTTTTCTCAATTTCATTGCGCGCCTTAGCAGTAGCACGCTGGTAGTCCCGCAGACAGTCCTTGCAAAACGTCGGTCGACTGCCATCGGGCTGAAACGGTACTTCGATCGCAGTCCCACATGTGGCACACAGTGCTTGGTAAAGCACCTTTTCTGGCACCAGGCTCTCCTCTGACGCTTGTGGTGCTTCTAATGCTTCTTGCGCTTCTGACACTACTGCTTCTTCCAGCTCTGGTACCGCCTGAGTAGCTACTTCATTTTTTTCAAACTCATCCAAATTGATACGAAGCGGCTTTTTGGGTGCCTGCGGCGGAGTGAAAGCCGGTAGAGCGACGTCCTCTTTCTGTAACGTCTTTTGCAATAATTCTGTCGCCTGTTCCTGTGAATAATGCTCATGAGAAACAATTTCCTTCTTTTCAGGAACGGGGGCAATTGCTTTTTCTGGCGCCAGAGGAACGGGAGCAGAAACCGGAGCAGCAGGCCTTTTCTGTTCCACAGGAGCAGGTGCCGATCTCGGCTTGGAAGGCGCAGTATATCTCCCCTCACTGCCTTGGGAAGGTATCGGCTTTGGTGGAGCAGAAACAGCTGGTCTTGATGGCCGAACAGGCGCTACTGCAGGTCGCGCTTCTCGTGGGCGTGCTCCCGCTCCTTGTGATTGAGACTGTAGCTGTGACTGTGCCGATGGCGCACTACTCGCCATATTCTTCGCCAGCGCGTCGCGCTCCTCCGGCGAGAGCATTCCTGTCCAACGACGAATTTTGTCCTCTACTTCTTCTTTTTTGCTAGTGTAGCGTTCACGAGAACTATTGATGATCTTGGCCTCGGTCTCCGGATCACTCTCGATTTTGATCGGTGGTAGGACATTGGCACTAAAGGCATCTCCAGCGATACCATCGATCATGAGCTTGAGATAGATCTGGAATTTTGGCAGGTTGATAATATCATTCATCATGAACACCGGCTCAAATTCCTTTTCCAAAAATTCCGCGTCCATGGCGCCCACTCGGAACGAAATGATGCTCCCGGCGTTTCCGAAAATAGCATCACGCACTTCCTCGGCGATCTGCGTCACGTACTGGTTGGCCAGGATGAGGTTGAGGTGGTACTTGCGAGCCTCTGACAAAATATTAGCAAACGATTCGGTGGCAAAGTTTTGAAACTCATCCACATAGAGATAAAAATCGGCACGTGTTTCTTCGGGAATATCGACACGTCCCATAGCAGCCAACTGAATCTTGGTAATCATCATGGCACCAAGGAGCGCACTATTGTCCTCACCCAGGCGACCTTTGGACAGGTTCATGATGAGGATCTTGCGCTCATCCATAATTTTGCGCACATCGAACGATGATACTGTCTGACCGACGATATTGCGAATCAGGGCGCTCGAAAGAAACTGGCCGACCTTGTTCTGAATAGGTGAAATCACCTCTTGCAATACTCGAGGATCCCATTTGGAAAACTCGTCCACCCAAAATGAGCGTACGACCGGGTCAGTGATTTTTTCTACTACCCGTTCACGATACGATTTGTCAACCAAAATACGTGTCACACCAAGGAGCGTACTCCCCGGATACTCAAGTAGCCCCAAGATAGCATTGCGCAAAATATATTCGAGGCGTGGCCCCCATGAGTCAGCCCAGATTTTCTTGAACACGCCAACCAGTCCGGAAGCAACGAGGTGTCGATATTCCGGATCCACTTTTTCCATCACATTGAACGCGATCGGAAAGTCTTGATCAGCTGGATTGAAATAAATGACATCGTTGATCCGATGAGACGGAATAGCCTTGATCAGCTTTTCTGCTGTGTCGCCGTGTGGATCGATAAAGGCGATACCATGACCCTTTTGAATATCCTGGATGGCCAAATTCTCCAAGAGGTTGGTCTTGCCCATACCGGTTTTACCAATCACATACATGTGCCGGCGCCGATCATCCTGCTTGATACCAAAAACACGCTCCTGATTCCGGAAGTTAGTCTTGGCAAAAAATGTGATGTCGTTTTGTGTGGGCATACAAATTGATTATTCGAGATCCTGTAATGGCAAATTCGATGGGGCGCCACTGCGCTTGGCCGAAACACGGGTCAGCGACGGTGCGAGTACTCCCATGTCCGGGATATGGAATATAGTGGCCAACTCTTCTGAACTGAACAAAAAACGCGAGCTCTGCGGATCACTATCACGACCAATGTAACGACGAAACAAACGACGCTGGCGAAAGCGCAAACGTTCTTCGACAAAAACAAAGTTGGCGTATGTTTTGGAGTCATCATTCGGTACCATACTGTTCAGGTTCTGATCGTTGAACTG
This sequence comes from uncultured Bdellovibrionales bacterium, assembly GCA_964590035.1. GTDB lineage: Bacteria > Patescibacteriota > Minisyncoccia > Moranbacterales > UBA1568 > UBA1568. The sequence continues at coordinate 4,894 of CAZPXK010000029.1, forward strand.
TTTGATACCACCGATAAACGACGAAACACCCGTCGTTTTGCTAAACACCTCGCGCCGTCCTATATACAGGTGGCGCATGCGGATCTTGTACTGTTGTTTGGCCAAGTTGTTCTGAAGCGCTTTGAGCACATCCTTTTCGCCAGGAGACAGACGAAATTCAAGCGGTTGCTCTTCTTTCTTTTCCGGTTTGGCTCCGGCTGTAAAAACGACTTCTCCTCCAAACATACCTTTTCCGATATTAGAAAAAATATCCCATATGTCAGCAAAGATCCGAGCGAGCATTCCTTGTTTTTTTTCTTTCACCCGACCCAAGAACTCATCCACTGTTTCCTTGCCTGTAGAGTACCATTTCTCACTGATGGGCGTGATAATAAACTGCAGCCACAGGTGCTGCCCCGGACCAAGTTTGCCCATCGTTTCAATCAATCCCGCCAAAGGATCCACCATCTTACCGGTAATTGTTTCTTCAAAATTTTTATAACTCTTGATTGGATACAGATCTGGCTTGAACAATTTAAAATCAACTCCCCAAAGATCCCAGTCTTTATTGGGAATGGTTTTCGGAACAAGATTCACATAATCCTCTACTTCTACGATTTCAACATTGGGATACTGTGCATAAAAATGCGCCTCTACCAGATTGCGAAATCCCGCCTGGGTTCGTACGTACATATGCGTCTGGCCCTCGATACTCGCCAATTCAAAAGAAAACGAAGTCGGAAGCTCTCCCTTGATGTATTCTTCGGCTGTCGTCGGACTCTTGATCACACCCGCGAGCGCCGTATAGATAGACTCCATCGGGAGCGGACTTGCTTCGATATCGCGTGGTGGAATAATTTCAAGAAGCACCCATTTGAGACCGCCTCCAAAATGGCCATTAACATGTAGTAGCCAAAGAATTTTGAAGAGAAAAAAAAGGAGCGGTGGAAAGAGAATAAACCAAACGCTCATAAGAGCAGAAAAAACGCCTCCCATGATGGAAAACATATCTGCCGAGTTTGAAAAAAGAATGCTCATGGTACGTGAGGTACGTTGACCCCGCACCTTTTTAGCACAGGCGCGCTGAGCGCCATGATAACCAAAAAGGTACCTTCAGAAAATAAACTCTACCAACGGCTCTGACTGACACCTATCAAATAAACTCTGGTGCTAAAAAGGTGCGGGGTTGACCCCTCTTCCCAGGTCTCTACTTTACAGTATACGCATTCTTTCCAATCCGTGCAAAAAAAGTATTGAGATTGATGATAACGGTAGATTTCTTCACCTGACGAACCTTGAGTACTCGCTCCAAAACTTCCTCACGAGAAAGGGGTTTTTCGGAAGCGCGCAAAATATCAGTGATGACTTCTTTGACCGTTCCCCGCTTGTACCCCCAATCAGACAACGCATAGATACCGCGTCCTACCAAGACAAAGCGACTGTCCTTGATCAACTCATTATGAACGGTTTGTGGATGACTCTTTTTCTTCTTTTGCAAACCATAGCTGTCAATCAAATCAGCAATCTCACGGAAATGAAGCGGTCGACGAGCTGTCTTCAAAACGAGATGAGCCTTTTCACGAGTTCCGCGAGGCTTGATATCGCTCCAACCGGACAACCCCCATTTGCCAAATACATTTTGCTTGACCTCACGAGAGACCGAGAGCATATCAAACAGCTCTTCCCGAGTCACCTCGGCATCTACTTTTTTGAAACGAGCGTACAGATCATCTGCCTCGAGCGCATCTTGTACTTCTTCCAAAATAGCTTTGGCTTTATCTTTTATTTTTTTGAAACGAGTGAGAGAAAAAGATTTCAAACGATACAGTCTTTCATATTCTTTGGTCATTTTTTCCTCTTTGACGATTGACAGCGCCTCGAGAAAAGCCAGGAGAGCTCCGCGCTCTTTCTTGCTCTCCAAAGAAAGCTCTTGCAACAGATCTTCTGACTTCATAACGCCATGTCGTTCCGACAGTGTCTGTTCTATAGAGTCCACCACCTGACCAATCGAAGGATGAGCCTTTTCGCCAGAGAGAAATCCGAGAGCACTCCCGATCACCTGACGCACTCGCTCGCGAGTAATCTGGTACGACTTACCGATCTCTTCCAGAGTCTTCGGGGTCTCGGCGCCAATACCAAACCGTGCCTCCACAATACTACGTGAACGCACAGGCAAACGCTCCAGGATAACCTGCAACGTCGAAGAAAAGAGTACCTTTGCTTCCTTGGTTGTATCGGCAGTTGGGAGCGCTTTTGAGGTAGCCATAATGATGCTTGCAAAAAATATAATAGATGATTTTCCTCCCTTCTTGAAGTATTTTATATTAGCGCATATTCCTATATTTTGTCAAGCCCACACCATTTCGGCGCTCTTTTTCTTGATTATTAAACATAAATAAAAGACCTTCTTCATTGGCAAAGCAAAAAATTTGCTTGACAGGAAAAATTGATATATACTTAACAACATATAAAACAAAAAAGTAAAGGGGCGCCATCTTCAAAAATTCTGAAGATGCGTGAAACACAAAAAATACTATGGTGAAACATATTCCCTCGGATGACGAGGAAACAAAAGACAGCGCTGATCAGGCCATGAAGATTCAGGCCCTGCGTGACATGGTGAGCAACGCTGAAAAAACCATCCAGGGCGCCAAGGCCATGCTTTTGCAATTGGAAGGAAAAAAGAAGTCTGGACGACCACGAAAAATCGATGCTGACACTACGGACGGCACTATTGTCGAGGGTACGTTCGATGGACAAATCATGCTCGGAACCGACGGCAAGCAGTACCCTGTCCCGGCCAACTATGCTTCCAAATCCAAGCTCGTCGAAGGCGACATGCTCAAGCTCACCATCACTGACAATGGTACTTTTCTCTACAAACAAATCGGTCCGATCGAGCGTCGTCATGCGCTGGGTGTAGTTACCCAGGATGAGTCTGGCAATTACTATGTGGTCGCTGCCGGCAAACCCCACCGCGTACTCCTGGCCTCTATCACCTACTTCAAGGCCGCCCCTGGAGATGAGGTAGCCGTCGTTGTCCCGCGCGATCTCGACAGCAATTGGGCTGCCATTGAAAATATCATCCAAAAAGGTGCCCACAAGGATTGGGAAGGCGAGATGCACAAGGCCACCGAAGAAAACAGCGCCATCAACAGCTGGAAAAAAGATCTGAGAGATGCCAAAGACAATCCCTCCCCTCTCAGTCACTCACCTGCTCCATTGACCTCTACTCCACTCGATGCCTGGGTGCGTGATATGGAAGAGATTGAAAAAGAAATCAACCAACAAAAGTAGTTATGCAACTCACCTCCCGAGATCTTGTTTTTGGTGCCATCAATGGCGCCTTTATCGGTATTCTTGCTCCTTTTATCTTTAGCAATCTCTCCGTCACACTCCCTATCCCCGTCGTTTTGTTTGTTTTCATACTAGCTGTCGGTGCTGCCTGCGGCATCGCTGTCGGTGCCTTTCTTTCCAAGGTCCGTCCGTTCTTTTTTCAGCTGGCAAAATTTGGCCTCATCGGAGTAGCGAACACGGTTGTCGATCTTGGTATTTACAACCTCTTCATTTACATGAGCGATGTATCGAGCGGCTACCTCATCGTTGTCTTCAAGTCCTTCTCGGTCATGGCGGCTATCGTCAACAGCTACGTCTGGAACAAGTTTTGGTCTTTTGAAAAAAAGGAGACTCATGGTATCGGCGAAGAATTCACTCAGTTCCTCATGGTCAGCCTCGTCGGCTTGCTCCTGAACGTCGGTATCACTGCTTTTGTAGTAAACGTCATTGGCGCCCCAGCTGGAATTGCCGAAAAGACTTGGGCCAATATCGGTGGACTGGCCGCCTCTATACTGGTTCTTACCTGGAATTTTATCGGGTACAAATTCTTCGTGTTCAAGAAGTAGTCGACAGCGTTTAGCGAGTAGCACTCAGCGTTCAGTACAAAAATACTCCTCTTTTTCAGGGAGCTTTTTTAATTCCACAAGACGCGATATAATGAAGAAACTTTGAAATCGCTATCCGCTAATCGCTGTTCGTATGTCTTCCAACACCTTCTACCGCAAGTACCGACCACAAAAATTTTCGGAAGTGATCGGTCAAAAACACATCGTCACAACGCTCACCAATGCCCTCAAGAACGGAAAAATTGCTCAGGCCTATCTCTTTACCGGACCACGCGGCACCGGCAAGACCACGCTCGCTCGCCTCTTTGCCAAGGCCATCAATTGTAGTGACCGCAACCCTTCGACAAAAACTCAGGGTGCTTTCGCAGGAGCCGAAGCTTGCGGAAAATGCTCACACTGTCTCTTGGTCGCAGAAGGACGCAGTTTTGATATCATCGAGATCGACGCGGCCTCACACACTGGTGTCGACAATATCCGCGAACTCCGCGAAACGGTCGCACTTCCCCCCTCCCTTGGTTCGCACAAAGTCTACATCATCGATGAAGTCCATATGCTCTCCATCGGCGCTTTCAACGCCCTTTTGAAAACGCTCGAGGAACCACCAGCCCACATCGTCTTTATCCTCGCTACAACCGCCCTCCACAAAGTCCCTGACACGATTGTTTCTCGTTGCCAACGTTTTGACCTCTCACGTTTCCCTATTGGTGGTATCGTCGAAAAACTCACCCATATTGCCAAAGAGGAAAAATGCAAAATCTCCGATGGCGCACTCGAGATGATCGCTCATGCCGCCGAGGGCGGGATGCGTGATGCCGAATCGCTTTTCATGCAAATCATCTCGCTCGGTATCAGCCCTATCACCGAAGAAACCGTATCCCAGGCTCTTGGTACCAGCAAAAAAGAAAATATCACGACACTCATCGGTCTCGTTGGCGAAAAACGTCTCTTTGAAAGCCTTTCTTTTGTCAGAGAAATTTCTGCCAAAGGAACCGACCTCTCACTCTTTGCCTCGCTCTTGCTTCATACCATGCGAGATATCCTCCTTATCAATACCAATCCCCATCAAGGTCCGACCTTGATAGAAGGGCTAACTACTGAACAAAAAGACGAACTGCAACAACTGGCCTATCTCTTTACTCCCCAGGAAATCCTCCTGGCGCTCGAGTGTTTTCAGGTCGCCCAAAGAGACAGCAAGACCGCCGTCATCCCCGAGCTCCCTCTGGAAATTGCCATTGTCAAAATACTGGCCAACACCGTTGAGCCGCCAGCTGGTCGTATTGAAAATGAACCCCAAAGCAAACCTGTAGCTATCCCCCCAAAACCAGTAGCTCCTGACGAAAAAAAAGTTGATACAAAAACAGCAACGAAAATAGAATCAAATATAGAAAAACCATCAACCCCTGTCATCCCGAACCCAGATCTTAAAGAGGCTCTCTTTGATCTTTCTCACATCAAAGAACACTGGCTCTCTATCTTGAATACAGCCAAACAGCTCAATGCCTCGATTTCTCTCGGTCTTTCCACGGCCCGACCCGTGGAAACCAATGGCTCGACTATCGTCATTGCCGTGAAATATCCCTTTCACAAAGAACGACTCGAGGAAGCTGCCAATCAATTGACACTGGAAAAGGCCTTTGATACCATCCTAG
>CAZPXK010000030.1:0-4742 GCA_964590035.1 uncultured Bdellovibrionales bacterium
CTCGAACCGACCGACCGCCACATTCTCCATACTCTCATCACCAAATTCAAAGGTGGTCCCGCCGGTATCCAGGCACTGGCCGCCGTCACCGGTGAAGAAATACAAACCATCGAAGACGTCTACGAACCGTACCTCATTCAACTCGGCTTTCTCGCACGCACTCCAAGGGGTCGAGTCGTCACCGAAGCAGGCTTCACCCACCTCGGCATGAAAATGCCCCGCGACCATCAGGACAAACTGCTGTAAAATATGGCCCCCTATTAATTCTTCACCACAAGAGTTATGGAAACAAAAATCGCTCTCTTCGAAGGAAAACAAGTACGCAAAACGCTCCACAATAACGAATGGTGGTTTGCTATCGTCGATATTGTTTCAATTCTCACGGATTCTCAACAACCAGAAGGATATATAAAAGACATGCGTCGCAGGGACTCTGAGCTCTCCAAAGGGTGGGGGCAAATTGCCACCCCCCTTTCCATTCAAACAAAAGGCGGGCTTCAGAAAATAAATTGTGCCAACACCGAAGGAATCTTCCGTATCATCCAGTCCATTCCCTCCCCCAAAGCCGAGCCATTCAAGCGCTGGCTGGCCAAGGTGGGTTATGAACGAGTGCAGGAAATAGAGAACCCGGAATTGGCCGCCAACCGCGCCAGAGAAATATACCGCGCCAAAGGGTATCCGGAAGACTGGATCGAGAAACGCATGCGCGGTATCGAGGTTCGTGAAACCCTAACCAATGAATGGCAGAAACGTGGCGCCAAACAAGGTATCGAATATGCTATCCTCACCAACGACATCCTCTCCGGTGCTTTCGAGATGACCGCCGAAGAATACAAGAAATTCAAAGGATTAAAACGCGAAAATCTCCGCGATCACATGGACGACCTCGAGCTCATCCTCACTATGCTCGGAGAAGCCACCACCACTCGTCTCTCCCGCGACCGTGATTCTCGTGGGTTTCCCAAACTCAAGAAAGATGCCACAGATGGCGGTGCTATCGCTGGCCGGACCAGGAAAGACATTGAAACCAAATCCAGAAAACGAGTCAGTACTCGAAAAAACTATCTCGGACTCCAAGAACAGAAAACTAAAAAGCTCAAGAAATAGGAATTATCTCCCCGCGGTCGCGTCGTCACCGAAGCAGGCTTCACCCACCTCGGCCAAAAAACGCCCCGCGACCACCAAGACAAACTGCTGTAGAAAAACAAAAACCGTATGCCGAAAAATATTTGGGAACTCCCTCCCAATGTCGTCCAACCTGAAAAGAAACCCGGCGAAATCAGGCCTATGATCGCCGACCGAGACCGCCAACATCATGAGCAGGTCACCGGACACGAAATGGCACCCAAAGATTTCAATGTGTGGATGGTTCAGACACAAATATCCCAGCATAAAAACCCTCTGCCTGATGCCGAAACATTGCGCACCTCTCTCAATCCAAATAACCGAGAAGTTGACCAGCGCTTTAATGCTGTTACCGTTCTTCCCCAACACGAACTTCGTCACGTCCTCCCAAACATCTTCCCGCGCCACCGCGAAGTTCGTGCCAACATGCTTCCCGATCTTGTCGTTGTTTCCGGTGATGCCGGGTATGTTGATAGCGAGCCAGAAAGCGACTACGGTTATTCACTCTTAAGCAGTGAAGGTCAGGTTGTCCGCGATATCCGCCACGCAGCCGAGACTGCCCTCCACTATCATATTTCACCTGGCATACGCCTCAGCGGTAACCCGAAAGAAGAGTATCTTCACTTTCATATACTTCCAGATGTCTCTCGAAAAAAGCAAGAAATAAACGCTGAGCGCACCAGCGACTATATTGCCAGCAGACTTTTCGCTTTTAACGATCATGACTGGGGCCTCTCCGCTAAAGCCTTTGATGAATATGCCCGTACAGGCGACGACACCAAACTCCGCAGGGTAGTAACTCCCGGTCGTATTCGTCAGGCTATCGCCCGCTGTGGAAAATTCTTGCCAGCCCGGGAACGAGAACAATTTCACATGGATAATCTTGTGTCAAAAAATCTCAACGACTTTACCAATGAAACCGACTATCTCGCCTACCACCAGTCACTCGCTGAAGCAGTACAGAAATTTTCACAGACGACCGAATCAAATGAGACGGCAAGAATTGAAACTATTTTTACCGCCCTCAAAAAAATTATCGACGAGCGAAAAGATGAGTATCTGCAGGATGTCGAAAGTGAGGCGGCTGAAGAGCGTCTCCTCCAACCGCTTATTGTCGCTGTTGGAAAAAGTAGGCGGTATCAAGACGCTATGCTCAAAGCCGGCGCCGATGCCACTCTCCCACAACTCACTACTGATGACCTCAATCAACTCGTCGCTCTCGCCAAACGCATCCGCACGAGCCCAGCCTCAGTCGCCACCGAACGCCTCCGACGCAACAAGGCAGAATTTTACACTTCAGTCATTGATCAGATTGAGAGTCGCTCTGAACAAACTTCGGATACTGAAAAAGAGCTTGCTCTCCTAAAATCTCTTTTTGCAAATATTGCTGCCAAAAAACTGCTCGATGTCGGGAGTGGCTATGGCCGTCTCGCCAAGCCTCTGGCTCAGGCGGGATTTGATGTCACCGGTATCGACGCGAGTCCGACCCTCCTCAAACGAGCCAAGGAGAGCAAAGGAAAAATAAAAAACCTCCACTACGCCAAAGGCGATATCATCGACTATCGCAAGGCAGTTGAAAAAGGGAGCTTTGATGCCGTGTACTATGGCTGGCATTCTTTCCTCGAAGCCTACGGGCTCGGCAACGCTCTCACATCGCTCAACTCGGCTCGCGAGGCGCTACGACCCGGTGGCACCATTGTGTTCGATCAACCCGCTCGCACCAATCCTGGTCTCGAGGACGGTTGGTATGGCGATGAGGAACATGGTTACGTAGCCTACCTGATGGATGAAAAGGAGATTCAATTTCTCCTTCGACTCGCCGGCTTCGAAGATGTCCATATTCTCCACTGGACCACAAAAGGAAGTGAACTTTATCCCGCGGGTATGCAAAAAATCACTGTCGCGGCAACGAAACCAGCACTTCCTATTCCAAACACTGAGGCCTAAAAATTTCATAAAAAGAAAAAAGGTCCCGCGCGTTAGCAAGACCTCTTGGCTTCATCCGTTGCTGCAGCTACTTTTCACTCTTCTTAACACCGGCTCGATAACCAGCTTCGAAAAAGCTTGCGGCAATACTTTGACAAAGACGAGCTTCCGCGGAGCCTGCGAAGAAGAAGCTCATCGCCGTCATACTACTACAAACCGGAAAAATACCCAGCACCGTCTCACCCTCCCGACATCTCTCCTGGATCCGTTCTTTCTTACTGACTGTTTGGAAGAGGCTTGTTATTTTCCCTTCCTGATCAACAATAACAGCAACGGTGAACAAAAACGGTATGTCTGACATCATCGTCTCCTGCTAGTAATAAAGAGCATCGGGTCCGCCGGCTGGCGGTTTCCCTTTCAAAAAGTTCTTCCTAAAAATCTTTTGAAAGAGGGGCTACGCGAGATGTTGCTTGCGTAGTCCGAATCGAGGCCATGACCCATCAAAGGATCCAATATCCGTCGACCGGTACGAAGCGCAGGTGGTAATACCGCGCCAAGTAACTCTTGACCGAGACGTCGTGGCGAATGAATGAAACAATCTCGGAAACCGTCTTCTCCACCAGCATTTCGGAGAGCTTCGCCCGGGCACCGCTTTCCCCTGCGCATCCTTGGATATAGCATCCTGGAAATTTTTCTTGAAGCTCTTCGCTCAAAAGACGGATGCTGTCGTATGAGAACTTTTTTTCGTCAAGGATGAAATATTCAACGGTTTTCTCAACTTGCTTGGACATGCTTTTCTCCTGAAGTTTAAAAGAACTTGAGTCTCTACGAGCCCACCACCCCATGTGATGAACTTGATAAAGGCGGGGAGGAGCGTTGCTCAACTCCCCAGAACCCACGGCTTCCACGATCGAGAAGCGCTCCTATCCTTCTTCGAGTCTCTGCGCGAGAATCTCCTGAAGAATAAGTGTGGGTATGCGCTCGACGAGGGAGAGGAAAGTATCCATAGAAGGAGCCCTCCTCGTCTCATCGTCCTCCCATCCACCACCACTACTCCAGGCGAAGCTGTATACCAAGCAAACTTTGCCGGTGTCAACAAGCCGCCGAAGAAGTGGCAGAGTGGACCTATCGAGCCAGTGGCTCTCATAGGACGGAAAGTAGTACGACGCGTCGCCGTACAGCGCCTCCCCATCGCAGTCCTCCACTTCAAAGTGGATGTCTCCGCCCCGGTCCTCGAGCACTCCTGTGTCAGCCAAAAGACCGATGAGCGTTTGAACTTCGGGCATCCCGATGAAGAGCACAGGAATGATGGCGTTATAACGCGCGAAAGACGAGCTCATGTTGTCTCCTTGAAAAAGAACGTCGGGTCCGTCGGATGACGGTTTCCCTTTCAAAAGATTCTTACAAAACAATCTTTTGAAAGAGGGGCGACGCGAAGTGTTACTTGCATCGCCCGAACCGCTACTTGCCGTTACTGCCGGACATTTCCTGAGTGGGACCCTCGAGCAACTGCTCAAGGATTTTTCCCCAGTCCTTACCCTTCTGGGCGAAGGCCTGGCCAGTGCCATGGCAGTAGGCGCAGTCGTACTCGTGCTCCTCCCACTTCGCCTTGCCCGAACCGCCGCACTCAGTGCAGGTGGTTTCCGTGCCAGCGATGCCGACGCGATTGACGTAGTTCGTCATGAGCACCC
>CAZPXK010000030.1:4842-7365 GCA_964590035.1 uncultured Bdellovibrionales bacterium
GTGCGTGGCGCAGTAGGTCACGTCATGACCGCCGAGTGTCTGCTTGGCGGCGTCGAGGTGCACTTGCGTATCGTCAATGACCAAAATTTTCACGATTCTCTCCATCCCCAGAAAAACCCCGAGGAGCGGGCTTGGCATGTGCCAGATAGGTTTCAAGGAACTTATTACCTTTTTCAAGGTAACAACAGAGTATACCCTAATTTTAACAAAGTGTCAATAATAAGGTCATGGTATTTAGTATTTATAACGCAGTATTAACTTTTTTTGCTTTGTTTATTGACTTTTTTATATATTTTTGCTATACTACATTTGTCGACCTTTTTACCGACAAGTAACTGTTCAATAGCATGGAATCAAGAAATCTCGAAGCCTTTGGCCTCACTGAAAAAGAGTCTCACGTCTATCTGGCGCTTCTTGAACTTGGAGAAGCCAGTATCGGAGCCATTGCCAAAAAATCCGGTATTAAGCGCACCACTCTCTATGATGTGGTAGAAAACCTCAAAAAATCAGGACTGGTTGGCAGTCTCAAAAAAGGCAAGAAATCCCTCTATTTCGCCGAAGATCCCCGCACCCTCGAAGGAAAACTAGAAGAAAAACGGGAGGTATTGCGAAAAATGCTCCCCGAGCTCCTCTCTATCGCCAACTTCCTCGATAACAAGCCAAAAATCCGTTTTTACGAAGGCAAAGAGGGCATCAAAGAAGTTTACAAAGACACGCTCAAATACAAGAATCAAGAACTCTTGGCCTGGGTAGCGGAAGAAGCTGTTTCGGCCTTTGATCTTGAATTCTTGAGTAACTACTACCTCCCCCGTCGTGTCGAGAAAAAAATCTGGGTGCGTGCTATCGCCCCGAGACTTCCGTACATGGAACAGTACCAAGGCGAAGACACGACATCGCTCCGTCGCACCAAACTCATCGACGCTGAGGCCTTTCCTCTCCTCGTCGAGATCAACCTCTACGGCCGGAACAAAATCGGCATCATGTCTTTTTCCGAACAAACCAGTCTCATCATCGAGAGCGACCGTATCTTCCGCACACTCAAAAGTATCTTCGAACACCAGTGGTCTTCGATTCACTAAAAGAAAAGTTATTGTAGCCGTCACGTTCCGATGATACAATACTGAGGTCAGCAAAAACAAAATCGTATGCAACTCATCTTTGGACTTCTCTACACTGTACTCTTTTTCAGTTTTGTCGTGACCGCGCTCTTTATCGTGTTCCACCTGCTGCGCTACACGCTCAATCGCAAGATGGCACTTTTGAACACCACCCTGTTTCTTGTTGTGTTTATCATTCTCCTCATGAGTAACGCCGCCCTCTTTTTCTCGCTGCCCCTCGCAGACCTGCTCCCGATGAACTCACTCTAACCCTTTTTCTATGTCTCCAGAGTCTCGTTTCAGTCGCTATCACTTTCAAGGACAACACGAGAATGAGCAGATTCTCCAGGTGATTCATCGCCACTGGTTCAATATTCTCATGCACCTCGGATTCATAACGTTTCTCGCCTGCGTAATCCTTGGTAGCATAGCTGCCCTGCCGACGCTCTTTCCGGAAATCATCAGTCCGGATACGCAGCCTTTCTTTTTATTCATCCAAAACACACTGCTTCTTTTTCTGTGGCTCTATGGATTCCTGGTGTGGGTCGACTATTACTTTGATGTCTGGATCATCACCAACGAACGCATCGTCAACATCGAACAAAAAGGGCTCTTTGTCCGTCACATTAGCGAACTGCGTTTTTCCCGCGTGCAGGATGTAACCAGCTCGGTCAATGGTCTCATTCCGACTATGCTCAATTTCGGCGATGTCTCTGTCCAGACCGCTGCCGAAGAAGAACGCTTCCTCTTCCGCCAAGTGGCCGACCCCTTTGCCGTTAAAGATGCCGTCATGACCCTCGCACGCCAGTCCACCCAGGACGACATGCGCGAAATCGCCCTTGCACTCAACAAAAAGTAACAGGACTTTTCTTTTTTTGAAAATTCCGATAGACTACTTCTTGATTTAAGCATCAATTTCTTTCACTCATAACGTAAAGACGTTTAATTTTGAGTACAGTTCGAGGCGCAACCGAAGCGCGCAGTAAGCGGTACTTTCTGGTACCGCGGCGAGCACTAGAGGTTGGAACGACGAAATGTGCCAAAATTAAATGTCTGCCAAGGATATGTCTGGACACTCACATTGGGCTACAACCCATCGCGCCAAAGGACTAAACGACGCCAAACGCGCCGCTGTTTTCACCAAGTACGGTCGCAATATTATCATCGCTGCGGCAGCCGGTGGTGGCAATCCTGATAGTAACTACTCCCTTCGGATGGCTATCGATGCCGCCAAATCGGTCAACATGCCCAAGGACAACATCGACCGCGCCATCAAACGCGGCACCGGCGAACTAAAAGACGGCGCCCAGATTGAGGAGCTCACCTACGAAGCCTACGGTCCCGGCCAAGTAGCTCTCCTCATCGAAACTGCCACCGACAACAAGAACCGCACCGTGAGCGAGGTCAAATCCATCCTGACCAAAGG
>CAZPXK010000030.1:7465-10375 GCA_964590035.1 uncultured Bdellovibrionales bacterium
GACCTCCCTGCCCTCGAGAAACTCCTCGAAACCCTCGACGACCACCCCGACGTCCAAAAAGTCTGGGACAACCGCGCCTAGCTTGTTCTTTCAACGAATGAACTCCACTAGCGAATCTACAAACTCGCCATCTTCTTACTCCACAAAATAAATTACTGTTTCACCAAACAAACGACCGTCTGACTCGTGAAACAAAAGATAGAGGATGTAATTGAGTTATTTTTTTCGAGAACCAAAGTATTTTTTCTCAAGCATATCTCCATTATCAATCTTTTTTACTGTGAGAATTCGCACATATTCTTTGGCTCCATACAGATCCACTAGAGCGGCTATTTGTTCTTCACAAGGATATGGAAAAACAAACACGCTGTGTTGTAACTCCTTGAAACCAATTTCTTTCAGATGATCTCGCAAGATATCACGAAAACGTCGTTTTTTCTCAGGGATATCAAACATCACTACTCGCCAGAGTTTGTCCCACTGTTTTGGCTTAGCTATCTTGATTCCATTCCCAAAGATATTCCAGTACCGCGCCTGACGCTTTCCTTCGGCCGTCAGCTCGAGAGCTACCGTTCCATTCGAACACTTTTTTTCTATAAGCAATCGATTATTACACAATGAACGAACGGAGCGTCTGAGATTATTTTGATCAATTCGTTTCCATTCTTTCCCGACTGCCCGCACCATAGAAAATGATTGGGTTGGCGACGAAGAAAACGCCAGCCCCACCCCACCTATTATTGCTGCCAGAATTTTTTGCTGCACCGGCCCAATTCTTTTCAACATACTTTTATTATTTTTATCTTTACCTCTTCTAATCACTGTTTCACCAAACACACGACCGTCAATTTGGTGAAACAGTATTATTGTAACATATTTTGAAAAAGAAGAAGCGTCGCAGGATTTCCCACGACGCTTTTTTGATTCAATATAATTTTTCTCACGCTGCTTTCTTCTTGAGCACAAAGAGAAGCGTGTTCGGGATCGATGCTGCTGTTGCATCTTTCGTGCCCCAGTTGAACGACTTTGATTCTATCACTTCGAGACCGGCTGCTGTAGCATTTTCTCCGAGGTACGAATCAAGGTCGTGATAATAATAATGCAGCGTCGTGTCGAAAACTTGGACTGACATTGGTTTCCCCTCGACCGGTTCCTCATTTTTCTTCTTCAGTTCTGTCTGACAATATTCCGGATGCGGAAGCGAGATGACCGCGTGGCCACCAGGCTTGAGGATGCGCGCCAATTCTGTATATCCCTCGCGAATATCACGCAGGTGATGCAGCGAAAAACGTGAGACTATCATGTCAGCCGAGGCATCAGGTAGTCCTGTTTTCTGCCAATCGCCTTCAACGACGGTAATTGGCTCGGCATCGTTCTTGGTCTTATCAGAAAGCGCGCGCATGTGGGCCGACGGCTCCACACCGACAACAGCACTGGCACCCGATGCACCACGCCACTTACGCAAGTAGTCGCGGTTCGACCCGGCACCGAGGTCGTACAGCGTATCGATAGGCTGCGATTCTCGAATTTTCACAATCTCTGCTTCCATAGCAAACGTCGCGCCATCTTCTACTTTTTCCACGCCGAAAAATTGTTCTTGGCCGGCTGTATATTTTTCAGCTGTTGATTTATCGTACCCAACCGCCTCTTTTTTTGTCGAAAGCTCAAATGACATATCAATGAATATTACTTGTAACTATATTATGTGCATAAAAAAGAAAGCCGGCAACCACTGTGTTAAGTGATTGCCGGAACTGTCTCGAGAGCTTCGTCCTCGAGTGTGACGCTTAGTCACGGTTGCTGGCTGCCGATACCATCTCGGGAAAGAGAGGCTTTTGTGTTCCCTCGCCTTCGACGGTCAGAGTCTCCAGTCTCACGACGTCGACTACTGGCACTTCGGGAAGTCCTTCCGCGAGAATCCGTTCGTGTTCGCGAACGCTCGCTTCTACCTGAGGGATTTCTGCTTCTGCTTGGGCGATTTCCGCTTCAGCCTGGGCAATTTGCTCTTTCAGAGCAAGAATCTTCTTCTTGAGTTCCGCTGGCTGATTTCTGATGTGACTATCGTTCAGGCGGCGAGAGTCGAGATCATGCCTCTTTTGGTAGTACGGGCTCAACGGTTTAGCTTTCGCTTGCTGTTCTCGAATGAACTGCTCGATAGTACCACCTTCATTCGCTTTCACATCATCGTTCCAGCGTCCCAACTCCTTCAGGATTGGCAGGGCCGCCCAGTACTTCTCCGAGACACAGCAGTCGCACACATAACGGATTTGTCCGGTGGTCTCATCTTGCCAGACGATAGCGACATCGTCTTTGGCTTCGGTATCGAGTACTGCGTAGTACTTGCCAATTTCGCCCCAGCCTTCGTCAGTGGCTCCCAAGAAACGAGTAAAGATACCCATGATTATTTCTCCGTGTATGAGAGGTTTCAGATTTTTAAGCTACTTCATCTCTACAAATCCTCAAACCGCTTGTTTGAAAACTTGATTGAGAGGAGAAGTGTTTGATTCAACACTTCTCCAAATCACTCTGATAAACTACGACGGAAGAATTGACTGGTCGATGTTCTTGATGGTTCCGGCAGGATTCATCTGGATCCTCCACCTGAAGGAACGCCCATCAATATATGGCAGACCGGCAAGCAAGAGAAACGACTTCACTTCCTCGTCGTATTCGCCACGCCCCCCACCGCTACCGTAAAGATACAGAGCCTGGCATCGATACCACAACTTAAAGATTTCTCTACCCTTCTCGATAGAAGTCAGAAAAGAAAATACCGTTTCCCCCTGGTAACCATCGTGACTTACTTCATAAGCAAACAGATGAACAAGCTGGGTCATGATTGCTCCTTCGTGCCATCTTTCGTTACTCGTATTGAGTCGATCAAGAGGTGTGCCTAGGTCTTAGGATGGA
>CAZPXK010000031.1:0-7610 GCA_964590035.1 uncultured Bdellovibrionales bacterium
ATATTGCTATCGCGGGATTTTGAGTCCCGTGTGTCTACCATTCCACCACCTCGGCATATTTTATCTTACTGTATCAAGATACTTTCTCCCTTGTCCACTCTTAAGAAATTTCTCCCTCACTCTTGCTGTTTCGTAATCTGGAAATTCTTCTTTTACAAGTATGCTAAATGGAGCATAGTGTTTTTTTGTCTGACAGTGCTCCTCCAATCTTCTTTCAAAATTATTAGTTATACCAACGTAACGGTACTTTTTATGTTGGCTTTTAATAACGTAGACAGTAATCATACGACTCAGTTTATGAGTACCTATGTCCCGTGTGGTAGCCTAAGGCTACCAAGTCTACCATTTTTACTAGCCTCTGGCTAGCCACCACCTCGGCATTTTCCTTTGTTTGAGCCAAAGCCAAAAAGGGCACAGAAGCAGGATAGAAAATTGATAATCATTTGTCAATGGACTATAATAGACAAAGAATGTCAAAGCTCAAATTTCAAATGCCAAAGGATATTTAAGTTAGGTGGTTTTGGTTTTTTGATTTTGGATTTTATTTGATATTTGACATTGGGATTTTGATATTTTTGAGGTATGGCCAAGGTGATCGGATTCGTCAATCAAAAAGGCGGGGTGGGCAAAACCACTTCGACTATTAATGTTGCCACCTATTTGGCACAGGCCGGGAAAAAGGTGCTCCTCGTCGACTTGGACCCACAGGGCAATGCTTCGTCGGGACTGGGTATCGATGCCCGTCGTCTGGAAAAAAATCTCTACCACGCCATGATTCTCGGGCTCCCGACTCAGGAGATCGTGCTGCGGACAGAAACCGAGGGGCTGCATATCGTTCCGGCAGCCCAGGATTTGGCCGGAGCCGAGATAGAGATGGTGCATATCGAGCACCGCGAGTTCCGTCTGCACAATGCCATTCGTCAGATCCGACCCTACTACGACTATATCCTCATCGATAGTCCACCATCGCTCGGACTGCTCACCATCAATGGCTTGGTCGCCTCCGACGAGGTGATCGTGCCGGTACAGACCGAGTACTATGCCCTCGAGGGTCTGTCGCAGCTCTTGGGTACTATCGAGCTGGTACGCGAGCACCTGCAGCCTAATTTGAAAATCGGCGGAGCGCTCCTCACACTCTTTGATCGCCGCAACCGTCTGGCACGTCAGGTGGTCAACGAAGTACGCAATCATTTTCCTGGTCCGGTGTTTGAAAACGTCATCCCACGTTCCGTCCGTCTGGCTGAAGCGCCGTCGTTTGGCAAGTCTATCCTTGATTTTGATGCTTTTTCCAAAGGAGCCCGTGCCTACAAAGGCGTAGTGCGCGAACTGATTGCCCGGGAAGAAGAGGAGGCGAAAAAACCGAAAGTTATATAAAATGCCAAAATCCCAATGTCAAACATCAAATCAAATCCAAATGATACAATGTTTAAAAAATTCCAATTTAGGCATTTTACATTTGGATTTCATTTTGCATTTGTAATTTGAGCTTTGAAATTTGAAATATATGGCTTCACAGCAATACGGGCTCGGGAGGGGATTGGCATCGCTCATCCCACCGAAAAAAGTAACAGGAGATGGCGCAGGGTCTTCGCCTTTTGTCATTAGTCCGATGTCGCAAGAATTTTCACAGGGACCGACCACGGCACCCGCCCCGACACCAGGAGAAGTAGTGGCTCCAGTACCTGTAGCAGCACCAACCCCGACATCTTCGGCGGGTACTTTGCGCGAGGTGCCGCTCGGCAGTATCGTGCCCAATCCACACCAACCTCGGCTCAGCTTTGACGAAGCCAAGTTAGTCGAGCTCGCTGACTCAATCAAGGAACATGGTATTTTGCAACCAATTGTGGTCAGTCAAAACGGTGAGCAGTACGAGATCATCGCCGGTGAGCGGCGTTTCCAGGCAGCCAAAAGAGCGGGACTCACTACCGTGCCTGTTGTCATCCGTGATGTGACCGAACAAGAAAAACTCGAGCTTGCTATTATCGAAAACGTCCAGCGTCACAACCTGAACCCAATCGAAGAAGCCAAAGCCTACCTGCGTCTGGTAGACGAATTCCAACTGTCACAAGAGGCTGTGGCTCAAAAAATGGGTCAGAGTCGTAGTGCCGTGGCCAATACGCTCCGTTTGCTCAGTCTGCCTATCGAGATCCAGCGCGCCGTGGCCGAAGGAAAAATAAGTGAGGGGCATGCAAAGGCGCTCCTGGCCATCGAAAATCCTGAAAAGCAGCGTGCGGTGTTTGACCTCATCATCAAAGAAGAACTGACCGTGCGTGAGACCGAGACTAAAGTACGGAGCATCAGTGTCAAACCCTATGTGCGGAGCGCCGTACAGCTCAATCCTGAGATCTTGGAACGCACCGAACACCTGACCCAAATCCTGGGCACCAAAGTAAAAATCTCCCCGTCAGGCAAAGGTGGCCGAGTCATCATCGAGTACTACGCGCCAGAAGACCTAGATGGACTTTTGAAACGCCTAGAAGAGTAACTCTTCCCAAGTTTCAAGATGCAAATATTGAAATATTTAAACTTAAAATCTTTCAATGTTGTGGTATTTACATCTTCCAATATTTAAACTCTTCAACCTTTCAATCTTTAAATATATTGAGTATGGCGACGGTCAAGCAATTCGAAGATCTGCTATGTTGGCAGAAAGCGCGGTTGCTGACCAAAGAAGTCTACCAGGTGTTTCATGACACGAGGGACAGGGGATTTACCGACCAGATACAGCGCGCCTCGGTGTCTGTGATGAGTAATATCGCGGAGGGGTTCGAGAGTGGTACCAAGGCAGGATTTTTGAACTACCTCTATATCGCCAAGGGGTCGGCCGGGGAAGTGCGGGCGCAGCTCTACGCAGCCTATGATATCGGCTATCTCAATGTTGAAAAATTTAAATCTTTAAACTCGTTAGTGCTCGAGTGTTCCCGTCTGCTCTCCAGTTTCATCAAAGCGCTCAAGAGTTCCGAAGTAGCGGGGCTGCAGCGTAAGACGGAAAAGACCAAGCAGCAGGTGGAGAACGAAGCATTCGACGCCTATTTGCGGAAAGTCACTGAAGACGCCAGGAAAGCCAGAGAAATAACTGAGTGATAATGGTATACTGAAAGAAACGGAATTTCTTATGACAAAAGACTTCGGACGTTGGCATACCAAGAAATTTGGCATTCATAACGGCACAGACAGGCGTGTGTATTTCAATGAGCGTGAGATATGGTGGTGTATGCTCGGTGTCAATATTGGTTACGAACAAGATGGAAAGGGCGATGATTTTATGCGACCAATTATTGTGTTGAAACAATTTAACAAAGAAGTATTTTGGGCGTTGCCTTTGACCACACAGCCAAAGGTCGGGAAGTATTATTTCCCGGTTGATCTGGGAGATGGTCGAGCACGACAAGCTATTTTGTCACAGCTGCGTCTCGTTGATGCGAAGCGACTCAAAAAGAAACTCGGCGTATTGTCGGAACAGCAGTTTCAGGAATTAAGAAAAGCGATTACCGCATTGCTGCAATAATCGCTGTTCTGACTGTATTGTCTGGAGTGCCTTGCGACACTCCGAGGCCGAAGCCGTTTGTATATAAAGAATAGCAGAGAAAAAGAGAATTGTCAAGGTTTACCCTGTGTAATATCGCAAATTACCTTTGTGTTCTATACTTATATACTACACGGCAAGAAAGATGGAAAAATGTATACTGGTTATACGAATAATTTGCGATCAAGATTTGAGCTTCATCGAAAGGGCTTGGTAGAATCGACTAAAGAAAGACGACCGCTAGAACTGATATATTATGAAGCTTGTCTGAATCAGCAAGATGCTACTCATAGGGAAAAATACTTGAAATCGTATCGAGGTAAAATGTTTTTACGTAACCGGCTCAAATCTTATTACACAGGGTTCACCCTGTGAAATAGTTAATAAATTTCACTAGGGTAAATGACCAACTACGCGCACACCAAATCAAGAATGCTTCGGCGGTGTGCTATAATAAAAAGAGCAATTATTAAAGAATAAGAAGCTGCATGTTTCATAAAATCTTAATATTATGAATCCTGTCTGGTTGAAGAAGCACCGTTTGATTATTACGTTTTCGCTTGTTTTGGCGGTATCCGCCGGGGCGGTTTTGGTGGTGTATGGCCAATCGATTCTTGACAGTTTCACTGATTCGAGCCGAGTGGCCGCTACGTGGAATACGACGGTCGATACCGGTGCGGGCGAGGTCAAACTCGCGACCAAAAGTTGTGACGACGGTGTTTGGTGGTGTGATTATGCCAATATTTGTGGTAATACACTCGGTGATGGTACCTATATCCTGGTCAAACGTGCCGATGTCGGCTCGACGCAGCAGTGGAAAAACGCCGCTACCGCCTGTGACAAACCCAACTGTGGTACGAATGGCGGTCAGGATGGCGACCAATTGGTAGCTGACAATACCGTTAACTTTTCGGTTTATCCGGCGCGCGATGCCTGTAAGGCAGTGGGTGGTAGACTTCCAACAGTGACGGAGCTTGGTTGTATGTACACCAATCGAACCAGTTTCGGTAACAACTTTGTCGCCTCGGGCTATTGGTCGGCTACCGAGTACAGCACGACGAATGCCGGGTACGTCCTTATGTCGAGTGGCAGCACGGGCGACGGCAATAAGGCCAACGCCAGGTATGTGCGGTGTGTCCGCGGGTGGTGACCCCTCCCCATTTGGTATTTGGTAATTTGAACGCAATTTTTTGACAGGAATACACCCATCTTTTATACTAGAAACGTTATTCGTGAAAACCTATGGATCAAGAAACAAAAAAATTCTTCAAAGAAGAACTCAGTGGGTTCGCTGTGATGGTGAATAGAGGATTTGAATCTTTGCGTTCCGAAATGCAGGGTGAGTTTTTGGCTATTCGTGACAGGTTTGACGGTGTTGATCAACGATTTGACGGTGTCGATCAACGATTTGAAAAAATCGAGGAGGAAATTAGCGAACTGCGTACCGAATTGAAAGAGGAAATCAATGAACTGCGTGTGATAACCAAACGTATCGATACGCGCACGCAGAACCAGGTAGATGCCGTGTATGACGATACTACTCTCCTGAAAACCGAAGTGAAGGAAATGAAGGAAGATATCGTCAGTATCAAGGCTCATGTCGGGATGACAGCGTAGGTTTTTAGAAGTCGCACTTTCAAGGGGAAGTACGACTTCTTTAGAATCGAGAGCCTTATTTTACTGAAAGTGTTTTCTTGATAACTGAGTGAGATATATCGGCCGGAGTCTCGCGCACACGCGTCTGCTCGTCAGGCGGTGGGTGCGAGAGCGTTTGCCGGGAGAAACCACGATCCCCTCCGCCTCGCAAAATGCGGGGCATGCAATGTGACCGGTCGTTTCGATACCGGTCACGACCGAAGAGTCATGAGAGTGAGGGGATAGAGCGCTGTCGCCTCGAACTATTGGTCGGCTACCGAGAACAGCACGACGAATGCCTGGAACGTCAATATGTCGAGTGGCAGCACGAACAACAACAATAAGACCAACACCAACTATGTGCGGTGTGTCCGCGGGTGACTTCTCCGGTCAAAAATCGCCGATATTGTAGACAATCGATTGAGACGTTTTGTTTCCGATCGGAAGCCGGACTTTTTTCTAAAACTCGTATAGAATTTTTGTTGTATGGCGCACGGTGAAGAACTCCCTCTCTACCACAAGACGTACGGGCTGGTAAAGTATCTTTATGAAGCGGTACGAAACTTTCCTAAGGAATATAAATACTCCATCGGGAGCGATATGCTCGGATTGGCGTGGCAGTGCCTCGATCTCGTCGTGACGGCCAATGCCGTTTCCAATACCGATAAGTCCAAACATATCGAACGGCTGGATATGACCTACGAAAGGCTGAAGTTGCGCGTGCGTATGAGTCAGGAAATTCGTTTGCTATCGCCGGGACAGTTCGTTCATTTGGAGCGGCAGTACCTGCTCGAAATCGGGCGCATGATCGGCGGTTGGAAGCGCTGGGCCGATACACTCCGGGTATGAGGACGATGTTCACCTATCACAATCTGTACCTCGCCTATCTCGAGTGCCGACAGAACAAGCGGAAAACAAGGAACGCGCTTCGGTTTGAAATCGCTTTCGAAACAAAATTGGAAACGCTTTCGCGGGAATTGCGCGAGCGAACGTATCGGCCGGGACGATCACTCTATTTTGTCGTCACGGAGCCAAAACCCCGGGAGATTTTTGCCGCTGATTTTCGCGATCGGGTCGTGCACCATTTGTTTGTACGGGAGTTGCTGCCGTATGCCGAACGGCGGTTTACCCGGGATTCTTTTGCCTGTCGACCAGGAAAGGGAACACACCGAGCCGTTTCGCAACTGCGTCATTATATCGGAAACGGTGACAAGGGGAATCAACCCCATTTTCTCCAGTTGGACATCAAGACGTTTTTTCCCGGTATCGACAAAAATATTCTGTTCGGCATCGTCGAGAGAATGATTCGGCAGCGTGCCAAAAACGCCGCTTGGACGGATGAAATGCTATGGCTCGCCCGGGTCATTGTTTTTCATGATCCGACGCTCTCGTATGTATACCGTGGTGATCCGCGGTTGCGCGCTCTCGTTCCCAAGGAGAAATCGCTCGTATTTCAGCCGCAAGGAAAGGGGTTACCTATCGGTAATTATACGTCGCAGTTTTTTGCCAATGTTTATCTCAACGAGCTTGATTACTTCGTCAAAAGAGTACTCGGGTGTCGCCGGTATGTCCGATATGTCGATGATGTGATAGTGTTGGATGTCGATCCAGCGCGCTTGCGCGAGTGGCGGCGGGAGATTGCCCGGTTTTTGCGAGACAGTCTGCTCCTGCGCCTTCACCCCAAGAAAACACATTTGCAGCCGGTCAGTAAGGGCATCGATTTCCTCGGATATTTTTTGAAAACGGAGTATACTTTAGTCAGATGCGCAATCGTCCGAAGACTGAAAAAGAAATTGCGGGAGTTTCGATTTGTTTCACCCGGCGCGGATGCAGAGGGCGCACGCTCACTCCTTGCCTGTCTCAATTCGTACTGCGGGCATTTTCGGTACGCGCGCGGTATTCGTCTGAATCGGGCGCTTCACGAACATTACCTCGGTGTTTGGAAGCATGACATAGGACTAGCCGAAGGATGTTTGTTTTTTCGAACTAATGAACATGAATAATACGCGGTATATTTTTTCCGTACTAGTACTGAGAAGCAAGGCTTCTCAGTTGGTTTGGCGCGGCTTGTTATTTGGCGCCTTGTTTGTTTTCGGGTCGTTTTCATTGGCGGCACCGGCTCGGGCGGATTATTATGCCCAGGGGATAGTAAAGTCCACCAACATGTTGTCGGGTGCGACCAATGTGACGGCGATAGCGAGTGTCACCGTGACGGCCACTCTGCCGACCAATACTACCGCCAAGATCAAATATTCCCAGGACAATGTCAATTTTTACAACGCGGCCGGGACGCAAGAAGGATATGATACCGTAGCGGCCGGTACGAACGTGATCGATATCAGCGCTCTCGCATGGACAAACAGTATTTTTTATTACAAAATCGAACTGGCGACGACGGACAGCGTAGCGACGCCGGTCATTTCCGATGTACAGGTGAATTATACCGGCG
>CAZPXK010000031.1:7710-8882 GCA_964590035.1 uncultured Bdellovibrionales bacterium
TATACCGGCGACGCGGCAGCGGCACCCAATTGCAGCAGCGGGTGCTATACGACCGGAACGATTGTCTCGACCGATTTGATGAGCGGGGTTGAGCGACCGATGCGGGGCACGGAGTATTTTGCGTATGAAATATCGGCACTGCCCGGTGGCAGTAGCGTCACGGCGCAGTTCAGTCAGGATGGGACCAATTGGTATGACGCGTCCGGTACGTTGTGGGGCGCGACCACGCTTGCCAGTGGCGATCATATGGAATATGCCACCGCGCTCAGTCTCGCGACGCTCAATTGGGAGAGTGGCACGAGTTTTTATTACAAACTCAATCTGTCAACGACGGACAGTACGCAGGTGCCGGTAGTCGCCTCGGCTGGACTGCTCTTTGCCCAGATAACGATCATCAGCGGCGCTCAGAACACGACCAATGTCAACGGTCTGGTCGGACTGTGGTCTTTTGATGGTCAGGGCACGACGTGGACGTCATCAACCACAGGTACAACGGCCGACAGTTCGGTGAACAGTCATACCGGCACACTGACAAATATGAGTCAGACGGGGAGTATAGCGCCGGGTCAGATCGGCCAAGCTTTTGATTTCGATGGTACTGACGACTACGTCTCTGTCGCTGATAACGCTGCCCTTGATGTCGGTGATACGGCGGATTTTTCACTTTCCGGCTGGTTCTACCGTGATACGTTTACGACCGATGACACACTCATCGCCAAACGAAGCGGTATCGTTGCGACAGATATCGGCTATATCGTTTATATCGATGATGCCACGGATAAACTCGTCTTTGAGGTGTCCGATGGTACGGATGAATATTCCCTCACTTCGACGAGCGCTTTTACTGCTACTGGATGGAATCACTATGCTATCGTCTGGGACCAAGACTCTGCTTTAGGGACCGAAGTATATGTTAATGGTGTGGCCAATGGCGCGACGGACAGTGGCACGATCGGCAACATCGGTGATTTGGGGAATGCCGTTGTCTTGGCGCTGGGCGCGGAATCGGATGCCGGCAATCCGTTTGACGGAAAAATAGATGAGACGCGTCTGTATAACCGTGCTCTTGTAGCCACGGAAATAGAATCTCTCTACAAGTTTGGTCAAAGCGACGAGGTCAATACCGGCGCGTCCCAGGCCCAAGGCACCGGCCGCCTCGATAGCGGCCTCGC
>CAZPXK010000032.1:0-8660 GCA_964590035.1 uncultured Bdellovibrionales bacterium
CGAGTCAGGGATGTTCGGCGGAAACAGTGGAAATGAAAAGGGAAAGTGTTTTTAGGGAAACACGGGGTGAAATTGGTAATTGGTAATTAGAAATTCTTTTACAGGTATTTCGCTGTAAAACTCCGCTTGCAAGATTTGAGCTTTTCTGGTGGGCCGGCAAAGATGAGCTCGCCACCTTTGGCGCCACCATCAGGCCCCAGTTCCAGTACCCAGTCAGATGAGGCAATGACATCGATATTGTGTTCTACCACGAGCACACTATTCCCCTTGTCAACGAGCGCCTCGAGCACCTCGAGCAGTCGTCGCACATCCTCAAAGTGTAGCCCGATAGTCGGCTCATCCAGAATATAAAGCGTTTTACCGGTTGATTTGCGCGCCAATTCAGTAGCCAGTTTGATACGCTGTGCCTCGCCTCCCGACAAATTGGTAGCACTCTGCCCGAGCACCAGATAGCCGAGCCCTACTTCTTCCAGCACGCGCAGCTTTTCTTCGATCATCGGCTGATCCAAGAAAAAACGTCGAGCCTCAGTAACGGTCATCTGCAGCACGTGGGCGATATTTTTACCACGATATTCGATAGAAAGTGTCTTTTGATTGTAACGTGTCCCCTGACACACCTCACACGGGATATAGACATCGGGGAGCAGGTACATCTCGATTTTCTTGAGTCCACCACCCTGACAGGTTTCACAGCGACCGCCCCGCATGTTGAAACTGAAATGACTGGCCGAGTATTTTTCACGCTCCGCCTCGGCGGTCCCGGCAAACAAATCGCGAATCAACGTAAACACGCCTGTGTAGGTAGCGGCATTCGAACGCGGAGTTCGCCCGATCGGATCCTGCGTCACCGCAATCACCTTGTCGATATTCGACAGACCTTCAATTTTCTTGTGAGCCCCTGGTACTGCCTTGGCATGATAAAAATACTGAGACAAGGCCCGCGACAAAATATCATGCACCAGCGATGACTTGCCCGACCCGGACACACCGGACACCGCGACGAGCATCCCGAGAGGAATACTGACATCGACATTTTTCAAATTGTGCTCAGTGGCGCCGACAATAGTGATACTTTCCTTCGAAAGTTTTCGTTTCTTTTCTTTGGTTGATACCTGGCGCTTTCCCGACAAATACTGACCGGTCAACAGTTTAGACTTGATGAGTTTGTCCGGTGTCCCGGCAAAAATAACTTCGCCACCCTCTACTCCGGCACCTGGTCCCATATCGATGATATAGTCCGCTCGTTTCATGATAGCGACATCGTGTTCCACTACGACGAGCGAGTTGTTGGCAGTACGCAGATCCTCAAGGGCATTGATCAGTCGTTCGGTATCACGACTGTGCAGTCCCACGGATGGTTCATCGAGGACATAAATAATACCCGAGAGTCCGGACTTCATCTGCACCGACAAACGAATACGCTGTGCTTCACCACCGGAGAGTGTATCAGCGCTTCGTGACAATTCCAGGTAGCCCAACCCAACTTTCTCTACCGCTCGCAAACGCGTCTCCATCTCACGAAACAATGGTTCGATAACTCCGCGTTCGCCGGTTTTTCCCAAGGTCTCGCGAAATGCTTTGATTCCTGACAAAAAGTTTTCTACACTCTGCCCAACGATATCATCTATTGACTGGTCGTTTACGTACACCGACAGACTGGTTTGCTTGAGACGCTTCCCCACACACAGCGGGCAGGTTTTTGTCAGCATGTAAGCCTCGATCTCGGTCCGCAGGTGTTCGGATTTGGTATCTCGATACTTTTGATCCAAGAGTGCCAATACTCCCAAAAACCGACCCTTCTCTTCAGATTTTTCTCCATACAAAATCACAGCAAAATGTTTGGCCGAAAGTTTTTTTAGGGGCGTATCGAGAGAAAAACGCTCTCGCTTGGCGCATTCCCGGAGAGACTGCATCGGACTATTGCTCCCCACATGACGATCGCTGTTCATTTTGCTCCACGGACGAATCGCTCCCTCGGCGAGAGACAGCCCCTTGTTCGGGATGACGAGTGACGGATCAAATTCGAGGGTCACACCCAGTCCGGAACACTTTTCACAGGCCCCTTCAGGACTATTGAACGAAAAATGACTCGGGGTAAATTCCGGCAAATGGATACCACACTCTTCACAACGATACTCTTCATTGTAGACATGTTCTTCACCGAGACCGTTGAGACACAGGGTAAACGTCCCCTGGCCGACACGAAAAGCCGTCTGAATATCATCCAGGATACGCTCCTTGTCAGGTCGAGTTCGAGAGAGGACCAAACGATCGATCACTACACCGATAGACGATCCATCTTCGGCCGATGCCTGCTCGAGTGCCTGAGCCAGTGACACGACCTCACCACGAAACCGCACCCGCACGTATCCCCACCCATTCACGATATGGAGCGCTTCTCGTTCTGTTTTTCCGGCAAACTGAGTGCTCTGTGCCAAAAAAACGATCGCCATACCATCAGGCAAAGCCAGTATTTCTTCCAAAATATCGCGAGCTCCTTTGCGAGAAAGCGCTTTGCCACAGGTCGGACAATGCGGCACGCCCATCTTGGCATACAGAATACGCAGATAGTCGTAGACTTCCGTCATCGTTCCTACCGTCGAACGCGGAGAACGGGAGACACTCTTTTGATCGATAGAAATAGCGGGAGAAAGGTTACGGATGGCATCCACATCAGGCTTGTCAAACCCATCGAGAAACGTACGAGCATACGAAGACAGCGACTCGACATAGCGGCGATTGGCCTCGGCAAACAACGTATCAAAAGCCAGTGATGATTTCCCCGAACCCGACAAACCCGTGATAACCACGAGCGAATCACGCGGAATATCGACATCGATATTCTTCAAATTATTGACTCGTGCACCCCGAACCTCAATCACTGATTTTTTTACTCCCATAAGGCGTGAGCGTGTGAAAAATAGAGACAGAATTGTTTTCAATCCTATCAGATTTTCGAGCGATGGTCAATTCTGTGTATAACTTATAGCAACTTTTCAAATTCTCACCGCCTGAGTATAAAAACAAAATCATGCTTGTCTCATAAAACCTCCAGATTTCGGCTGCAAGCCTCTCAAAGCTCGTCGGGTTATCATGATAGCCCTCCTTACTTTTCAAGGCTTTCGCTCGAAATCTGAATGTTTTCTTGAGACATGAGAATTCGAAAAGTTGCTTAACCCTTCAAAAACTCTTTCCCACGTCGCTTTCTATGAAACGTCAAAGCAAAACGATGCGCCTCGCTATTGACCAAAAGGATCTCCTTCTCAAACCGCTTGATGAGTGCCTCGGGTCCGATCAGGCGTTCAGGTTGGTGTTTGGCGTTTTTAACCACACCTACCAGAGGAATCGTCAGTCCCGCTTCTCGCAGCACACTTTCTGCTGCTCCAAACTGAAGCAAGGCGCCATCAACCACAATGAGCTCCGGGAGTGGCCACTCGCTGTGCTTCAAACGCCGCGTCAGTATTTCACCGAGTGCCGAGAGATCATTGCCGCCATGAGCATCCCTTAGTTTAAACTGCCGATACTCTTGTTTATTCGGGCGACTCTCTTCCACTACCGTCATCACCCCGACGGTTGACTGTCCCATGAGATGGGCCACATCATAGCCCTCGATACGATGCGCATGACGTTCACGAATATCATCCTTGATCAGTGCCATATCCTGGATATGCCCCAAAGCAAACAGCGTCTTTTTGATTTCACCCGCCCGCTCAAAACGTAGTTCCGTGGCAGCCGTCTTCATCTCACGCTTCAATCGGCTGACAATGGTCTGCTTGTGTCCCTCAAAAAAAAGTCGGATATGGTTGATGACTCGACCGTATTCACGAGCCGTTATCTGTCCGGAACACACCCCAGGACAGAGACCGATTTGCGCATGAAAGCAGGGCTTAGCCACTCCCGACACACCCTGGCCGCGTCCCGCGTCCGCGGGCAGGCACTTGTCACGGAAAGGAAATAAGTGCCGTACGATTTTGAGTGCCTCGCGCAAAGCACCTCCCTGGGGAAATGGTCCAAATAGATATTTGACTGGTTCAGTAAATTTTTTCTGTTCAATATCGCGACCACGCACAATGAGTACCCGCGGAAAACGTTCTTTGGTAATAACTACATGATTATAGCTCTTGTCATCTTTCTGATCAGTATTGTATGGTGGCTGCTCCGCTTTGATCAGGTTAGTTTCCAGGATGAGCGCCTCGAGTACCGACTCAGTTTCGCGATATCCGATCACTGCAATGAGCGGCCGCATCAGCTCAATCTTGGGCCCCCTGGTTTCACTCAGATCCTGTATGAAATAGCTCTTGACCCGATCACGAAGCGACGTCGCTTTACCGATATACAAAAGCGTCCCATCTGCAGCCAAAAAGAAGTACACTCCCGGGTTTTCCGGTAGTTCATTTTTCTTGTGAAACGCCGCAAGCGTTACTTTTTTCTCCCATAGTGCTGGCACAAGTCTTGACCCCGCACCATTTCCAAGGGAAACGAGTGACAAGGGAAGGTTAATAATAGACGTGTTCGCCTCTCGGCTTAGACTAACAAAAACAACTCTCTTTTACTAGAAATGGTGCGGGGTTGACTTTTATGGTAAATTAGAGTATAATACAAGGTTACTTCTTTGACAACCCTACCTGGAGACCGCAATGACGAAACGTCACTAC
Source organism: uncultured Bdellovibrionales bacterium (assembly GCA_964590035.1). Taxonomy (GTDB): domain Bacteria; phylum Patescibacteriota; class Minisyncoccia; order Moranbacterales; family UBA1568; genus UBA1568. The sequence goes on from CAZPXK010000032.1 coordinate 4,656, forward strand.
CCCCGGACTCACCCAAATTACTACTACATCATCTGTGACCTCATCGTCGCCAAGATGGGGCCCGAGTTCGACCTCAAGGTTTTCGAACGTCTTTTCCCCAAGGTGGGTAAGCCATATGGGGTCATCCCGTGGACCGACGGCTACTTGGCGCACCGCCGCATCATCGGCGGGCTGGTCAAGTCTGCCATAAAAGACCGCTTCGCCGAAGCGCCCAAAACCCAGGCCTCTCTCATTTGAGGGAGACCGCCGCCAAGACGCCCGTGTCAGCCGACACCCAGGCGTCTTTTTTTATTTCCTTATCAGAAAATTTATAAAGAAAAAGAAGGGATATGTTTTTATCACCTTCTCTGCAAAACTTCAGCTGCCGCCAAATGGAGTACCTTGTAAAGTGCGCGATACACTTCCTTTGGATCCGCAGAACAGCAGAGCTCCTCGATACTCACTTGGGACACTACGGGTTTGGGTGTTTTGCGAAAGATCCCTTTTTTCGGAAAAAACACTTTCAGCAACCCATCCGGCCCTAAAGAGTAACGAGTAATACCGCGTCGATTCTTAACTTCCCCAAACAACAAGGTCACCGGCGCAAAGGAAAGAACCACAGCTGTTCTCCGGCCATTTTCTCCGGAAAAAATTCCTCGCACCTGTTCAGCTACCAGCCGCCGCATCGGAAAAAGAGAATGTTTCAGTTTCCGCGCGATACTCCAGTGGGCTTTCTGCAGAATGACTGTGGCAGCCGACTTTATACTCTGTTGTTGTTCCGCCAATCTCTCATATGCCCGCGCTACGTCAGCACTGACATGAGATTCCACATATCCTGACATAATAACCCCACCTTTCTTTTTTTAAACTGCTACGATACCCCACTCTACGCCAAAAATTATCCACCGTCAATTGTCTCTTCAGAGGGTGGACGCGTTACAAATTTTCATGTATTATAAAAGCCCGAGTGACGTCGCTCGGACACAGTTCTTTCGCTTTATCGATAATCGGAACAGTAGAAGCTCGAGAATCTGTCCGCTGGGGAGTTATGTGATGAGTCTTTCGAGACTCTAGTCCCATCTGAGAACCTATTCCCGACCAAGTACTTTCCAACAGTGATACGCAACGCTCTTGATCGACGCAGAACCCTGCTGCCAAAGATGTTGATTGCGATCGCTGTTTCGAAAAAGCACAAAAAAACCACCCTTCGATAAACTCGGGGTGGTTTTTTGTTTCCTTCTGGACTTACGCCCTCGGCAATTACGCGCGAGATACGTTAGTCGCAGCAGGACCCTTCTGGCCTTCTGTGATTTCAAAGGTGACCATATCGCCAACCTTGAGCTCATCGAAAGCAACGCCTACGAGGTCCTTGGAGTGGAAGAAAAGATCCTTCACTTCGCCTTCGCGAGCAATGAATCCAAATCCACGGTCCGTAAGGGTCTTGATAGTTCCGTTCATATTTGATGTATTTGGTGAATTATATCGTGAAACTCGACTCTGTTTCCGCATCTACCCTGTGAGTATAGCACGAATTCGTAGGGAGCGCAAGCCCCAGAGCACCCTCTCACAATACCTGTTATTTTTGCCTTATTCTAGCCAAAAAACGAAAAGTCCTCAATTCGGAAGAGCGGCTGAATCCCGAAAAATGAGTTAACGGAAAAAATTACATTTTTCCCTGAAAATCCAGGTGGGTTTCAATTTTTCGCATCTTCTTTCTGAAGACTTTTCAATTCGAGTATATCACTAAAACCAAATCTTTGCGATAAAAACAAAAACAAGAATCAATCCCAAAAGAAACTTGAGTAAGGTTCCTGCCAAAAAACCAAGCACGCTTCCTAATCCCACTTTCAAAGCCTCTTCTCCGTTCTTTTTAGCAAGAAAATATTCCCCTGATACGGCCCCCAGGAACATCCCCAAAAAAAGACCAGGTAGACTGAGAACAAGGAGTCCAGCCACTCCCCCGACTATGGAACCGATGATACCGGATCGTGTTGCGCCAAAACGCTTCGCCCCATAGAGCCCTGCCAGCAAATCCAAAACAAATGACAACACCGTAACCGCTCCCAGAAATATGAGGGTCGTCATACCCACGGACTCGACACCGAAATACAACGCGTACAACAGTATTCCACCAAAAATAAGTCCGACTCCGGGTAATCCGGGAATGATGGTGCCGGCCAATCCGATGATGATGAGCACCCAGGTTATGAGGATAATCACTGATGGTTCCATAAATTTTTTATACTTTTACAAGACCTCTCGGACATAGTCCACTGCCTGCTGTGGTGTGGTCAGGGATTTGATCAGATAAAAACGTGTTTCAAATTTCCCGACTTCTTTGAAAGCTTCTTCGTTGTCAATATTTGTAAGAACAATCACAGGAATCTTGGAAAGAACTTCGTCCTCATCTAGTTCCTGGAGTACCTCGATACCATTTTTGACCGGCATCTGCAAGTCGAGAAGGACGATGTCCGGGCGAGTATCTCGAATACTCTTCAGTCCTTCTTCTCCATCTACGGCCATAACCACCTGAAATCCTTCCTGGGTAAATTTCGTGAAATAAATCTCCCGCAAATTGGGGTCATCATCAATGATGCACACTTTCTTCTTTTCCCAAATCTTTTGTTCATTCATACGTGTATAAAAAATTTACTTAGTTACTAGCCCAAGAAATCCTGATCTTTTTCAAAACGCGCGCGCCAAGCAATCAAATTGATAAACCCATACAGGAGCGTCGTAATGGTCAGTAGCCCCAAGTGACGATCATGATTGAGCGCGGCCTGATCAACCAAAAGATACGTCACCACAAAAGCAAGGAGTGGCAATACCACATCTACCCAACCATTCCCCGGTGCTTCTGATAAACGCACATATTTTTCCAATAATTCCCACAAAAGCGCCAGAACCAACATGGTGACAAATACCAAAAAAGCCGGCCACGAAAAAGAAATAGCGGCGAGCGCCATAACGATACCAAACATAAAATGTGGCACCGACCACCAATCAAAGAGCTTTGCCGGATCAAAAATACTTTTTTTCTTTCTCATACAGTCCTCTCATTTTAGCATACCGCTGGTCATCATTGTTTCTCAATTCTCTTTTGTCTCTTCAGCTACCGTCTTTTCATCCATAAAAAATATTTCCCAGATATGACCATCTGGATCCTCAAAGGACCGAGCATACATAAAGCCATGGTCTTGTGCTTCACGCGCCTCCTCAGCACCAGCTTCCAGTGCCAGCGTCAACAGCGAGTCCACTGCCTCACGCGAATCAACTGAGAGCGCCGTCAACACTTCGGTTACCTTGGTTGCATCAGCAATTTCTTTTTTCGTAAACGTCTGAAAAAATCCCTCTACCAAGAGCATGACAAAGATACTTTCGCTCACTACCATACAGGCGCCATTCTCACTGGTAAATTCCGGCTTACACTCGAAACCAAGCTTGCTAAAAAAATCCATCGACACTGCCAAATCCTTCACTGGAAGATTTATAAATATTTTCTGTGCCATATGAGGTGATAACAAATTATCTACCGTGATTGTACCATACCGGGAGAACCTGTCCGAACACTCTCCTAAAGACCTCTGAACACTCGAAGCAGGGCGATATTTTCGGCGATAAGAAGCGGGATACCGAGGAGAAAATACCATTTGCGCGTCTTGTGACGAAAAGCAAACATCCCCAAGAGCACTCCGAGACTTCCGAAACACGCTGCCAAGAAAAACAACATACCCTCTGAAACCCGCTCAGCCCCACTCTTTTTTGACTGTACCTTGTCCCACCACACGATGAGAAACGACAGCAGACTCATGAACACAAACACTGTCCATCCCAGAAACGAAAGCGACGCAGTATCGATCATACTTATCGGATCATCACTGAACCAGGCACGGCGGGACTGGCGATTTGAGCCGTGACTGTCTGACACACTCGCCCAGCACCATGGCCGTACCAGATATCGGCTTGTCCATAGCGAGCGGTCGTCTCAGTCGAATCAGTGGCCGCCAAAGCAAACGTCGCACACAG
>CAZPXK010000033.1:0-3136 GCA_964590035.1 uncultured Bdellovibrionales bacterium
TGATGAAGCGAGCGCTTGAAAAGAGCCAGAAATATTTTGGGAAAAAAGTGACGGCCGATGATACGGCACTGTCATTTATCTCAGCGGTGTCGGGCGGCGATGCTCGTATGACCCTAAATACGCTCGAGGCGGCAGCATTGAAAAAGAATCATATCGATACGAAAGTAGTGGAACAAGTCGTCAAGCGCTCGCACCTCCTCTATGATAAAAATGGTGAGGAACACTACAATATTATTTCAGCACTGCATAAATCACTCCGGGGGAATGATGCTGATGCAGCGCTTTATTATCTAGCACGTATGCTGGAAGCCGGGGAGGATCCGATCTATGTCGCCAGGCGACTGGTGCGCTTTGCGTCGGAAGATATCGGTATCGCCAATTCATTTGCGCTCCCGCAGGCCGTGGCAGCTTTTCAAGCGTGCCAAATGCTTGGGATGCCGGAGTGTGAGGTGCATTTGGCGCAGGCCGTCACGTATCTGGCTCTTTCCAAGAAATCCAATGCGCTCTATGTCGCCTATGGTGCGGCCAAAGAAGATGTACGTAAGTTTCCCAATGAGCCCGTCCCGCTCCATTTGCGGAATGCTCCAACCAAACTGATGAAAGAGCTGGAGTATGGAAAAAATTACAAATACACACCAGATTTTACTGATGCCGAAGAGGCTAAGCAAGAATACTTTCCCGAGAGATTGAAGGGGAGGAAGTATCTTGAGATAAAAGAAAAAGACCAGCCATCTTGACGGTAGCTGGTTTTTAGGTTACTATTCTTAAAGCCTGGAACGACAGGTTATGCGAAACCACCCTTGAGAGCGGTTTCTTTGAATGAACTGGCCAATGGCCAAAAAAGAGGTGGCAATGAAAGCTATAGAGGAAGGACAGACGGAGATCTGTCCGATTCAGAAGGAAACAGCAAAGTTGATGCTAGAGCTCCAGCGATTAGGGCAACTCCAATTACTCGATATTCTCGAGTTGGTGATCAATGGCAACTATGCTTTGGCAGTTAGCTCTGTGCGAGTTGCGCGGCAACAACTTGGCTCTTGCCAAAAAACCTGGGAGTTGTTTGAACGCGTGAGTCGACTGGTTTATGCGGCCATGTGTCCGCACGTGGCAGAGGAAGTGAAGAATTCCTGAATCAAGACTTAGGAGAGAGAAGGTAGTCAAATAACCCGTTGCGCAACGCGTGGCGGGGTTTTTCTTTTTATGATAAAATTGCTCATTACCTTTTGTGAATACAACTATGCTACCGAAAAAAGGAACAAAGGCGAAAAATTTTACTTTGCCTGATCAGGAGGGAAAACTGCATACCCTTAAGGACTATGTGGGAAAATGGGTGATACTCTATTTTTATCCCAAAGACGATACACCGGGTTGTACCGTGGAGGCTTGTCAGTTCCGCGATAACTTTCCTCAGTTCAAACGTTCGCAAGCGGTCGTGTTTGGTGTCAGTGTGGATACGGTCAAAAAGCATGCCAAATTTGTTACCAAATACGAACTACCATTTATACTTTTGGCTGACGAGGAGAAAAAAGTAGTGGAGCTGTATGGAGTGTGGGCAAAGAAAAAATTTATGGGGCGTGAATATATGGGGATTCTCCGTACTTCGTTTCTCATTGCACCTGATGGCAAGATTGCCAAAGTGTATGAGAACGTGAAGCCCGCGGAGCATGCGTTGGAAGTGTTGAGGGATATAGAAGAGCTGAGGAAGCAATGAAGTGTTTGTTGAGGCGGGTTTCTGGGCAACTTTTTCTTTTCTGAACTCCGGGTTCCGGCGGTCACATGTGCGATGAGTGAGCCGGTAACAGTCGAGAGAACAGTGAGGCTTCGACCCGAGAACTCCCTGTTCGGCAGAACGAGTCGGATATGTTCGCCGGAACGAAAGGGGAGGAAAAGGAAAAGTTGCTCAGAAACACATTATGTTTTAATTGATAGCTATGAATATTAAGATTGTTGAGGCTGGTAAGGTGAAGAAGGATGTGCTCCGCGTACGTTTTGAGGAAGAGGGAAAAGACGGGGTGGTGGAAGCGAAGAATGATGGAGAGACACTGGTGTTAGTTATTGGGCAGCGGGAAAAGATAACCCGGCGCAAACTGATGCTCTTGGCGCGTCGTATCGTACGTGAGGCCTTGGCCAAGAAGTATTCTCTGGTTTCGCTTGATTTCAAACAGTTTCATTTTCCACATCTCAAGATAACGCCGGCGGATTTGGCTGAGCTCTTGGCGGTGAATTTTGTGATGGCGGAGTTTTCCTTTCGAGAGTTTTTGACGGCACCCAAAGAAGGATTTCCACAGATCAAAGCTATTTTTCTCAGTGGTGTTTCTCTAGTTTCCGGAAAACAAGTAAAGGAGGGTATCAGGCGAGGTGTGATCATTGGTGAAGAAGTGAATCGTTCACGACACATCGCGACGATGCCCGGAGGAGAAATGACGCCTGATATTTTGGCACGTCATGCTAGGGCTTCGGTGAAGGGACTTCCTGTCAAAGTGACGGTGCTCGATGAAAAGCAGATGACCAAACAGAAGATGGGTGGCGTGCTCGGAGTTGGGCAGGGGTCGGATGCGCCATCACGATTTATTGTTTTGGAATATTTCGGTGGGAAAAAGAAGGAGGGGCCGGTTGTTTTGGTGGGCAAAGGTGTGACCTTTGATACAGGCGGTATTAACTTGAAGCCGAGTGACTTCATTCTCGGGATGAACATGGACATGTCCGGCGGCGCTGCCGTCATCCATGCTCTGGCTGCCGCCGCTCGTTTGAAGTTGAAAAAGAATATCGTGGTGCTCGTGCCGGCAGTCGAGAACATGATGTCGGGTGCTAGCTATCGTCCCGGTGACATCATTCGTTCTATGTCTGGCAAAACGATTGAAGTGTTGAACACCGATGCAGAAGGTCGGATTGTTTTGGCTGATGCACTTCACTATGCCAAACGGTACAGTCCATCACTGGTCATTGATGTCGCGACACTTACAGGTGCAGCGATGGGAGCACTCGGAGAACGAGCGAGCGCACTTTTTACCGAAGATGAAAAACTCGAATTGAGATTCCGTCATTTAGGTGAGGAGAGCGGTGACTATGTGTGGCCACTACCATTGTGGGATGAGTATGATGATGAGATCAAAGGAACATTTGGTGATGTGGCCAATCT
>CAZPXK010000033.1:3236-8284 GCA_964590035.1 uncultured Bdellovibrionales bacterium
AAGTTTCGTGGTGAGTTGGGGAACAAAGTGATAGTGACACGTGGTCTCGATAACTGTCTTTTTGTTTATCCGATGAAAGTATGGGAGGAATTGGCAACTAAGTTGGGAACACTGCCGGTTGGTGAGTCGGGAACACGCAGTTTTATCCGAGTGATGCTCGCTGGAGCGACAGATGTAGAACTCGACAGTCAGGGACGCGTGCTGCTGCCAGAATATTTGAAAAAAGATGGCGGTCTTTCAAAAGAAGTGACGATTGTCGGATTGTTCAACCGTTTGGAAATCTGGGATACGACGAAATGGAACAAATACAAGAGCCAAGCGGAGAAAAATACTGGAAAGATTGCAGAAGATTTAGGTAAGCTCGGGATATACTAAATAATTTCTATTAACTAATACCTTATTTCTAACAAAAATAAAAACGCATCAGATGTTTAGGCGTTTCATTAGGAATTGGGAATTAGTAATTAGAAATTATGACGAAGCATATTCCAGTGTTGTTCGAAGAAGTGCGAGAGTTGCTGCACCTTAAAAAGGGAATGATCGTGGTGGATGCGACGCTTGGCGGCGGAGGGCATGCGAGTATGATGCTCGAATGTGTTTTGCCAACAGGCCGAGTGATTGCCTTTGATGCAGACGAGGAGGCGCTCCATCGTTTCAGATTACGGATTGCTGCGGATACTCTTCTTGATCAGGCATTTCGGGATGGTAAACTCGTGCTGGTGCATGGGAACTATTCGGAAATGACTATGCATCTGGAACGATTGGGTATCGGTTCGGTTGATGCAATACTTGCCGACCTGGGATTTTCTTCTGATCAGATAGAGGCGTCAGAACGGGGACTCAGTTTTCAGCAGGATGGTCCGCTTGATATGCGTCTGGATCAGTCAAAGTCACTCTCGGCCGCGCATATTGTGAATGAGTACTCACTCGGCGCTCTGGAAAGAATACTCTTGGAGTATGGTGATGAGGGCGAGGCGAGACGCATCGCTCGTGCTCTCGTGAAGCGGCGTGAGGAGAAAATATTTGAGACGACTGGAGAGTTGCGAACCCTCATTGAAGAGGTCTACCCAAAAAAACTCCGGTATGCTCAAAAAATTCACCCAGCCACCAAAACGTTTCAAGCCCTGAGAATTGCCGTGAATAAGGAATTTGAACATCTGGAATCGTTTCTTGGTCAGACTGTTGATTGCTTGTCAAAAGGAGGACGACTGGCAGCGATAACGTTTCATTCAGGTGAAGACAAAAGAGTCAAACAGTTTTTGAAGGAACAGGCAGCAGGATGTATCTGTCCACCAAATTTCCCGATATGTCGTTGTGGTCAGCAGCCAAAGGTACGTATTTTGACCAAAAAACCGATCGTTTCCAGCGAAGGAGAGCTCGCACAAAATCCGCGAGCGAGGAGTGCAAAACTCCGAGGATTTGAGAAGTTGTAGGGGACAACTCAGCCTAAGGCTGATTCGCCAACCGGCGAAAAAAACAAAAAAACAATTCAATATGGCAGTATTTCGTCAAAAAATGATGACGTCATCGGCGTCAAAGAAAAATACTCGTGAGCTTTCCGGCTCTGCGCATGTGTTTGTCTTTGTTGTGCTTGCCATTCTCTTTGCTTCCGGCGGAGGGTATCTGTACTCGGTCAATCAGAGTGCCGTGCAGGGATATCACATGCGAACACTGGAAAAAGAGATAGATATTTTGAAACAAGAAAATGCCGAACTGCGTATTGCCGAAGCAGATCTGCGATCGCTCAAACGTATCGAGGAATCACAGGGGGAGCTTCAGATGAAGAAATTGGAAGATGTAAAATATTTGGAACAACAAAATCCTCCTGCTGTTTCTGTACACCAGAGTGGCCAGGTGGCCGTGAGATAGAAAGGGGGTAATTTCACGTGATGAGCAAGTGAACGATATGCGAAATACCCCACACCATCAGTCCAAAAGTTTCCTCAAAGGAATATTTTCTTCTAAGAAGCAGGGTGATTTTGATGAGAAAAAAGGAAAGAAAACTGTTTCTGGAGGCCTGCTTCGTATCAGGTTTCTTTCGTTTTTTTTGTTTCTTACTGGTCTAGTCGTTATGAGTCGGTTGTTTTCGCTCCAAGTACTGTCTCATGACAAGTGGGTGGCACTAGCTGAAAATCAACACAGTACTTCGCTTGAACTCTCGGCCGATCGCGGTGAGATATATATGCACGATGGTGATATCGATCGATATCCTCTAGCGGTCAATCGGGAGTATCAGATGGTTTTTGTGGTACCAAAAGACATTGTGGAAAAAGATACTGTCACCCTGGAGCTCTCGCGGGTACTCGGTATGGATGCGGGTGAAATTCGTGACAAGATTGGCCGACCGAATGATCCGTTTGAAATTATCAAGAAACGTTTGACGGAAGAAGAAGTAGCGCGTATTAAAGAACTTGGCCTGAAAGGAGTGGCACTGTTGCCGGAAAAGTATCGTTATTATCCGGCAGGAGAATTGGCTTCACAGGTGATTGGTTTTGCGAGTTTGGGAGAAAGAGGCGGTGCCGGGGGGTATGGTGTCGAGGCATCACTTGATGCAGAGTTGCGAGGACAAACCGGAACACTCACTCAGGAAAAAGATGCCAGTGGACGCTGGATTCCGCTTTCGGATCGTGCTATTACGCATGCGGAAAATGGCGAGAGCGTTATTCTCACACTGGATCGAGTGATTCAGTATGAGACGGAAAAGATTTTGAAGGATTCTGTCGAGCGCTATCAGGCAGATACGGCCACGGCCATTGTCATGGATCCACAGACCGGAAATATCCTGGCTATGGCTACCTCACCACAGTTTGATCCGAATAATTATTCGAAAGAGGAGGACTATGCTATTTTTTTGAATCACGCCGTGAGTACGGCCTATGAGCCTGGTTCGATCATGAAGCCGATTACCATGGCGATTGGTATCGAAGATGGAAAAGTCGCGCCAACAACAGAGTACACCGATCCCGGATTTGTGACCGAGGCTGGATACACTATGCGAAATGCTGAAGAAAAAGTGTATGGGCGCAGCTCTATGTACAAGGTACTCGACGAATCTATCAATACGGGAGTTATATATGTGGAGAAACTGGTGGGCAATCGACTTTTTGGTGAATATTTGAAACGTTTTGGATTTGGAGAACGGACAGGCGTGGCATTGCCTGCTGAACTTTCTGGAAATCTCAAGAACCTGAGTAATGATCGGGCAACTATCAATTTTTTTACGGCTTCGTTCGGACAGGGCATCACGGCCACGCCGCTTCAGATGGTCACGGCCTATGCAGCACTGGCCAATGGTGGCAAGCTTCTCAAACCCAATATCATCGATCGGGTGATTCATGCGGATGGCCGGGAGGAAAAGAACGCTCCCACAGAGGTGCGCCGGGTCATCAGTGAAGAGACGAGCCGCCTCATGGGGTTGATGCTGCGCAGTGTGGTGGTCAATGGTCATGGTAAACGGGCAGATGTCCCGGGATACCTGGTAGGTGGAAAGACTGGTACGGCACAGGTCGCCAAGAGTGGAGCAAAAGGGTATGAAGAAGGACGAAGTATCGGGTCATTTGTTGGTTATGCTCCTATTGAAAATCCGCAATTTGTCGTAGCGGTAAAGCTGGATAATCCAAAAAATGTGGAATGGGCGGAGTCCAGTGCTGCGCCGACATTTGGTCAGATTATGAAATTTTTGCTAGAGTACGCCAAGGTCAAACCGACCGAGGAAACATCCAAACGGTAATAACGGTATCATGAACAAAAGAAAAATCCTGGAAAAAATGCTTCGTTTTATGGCACGCAAGGTGCTCCAGAAGTATGAGCCGCTTATTGTCGGTATAACCGGATCGGTAGGGAAGAGTTCGACAAAAGAGGCGGTAGCACTGGTGCTCGCGGTGGCGTATACCGTGCGCAAAGCCGAAGGAAATTATAACAACGAAATCGGTATCCCACTTACCGTGATCGGTGCAGAGAGTGGTGGGAGCTCGTTTTTTCGCTGGACCGGGGTGTTTTTTCGCTGGTTGTTTGTGATGATTTTTCCGGTGCGCTATCCCGAGGTGCTGGTGCTCGAAATGGGGATTGATCGGCCGGGGGACATGGATTTCTTGCTTGAGTTTATATCGGTGCGTATCGGTATCGTGACACAAATTTCTTCGAGCCATATGGAGTTTTTTGGTACGCTCGGTAATATTGCCAAGGAAAAAGGAAAGATGATTAGCGCTCTTCCGGAAGGCGGTATCGCTATTTTGAATGCCGATGACAAACGCACGGAAAAAATGCGTGAAAAGACACAGGCTAAGGTGCTGACCTATGGATTTGAAGAGGGTGCCGATGTGCATGCCGATAATTTTGTCTTTCACCGTGAAGCAAAGCGAGCGGAAGGGCTTTCTTTCAAGGTGAATTTTGATGGCAAAACGGTACCGCTCCGTTTGCCGAAAGTTGTTGCCAAACATCATATTCCGGCAGCCTTGGCCGCGCTCTCACTTGGAGTGGCACTCAAGTTGAATCCCGTAGCGGCTATCGAGGCGCTTGAAAAATTTGAACCACTGCCGGGTCGATTGCGACTGCTACCAGGTCGGGAAAATACCTATCTGTTGGATGACACATACAATGCGTCACCGGCATCGACACGCGCAGCCTTGGAGGTGATGAAAGAACTGATGGCTCCGCGAAAAGTAGCGATACTGGGGGATATGCTGGAACTTGGTCCGGAGAGCGACCGTGAACATGCACAGCTTTCTTCGGCAGTGAAAGATTCCGGTGTCGATGTGGTAGTGACTGTTGGGAAACATATGCGGGCGCTCCACGAGCAGCTGCTCAAGGATGGATTTTCTCGGCGGCAGGTACTGTGGTTGCCGGATCCGATGACCGCTCTCGAAGCGGTAATGAATATCGTTCGTACAGAAGACTTGGTGCTGATCAAGGGATCGCAGGGATTGCGGATGGAAAGTATAACGGAGCAGCTTTTGGTAGATCCCAGGACAGCGTCGCTTTATTTGTGTCGACAGTCTGATGATTGGCGTAAGAAACCTTTTACACCACCGACTGAGTGGACGGAATAG
>CAZPXK010000034.1:0-5255 GCA_964590035.1 uncultured Bdellovibrionales bacterium
TGCAGCAAGGCGCTATCGGTGTCGGTATCGACCTGGCGACCGGGACAACTACTACCGCTATCATCGGCAAAGGCCAGCTCATCGAATATGTCCCTGGCACTCGCCTCGTCCTCTCGGGTATCAAAATTCCCTACTGGAAAGAAATTCTCCGCATGTCAGTGGAAGCACAAGCACTCTCGGGTCTCGGATTTCTCGGCGCCGACATCGCCATCGATCGCGACCGCGGACCGGTCATCCTGGAACTGAACGCTCGTCCCGGACTCTCTATCCAACTCGCCAATCTAGCCGGACTCAAGGGTCGCCTCAAGCGCGTGTCGGGGCTCAAGATCAAAACCACTGAGCGCGGTATCCGTGTCGGCAAAAATCTTTTCGGTGGAGAGATTGAAGAAGAGATTGAAGAGCTCTCCGGTAAACGCGTCATCGGCAGTATCGAAAAGGTCAAGCTCATCGGGAAAGACGGGAAAGAAATCGAAGTCGAAGCCAAGATCGACACCGGCGCTGACTCTACTTCCATCGACACCGAACTGGCCAAAGAACTGGGCTTCGAAGAAACACTCAAAGCATTTGAAGAAAAAGTATCTTCTTTCAAAAATATCTACGAAGATCTCCCAAAGGAAGACCGAGAAAAACTTTTCCTGACTGTTCCGGGGCTTGCAGATACCGCGGTCGTAAAGTCCTCGCATGGGATCAGTTACCGCCCCATGATTCAGATTGAGTTCATAATGGACGACCTTCATATCCCCGCAAAGGTCTCAGTCATTAATCGATCGGGCCTCCAATATCCTGCTATTATCGGGCGAAAACATTTAAAAAAATTTCTCATCGATATCAATAAATAATCCCTTCCCTCCCCTTTATACTAAGCTACTCGCACAAAAAATATGCCCATTCAAGAATACATTCGTAACGTAAAGCACGGCGGTTTCAAATCTTTTCTCAAAAGAGCTCTCGAGCTCGGTGTCACAATAGAGATGATTCAAAAAGGGACTTCTCCCATCCTCAAACTTGAGCACGGTGGAAAGGCTATTTTTTGCTACAAGAGAAATCTCCCTATCTACAAACGGATGGGCAATCTCACCACCAATAAAGAGACTACCAAAATTATTCTGAATGCTTCGAACATAAAAACTCCTCAAGGAATCACTGCGAGTTCTATCAAAGAAGCCCTTCGACTTATTCAGGAAAAAAAACTTACCTACCCGCTCATATGCAAGCCCGTTGATGGTTCCCTGGCAAAAGGAGTCACGTGGGATATCACTTCTCCGCAAGAACTGAGCTCGGCCATAGCCCACGCCAAGGGAGCTTATGGGAAACGTCCTGGCGTTAAATTTCTGATTGAAGAAATGTTTGTAGCCAATGAATACCGCGTTCTTGTTTTCAATGGCAAGGTTCTCTCCTGTGTTCAAAAAATTTCCGCAGGCCTTACCGGAGATGGAGTCTCTTCTTTGAAAAAACTCATCCAAGACTTTGATACGCACAGACAGCCTGGATTTGAGATACGACTTGATAAAGTTGCCAAGGAGACCATCGCCAACCACGGCCTCACAATGAAGTCGGTGCTCCCTAAAAACTATTTCCTCAAGCTTCGAAATAACTTGAACATGTCTGATGGTGGTCGCTCTGTTGAGTGTACTGAAAAAATGCATCCCTCCTTCAAAAAAATCTGTACTCGCGCAATCGAATCCGTAGGACTCACCTACGGCGGCATTGACTTCTTCGCTCATGACATTAGCTCCCAAAAAAGCGACTACACTATCATTGAAATCAATCCCAACCCCTTCTACAACATGCACGAAAAACCTCTCGTAGAAGGCAAGGGCGTCGATGTTTCGAGTGAAATCTTGAAAAGCATTTTTCCGGATCTTCGTTAAGCCACCTGCCAGGGTCTGGCGCTCTCTTTCGGAACTTCCATTTTCCCTTTTTTTATGGTATACAATAGAGATACCGTATCTATTTTTCTATGACATTTTTTCGCAAGAGACGCACTGTTCCTGGCTTGGAAAAGCCAAAAAGTAAGATCTGGCGGACTCTGTTCCGTATCGGCCTTTTTACTTTTTTAATAGGTTTTGTCACGGTGGGTTCTATTTTTGCCTGGATAGCCAAAGACCTCCCCAACCCAGGAGAGGTCAATAAGCGCGTCATCGTCCAGTCTACCAAGATATACGACCGCACCGGGGATCATCTGCTCTACGAGGTACACGGCGAAGAAAAACGTACTGTCATTCCCTTTGAGGATATGCCTGATGTCATCAAGTACGCTACCATCAGCCTGGAAGACCAGGATTTCTACAATCACTACGGTATCAAGCTTACCTCGATCATGCGCTCTCTCTTGCGCGATATTGTCACCCTCGATAAAGCCCAAGGAGGATCAACTATTACCCAACAATTTGTCAAAAATACCCTCCTCAGCAATGAAAAAACCCTCGTTCGAAAGGTAAAGGAGGTTATTTTGTCCCTTGAAATGGAAACCAAGTTCTCGAAAGACGAGATTCTCGCCATGTACCTGAACGAAATCCCTTATGGATCCAACGCCTATGGGATAGAAGCGGCTGCCCAGACGTTTTTCAGTAAGCCGGCGAGGGAGCTCTCTCTCGACGAAGCAGCTCTCATTGCCGCTCTGCCACAGGCCACCACCTACTACTCCCCTTATGGATCCCGTCAGGACGCGCTGATTGGGCGCAAAAACTTTACCCTCCGAACCATGGCTCGTCTGGGTTATATTACAGAAGAACAGGCTAATAGTGCTATAGAAACACCCACCCTCGAAAAAATTACTCCTCAGAAAGACCTCATTGCTGCGCCGCACTTTGTCATGTACATCAAAGACTACCTCCAGCAAAAATATGGTGATCAAGCCGTGGAACAAGGAGGGCTCAAGGTTATCACCACCCTGGACTGGGATAAACAACAAATTGCTGAACAAGCTGTCCGCGAACAGGCTGAAAAAAACAAAAAATGGAACGCTTCCAACGCTGCACTCGTTGCGCTTGACCCGAAAACCGGTCAGATTCTTTCCATGGTCGGGTCCAAAGACTATTTCGACGAATCTATCGATGGCAATGTCAATGTTGCTATAAGGGATCGCCAGCCTGGGTCTTCTTTTAAGCCCTATGTCTACCTGACCGCCTTTACCAAAGGCTACCTCCCAGAAACTATCCTCTACGACGTAGAAACGCAGTTTGAAACAGCCGAGGGAAAAAGCTATCAGCCCAACAATTATGATGGCAAGTTTCATGGACCACTCTCAATGAAAAAAGCCCTCGGTGGATCGCTCAACGTCCCCGCGGTCAAAACTCTGTACCTCGCCGGAGTCAATGATTCAGTGAAACTGGCTAAAAGCTTGGGATTGAGCGGACTGAACGACCCTTCACGTGTTGGTCTTTCACTTGTTCTCGGTGGAGGTGAGGTGAAGCTCCTGGAGCATGTCTCTTCCTATGGAACGCTTGCTACAGGAGGGATCAAGCGCGAGAAAACCGCTATTCTTCGCATAGAAAATGCCAAGGGAGAACTCCTGGAAGAATTCAAAAGCACACCTGGCGAACGAGTCGTTGAAGAAAAGTATGTTGCTATGCTCGACTCAGTACTCTCAAACAATGAGAATCGCGCCTGGGTCTTTGGAGAAAGTAATCCTCTCCGTTTTGATGGACGCTCCGTAGTGGCCAAAACTGGTACTACCAATGAATTTCGAGACGGATGGACCATGGGGTATACTCCGTCCCTCGCCGTTGGCGTGTGGGCAGGAAACAATGACAATACCCCTATGGTAGAGGGCGCTGATGGTGTCAATGTTGCTGCCCCTATTTTTCGAGCGTTTCTGGACAAATCACTCGTGAACTACCCTATAGAAGATTTCCCTAAGTACAATCCTGATGATGAGATTGGTGATGGCGAGGGAAAAACCAATAAACCCATGCTCGCTGGAGAACTTGAGATGAAAAAAGACCTTAAAGTCTGCAAAATTCCTGATAAAAAGAATAAATATTGCCTCGCCAACAAGTATTGTCGGGATAAAGATACTGATAAGAAAGATTTCGTCAGCGATCACGATATCCTCCACTATATCAGCCGTGATAACCCTCGCGGACCAAAACCGGACAGTCCTGATCGTGATGCTCAGTACAAAAACTGGGAAAAGGGGGTAGAAAACTGGTATGAAAAGCAAAAAGGAGTGGTGGTTGCCGATGCACCAGAAGATGAGTGTGATGCCGATGATTTTAGTAGCTACAAGCCAAAAGTAAGTCTCACAGTGGCTGGCAATACTTCATCTTCCTCTCTCACCTTGAGCGTCAATGCCGATGCTCCCTATGGCGTTGACAAGGTGACCTATTCTATCGACGGTAGTACCGTGGGTACCAGTAGCGACAAGCCCTACTCATACACCTATTCTATCCCTGATAGCAAAAATAACTCGAGCATCAAAGTAGAGGTAGAACTTCGTGATGAAAATGATAACAAAGCTACTGACAGCAAGAACGTCGACGTTGCTTTCTAGTAACTATTTAGTGTCTACCCTCGATCAATCTTTATCTCTTGGATTGCTTCAGTTCCAAGAAGTTTATTCATTTTTTCCTTTAAACGGTCTTTTTCCAACCATATTTCATTCCCCCACAAGGAACTTCTCGCAGAAAGAAATAATTTCTTCTCCTGAAAGAGTGTTGGGATGATATTTTCCACCCCCTTCAGGCCATAGTCTTCCGTGAGTACTTTTTTTGCAATATAAAAAACTGTTTTTTCATCCAACACGTTTTTTGTGGCTGAAAAAATCTGCTTTTTTGGAAGAAGATCTCTAAGGGTTCTCATACAATCCCCTTTTATTTACGAATAGGCATCACTAAATACAAATATTCCTCTTGTACCTGTGCTTCTTCGTCCATAAGTCGCAAAGCGACCGGTGAAGTAGCGGTATTAGCGCAAAAAAGTATTTTTTCTCCAGAAAGAGCATTAATACCCTCGAGAACATAGCGAGGATTAAACAAAAGAGTCAGTGGGGCGCCTCCTTTGAGAAATTCTACCGGCAATACCGTTTTATTTTCACCAATTTCCTGCGATCGAGAGAGAAATGTACAGGATTGTGCCTGTTCATCAAACACCAAGGCTATTTCTCCTGATGTATACGAAGACAATGAACCAGCTATTTTGAGCGCTCGCTGCAGGAGAGCTCTCTCAAAAACAACCTGTGTAGAAAACTCTTTTGGGATAATCTGTTGATAATCCGGATATTTGCCATTCAGGATACGAGAGGTTATTTCTAT
>CAZPXK010000034.1:5355-7747 GCA_964590035.1 uncultured Bdellovibrionales bacterium
TGTTCTTCTTCGAGATGAAGAATATCCCCATTTGGGAGATTAGAAACAAAATTACTCAGTATTTTCGCTGGTACTGCTATTTTCCCTTCTTTCTCTATCTTGGCCCCGATAGAGACTACTACTCCTATTTCCAAATTTGTGGCCGATATCTTGAGGCGACCCTTTTCTGTTTCAATAAGGTAATTACTCAGAATAGGGAGTGTTGTTTGTTTTCCTACAACACGTTCTAGATAAGAAAGGGCACGAGCAAGATTTTCTTGAGTACAAGTAATATGCATAATCTTTATCTTAAGAGGTAATATCTTTTTTTTAAAAATTTTTAAACTCTTATTATCATTAGTGTTGTGGATATCTGGATAAGTGATAAGTAGGCTTGAGGAGAGCCATTCTTTATGAAGAATGTGGGGTGGGGAGTTTTTGTATTTCTTTAGAAAGAGCGGGGATATGAGTGGAAAGTGGAAAAGATATCATATTTGTACACGGAGGCGGTGAAATTATAAAGGGGTTATCCATGGATTTTTGCCATCTATACAGGATTATACACAACAATAATGGAAGATTAGGAATAATAGAGCTTTTCCCGGAGTGTAGCGAGTTCTTCTTTGAGACGGGTGATAGTCTCTTTTTGGGTATTTATTTTTTCAAAGGCATGAAGGGTGGTAGTGTGATCGCGACCGCTAAAAAGTTCTCCTATCGTGGAAAACGGCAGTGCGAGTTCTTCACGCAAGAGATACATCATAACTTGGCGAGGGTGAGAAATTTCCTTTTTGCGACCTTTTTTGATGAGATCTTCCTTGGAAACATTGTAAAATTCTGTAATTACCGCAAAAACATCATCTATTTGAAGAGTTTTTTTGTTGTTTTCAATAAGTTCTGCCAGAATTCTCTCTGTATTTTCAAGAGAAGGAGTGATTTTATGAAATTCACAGTAGGCGATGACTCTATTCAACGCTCCTTCGAGTTCACGGATGTTTTGGGAGGCATTTTCAGCGATAAAGCGGATAGCAGGTGCGTCTATAACAAAACCTTTCTCTGAGAGCTTTGATTCGAGGATGGCGATACGCGTTTCAAGCGTTGGTCGGCTGATGTCAGTGATCATTCCCCCTTCAAAACGAGAGCGCAGGCGATCTTCGAGGGTAGGGATAGCTTTGGGAGGGCGGTCACTCGAGATGACAATTTGTTTGTTGATCTGGTAGAGAGCGTTGAAAATATGAAAAAACTCATTCTGAGTCTTCTCTCTCCCGGAAAGAAACTGGACATCGTCAATAATAAGGAGATCCATCTGCTGATAGTACTCCTTAAAGGTATCAATTTTCTGATTTTTGATAGCATCTACCAATTCTGTCGTAAAACGCTCTGAGGTGATGTATTTGATGCGTTTTTCTGGGGCGTTTCGTATGACTTCGTTCCCAATTGACTGCAAGAGGTGTGTTTTTCCAAGACCGACCCCTCCGTAGATAAAAAGTGGATTATAAGCCATTCCAAGGTTTTGTGAGACGGCAAAACAAGCCGCTCTAGCGAGCTCGTTGTTTTCGGCGACGATGAAGTTTTCAAAAGTATAGCGAGTATTGAGGTTAGTCTCGTGAAAAACAGGTGTGGTATGAGAGTCTGTTCCAAAAGATGGCTTTTCGATAATCTTTTTTCGTACAAACCCCGCTTGATTTTCTGGCGCTTGGACTGCGTCTATGTTTTTGGTGGCAAGAGGATAGGGAGTAGGTGTATTGGGAGTGAGAGAACAGTGTATTTCACGAACGGTAGGATCAAGTTCCTTAAGGGCCTTGAGGATGTAGTGATTGTACTTGTTTTCAAGCCATTCTTTTGCAAATCCGTTTGGGACACTAATAGTGACAACCCCATCTTTATTTTGGATGATGGTGGTATTTTTAAACCACGTAATAAAATTTGCCCTAGAAATAGAAAGCTCGATTTGTCCTAAAACAGCCTTCCACAGCTCTTCATGGGTCATAGGGGGAAAAGTTATTCACAATGAAATCTAGTATATCACGGTGATATGATTGATGCGAGGTGAAAAGAGAGTAAAAAAGTGGATACCTGGTGGATAAGTGGAAAAGGGTTGACTTTCTGGCTCTTTCTGATACACTAGACAAACATTTCGTAAAACGTATTTATTTTCCGCTTGTATGTCCAAAAAAACATACCAACCAAAGAGTCGTAAACGTTCTCGCCGCCACGGGTTTCTCAAACGGATGAATACCAAGGGAGGTCAGGCTATAATTACTCGTCGTCGCCGTCAGGGACGAAAAAGACTCACAACAGCATAAATATATATTTTTGTCAATACTTAATTGTATCAAAAGTGTGTAGATATGTTGAAGAAAAGCCTTCGTTTAAGAACTCAAAAGGATTTTGAAAGGGTGTTTCGTAAGGGGAC
>CAZPXK010000035.1:0-7729 GCA_964590035.1 uncultured Bdellovibrionales bacterium
GTTTTTTGGCTCACTGAAGAAGAAACAGAGCCTCCTCTTTCCTTAATCATAGCCTTGGCACCATCTCTTGTAAAGGCAGAAAGTTCCCCCGTCAAAACAAATGTCTTGCCCTGCCATGGCCGCACGCCTGATTGCCGCTCTGGAAATACCACCTGCACTCCGGCGTCTTCAAGCGCTCGCAATACTGCCTGATGTTCCTCATCCCCAAACCACTCCACCAAACTTTCCGCCACTACTTTTCCGATTCCATCGATAGACATCCACTCTTCTTGTGTTATCTTCGGAAAATGCGTTGCAATATCAGTGAGGTTTTTAATGTTTGGCTTTTGTGTTTTGAGTTTTGTGCTTTGCTCTACAATGAGCTCTGCTGTCTCTTCCCCTACATGATGAATCCCCAGAGCAAAGAAAAATTTGGCGGCTGGAACTTTCTTTGCCGCGACGATAGAATCGACAATCTTATCCGCTTTCTTTTCAGCAAAACGTTCCAGTGGCATAAGATCGCCCACTGTCAAAGCAAAAATATCAGAGATGTCCTTTACCAGTCCCTCGTTCATCAGCTGCTCCACAATTTTTTCTCCCAAACCGGGAATATCCAGTCCCTTCTTGGAAACAGCATGGATCAGGTGCTCCTTTTCAATGGCAAAGCAGCCCGGATTGGAGCAATACAGAGCGGCACTCTCTTCCATCTTTGATTTTCCTCCTAGAATTCCGATACTACGCCTCTCGACAGATGATCCGCAAATAGGACACTTCTTGGGCTCGTGCACTTTCTTTTCCTCACCCGTGCGCAGACTCGTGATAACCGACACAATTTCCGGGATGATATCACCTGCCTTTTGCAGGACCACCGTATCACCAATTCGTACATCGAGCCGCTTGATTTCATCATAATTGTGGAGTGTGGCCCGACTCACGACGCTCCCAGCGATCCGCACCGGTCGCAGATTGGCTACCGGCGTCAGTACTCCTGTCCGACCAATCTGCACCTGGATATCCTCCACCACGGTCGTCGCTTGCTCAGCCGGAAATTTGTAGGCCACTCCAAACCTCGGCGCCTTTCCCGTATACCCGAGCGCCTCCTGAAATGCCCTCACATTTACTTTGATAACAATACCATCGAGTCCGTACGGGAGTGTCAGACGCTTTTTGTTCCATTCCTCGTAGTAGCTTTCGATTTCCTCGACGCTGCGACAGAGGCGAAAGTGTGGATTGATTTGAAGACCCAGTTCTTTCAGCAGCTCGAGTTCTTCTTTTTGAGTTTCTGGCATCGTATTCATTCCGACAATCTGATCAATATCATACACAAAAGAATTCAATTGTCTGGAAGCAGTCACTTTGGAATCAAGCTGGCGAATAGAACCCGCAGCAGCATTGCGGGGATTAGCAAACACGGGCTCATTCTTTTGTATCCGTTCTGCGTTGATACGCTCGAGTTCCTTGCCAGGCAACCATACTTCACCGATAAATACGCCACTGACATCCGCTCTCGACAATTTCAAAGGCACACTCTTGATAGTACGTATATTTTCTGTGACATCCTCGCCAATTTTTCCATCACCACGAGTGGCCCCTTGAACAAAAGTTCCATTCTCATAGGTCAAAATCATCTTGAGTCCATCGATTTTGAGTTCACAGACATACTCTAATCCAGCTTCTAGCTTCCTAGCTTCATTAGCTTGTAGATTGCCGCCCTCAACTTCCTTTTGTAACAGACGCTTCACCTTTTTGTCCCAAGCAACCAGCTCGGTATGATCAAAAACATCGTCAAACGACCACTGTCTCGTAGTATGGCGGACTTTTTGGAAGGCCTTGAGCGGCTCACCACCAACTCTACTCTTGGTCGGACTATTGGGAGCGACGTACTCGGGATAGGTATACTCCAGAGACTCAAGCTCCTGAACCAGAGAATCGTAGGCTTCATCAGAGATGCTAGTGTCATCATTGACATAGTAAGCCCTCCTGTGTACCTCAATTTCTCGAGTCAGGTTTTCTATGCGATTTTTGGCTTGTTCTGGGCTCAATTTCTGTATCATACCTCCAGTATATCATGAGCCGCCTCACTGAAAAACCCCTATCCTCAACCAAACAACCGCGCCACCTGCGTCACCAAGACCAAGGCTGCGAGAGCGACCGCGATACCAATGAGAGAGTAAATAACGATAGACTTACCTGTCTTCATCCTGTCTTCATCTCCAGCAGAGAGGAGGTACATGAGTCCTCCGACTACAAGCATGATGATAGCAATGATACCGACTATGGAGAGGAGGAAGTTTAAGGCTGTTTGGAGGATCTCAAGGAGAGTCTTGGCTCCAGCCACATCAGTACCATCTACGGTTCCCCAGCCTAGGATCTCTCCGATTTGTTTGAGGAATGATGGTGCTGCGAGAGCGAGAGCCAGGCCAATGAGAGAGGCAGTGATGATCATTTTTCCAGTACCAAGCTTTTTATCATCTCCAGCTGCAGTCATATACACGAGAGAGCCAATGACAATCATGATAAGGGAGAGGATAGCGATGATGCCTTGGAGGAAACCAAGGATGGAGTTGAGGAGGTCCTGAACGGTGTTGAAAGAAAGAGGGTTGGTGATGCTAATGAGACTAGCCTGAACATCTGATCGATTAGCAGGACTACCACCATCGGCCCGAGTGCCACCAGAGGTACCCGAAGCAGAACCAGATCCTTGACCACCAGTGGAGCCACCATCTGAACTCAACACCTCCTTCACTATTATTGACTTCCTTGTAGAGAGCGTTCCGTTCCAACACTCAAAGCTGAACACATTCCCTTCTTGAGACGCCGTCAATTGCACTATTCCTCCTCCGTCAAAAAAATAACTACTCCCTGCCGCTATTTTCGGAAGAGTCCAGCCAGTAGCCTCACACCTTTCAGCACCGAAAACACCGAAATTTGCATATGTCGTATCACCTGGTGCTACTGTTAGAGAAAGAGATGAGCTATTACTATCCATCCTCGGTTCGTTTCTGCCAGCTGGAGCAAAGAAAAGCGTTTCCGGAGCCTTTGCAGGATCAGATTGTCGGAGCACTCTTATACTTCCTCCTACTTCTCCAGCGTACCCCTCGGCAGTACATTTGTATGTAATAGTAACTGTTCTGTCCCCATATTTTCCTACAACATGTACTTGCTCATCCACATAATCACCCTCAAAAAAGTACGTCTGTGCATCATTTTTTCCTACATTTACAGCAATATTGTCTTTCACTTCCATTTCTCTGACAAGTTTATCTGCCTTATTCAGACTACAGCGCAACGTATCTGGTATTTGCTTGGTTGAATCCACAGGCGCAACCTTGTACCTCACAGTAACTTCACCCCCTCCAAAAGGAATATAATTCGGGATAGGACTCAGTGTCACTACTCGCACAAAGTCTTTCAAATCCTCAATATTATCATTCACTGAAGCCTTGTTCTTGCCAATTTGTATGGACTTCTCGAGAGTCTGCCCATACTTGTCAGTACACGCCACACTATAGGTTTTTGGCGGCGACGCTACCGTTACTTTCTGAGAACCAGATACACCGATACTTCCGGAAAACCCATCTCCACTCGCTGTACAAGAGACTGCATTGGTTGTAGACCAACTGATATCTGTAGGCCGTCCAGGATCAACCTTGGTTGGTGAGGCATTGATACGCACCGTCATACCATCCACACAGTTGCCGTTTAAATTACAACTCGTAGAACAAAGCGATGGACAAGTACCGTTATCCTCACCATTATCACAAGCCTCCCAGCAACCATCCCCGCTACATGATGGATTGAAAATCGCATCTACCCGTCCATTTCCACAGACCGAAGAACAAATCTGACCGCCAAGCAACTGACATGTTTCAGAACACCCTGAAAGAAGACAGGTGTCATCATTCTTTGGTCCTTCATCACACTGCTCACCGGAATTGAGAATGCCATTTCCACACAAATCAACTGCCCCCACTGCTACGATCACCGATTTTTTTCCCGAGCTTCCCCCTACTCCGTTGAAACACTCCAAGCTAAACGTAGTCGTCTCGGTAAGAGTCCATGGGAGATTGCCTCCCTCTGCCAGACCCGACATGTTGCGCCAGGCAGCATCACCATCAGTCGCTTTACAGGAAGTGGCCAGAGCAACATCCCAACGAATATGCACTGTTCCACCAGCATCAGAGAGGGAATCAGGACTGGCACTGAGATTTACTGTCGGTACGGTACTGACCACAACACTATCACTATCACTCTTTTTATTACCATTGGCATCCGTACAATCAAACGTTTAGGTGGTTGTTTTTTTCGGAGAAACCATTTCCACTCCACCATGATTTCCTGTTGAAGTGATCGTGTACGCTGCTAGTGTCGATCTTTTCGAACCATCGTCGCCCTGTATCGAACAAGATACCGGCATAGTTCCCCCCTGGACACTCCAGCTGATTTCGCTTGAACCCCCAGGGGCCACAGTACCGGGACTGGTAGATATACCGACAACATACGGAGCCGCTTGAACAGTCAACGGGAAGAAAATGATTCCTCCATAAAAAAGTACCCAGAGAAACTGTTTCGTTACTTTCATTACAATTGAATAGTGTTTATTATTCCAGATATAGACTTGAAGGATACGAAATCCCACTAGTCTTTGATGCAACGGACAGAAAAGGCGTCATCCGGGTCGGTCGCATCAAGTCTTGCAATAGTATTCTGATTTTGCCTCACTGCGCGGCCCAATCCGCTTACGGCGTCCGAAGACGACCACCAAATCGTAGTGGAATTTTGGCCATCATTGCGAGCAACAAACAATCCACTACTATCACGATACCCAGACAAATACCCAGAAAAGCCAGAGCTCCCTCCAGTTTTTAAGGCTGTTCCACCGCTAGTTCCCCGAGACCAACCATTATCACTGGCACTCCCCGGATAACCGGTTTCTGTCGGTATGAGAGTACTTGGATCAACGAAATTTTCTAATTCGTACCACTCGTCATCGGTCGGGATATGCCAATCTGTCGGACAAATACCCTGACTCCCTTCATCCGAATCATACTGCATCGCCTCATCCCACGAATACAGCCCTCCATGATCAGCGGTACAGTTCCCCGGGACGTTATTATAACAATATTTTTCAAGAGTGCCTGTATCTGCCTGTGGCGTCGAGCTATTAATTGGGCTTCCTACTCGCATATTCTGCTGCATCCAGCACTGATTGCCGATTTCAATAGTGTCATATGTCACACTCGTTCCCCTTGTGTCCACAACCGTCGCAACGCCGCCGCAGGGTGCAGGACGAATCGTGGTATCGATAGCCCGCGTCACTCCGTTATATGTGCCCACCGAAACGATACGGGCCACTTTTGTGCGCCACTCGGCATTGGTATCGTATCCGGGACCACTACACTCAAGTGGCTGACTATTAGCATCAAAAAATGAGACACTGTACCTACCCGCATCGAGATCCGGCAACCGCGTCACGCTGATAGTCCCATCAACACACTGAGGAATATAGTGTGTAGGCATCTGACCATCAAGTTCTCTATCCAACACCGGTGTCAGTGCTGTCGCCATGCTACCGAGTGTCGGATCAGTATCTTTGTAGATTCTTTTTAAAACATTTTCTGCGGCACCATCAGCAACCTGGAAAGCCAATGCTGATTTTTGTGTCGCCGAAGAACTGTTTTTTTCCGTTACCACTACTCCTGCCGCACTGAGAGTCACCGAAAGCAACAACGAAAGTACCAACAGTGTGAACACCAATACTGATCCTTGCAAATTTTTGTGTTGTTGGTGCATAGTCATAAGAATAAATACTTGTTACCTAGATGCCGCTCACCGCAAAATCGCGGAGCGATACAGTTGTCTGTATGCGTGCATGATGAGATGGTCCTTCGGAAATATCAAGAAACATGGTTACTTTACCAACGGTACCAGGGGCTGATGGGGTCACTCGAAACGATCCCGCAATAACACCAGTACTCACAGGTAAAAAAGAGCCAAATACACGAGCCCGGCAAGCATCGGCATCAACATCGTTGGAAGAATCGACTTCGAGTCTATTGGTATTGGAATCAATACGGTACTGAAAGCACTTTTCCTGAGAGTAATCATAAAACTTCACAGACGAAGAATTGATAGGAAATGGTCCAGTGACAGGAGCGACCACCGAACTGGTGCGTAATTCCTTAGCGATGACGTTCATGGAAAACTGAGCATTCTCGATATCACGCTGTATGGCGCGGGTATTCCGATAACCAAAAAATGCTGTACTTGAAATCTGAGATACCGATACCATCATGACCGTGAAAACAAACATGGAAATCAAAATTTCCGTGAGCGTAAAGCCTCGACATGAATGACGAGAAAATCGTTTCATATTATTTCCAAGACGTTAAAGTGGTTTCCAAAAACACGCAGGAATTGACAGTGGTACACTGACTTGAATTCCCATCATCCGGTGGGACGCGCCCGCTCCCCCATGTCACAAAACTGCGTACCAGGGCCTTTTCTTGACCGGCCGTATCGTCATACTCGATATAAAGATAACGAGAGTACTCCCCTTGTCCCTGCCCTGCGCCACCGTGGTTGTACAATCCAGTGGCCAATTGGAGATCATAGCGAGTGGGCGTCGCAGCATTATTCCAATCATTTCTGCGGCACCGAACTTGAGTATCATCCCAATCAGTGCGACAGTACCGATCTCTTCTGTCAAATGAACTCCCAGGAAACCCTGTCCCTCCATCGGCAAAGTCATTATCACGAATATTGCGTACCAACTCCAGTCCTTCTTGTGCCAAGGCGGTCGCAATGATAACATCCTGGCTTTGATACGAGTAGCGCAAACTACTTGTCATAAGTGCTATAATTGCCAACATACCAACTGACACCAAAAAGATAGAAAGTATCACCTCCGGTGTAGAAAAGCCGTTTTGCAATTTTTTTCGAAAAAACATACGAGGAAATATCATAGACTATGGACAGGTATTGCCAATGATTTGATTGATGAGTCCTTCCTTGTAAATACACACTGAATATGTCGCTCCTGCTTTTGAAAGCGTCACGGCCTTACTGACAGCGACGGGACCAGCTGTATCAAAAACATCCGCATGAGGGAGGGTAAAGCGTACGTTGCCTGGACTGGAAAATACCACGCCATTACGCAAAGTATATGATTGAATTGTCGCCGTGTTTACACAGGCTCCATTGTTATCTTTTGAATGATAGATCACGCTGTATGATGCTCCATCCCAGGTAACTTCGAAACGACAAGGAATAGTGTTTGCGCCGACTTGTTCGCCAGTCAACGCCCGATTCTGCACTCCACGAAAAAAACTCACCATTTCTCGTGCGCCCGCTTCTAGATCTTGTGTCACCCGACTACCGCTGGCATTGACGAGTATGATGGTCGACAAAATTCCCAAGATCGCTACCGACACCAATACCTCGATAAGAGTAAAGGCCTTTTGTGCAGATATTTTTTGAGCAATCGACATGGAATTTAATACAAGAATAACCGACTAAACACAGGAAACATCTCCGGCAAAAATATCGTCAAAATTGTCCCAAGGACAAGATAAGGTGCAAATGGCACCTGCGTCTTTAGTCCTTTTTTCTGCGCCGCCATGAGTCCAACACCTACTATGGCCCCGATACCAAACGACAACGTCATCATAAACAGTACATTTGAAAATCCAACAATTGCTCCGGATAGTGCCCCAAGCCACACATCGCCCCATCCCATCCAGGTTTCCTT
>CAZPXK010000036.1:0-7404 GCA_964590035.1 uncultured Bdellovibrionales bacterium
CTCGAGGAAGCTGCCAATCAATTGACACTGGAAAAGGCCTTTGATACCATCCTAGGAGCCAAAATGAAGCTGGTTATCAAAGTAGATGACGCTCTCCAAGCCAAGAAAGCAGGCGCCAGTCCTGAAGCCGATCCCAACCCGCTCATCAACCAAGCCTTGAGCATGCTCGGAGGGAGAGTGGTGACAGAATGAAAATGACAGAATGAAAATGTATCATAATTCCACGGCCGTGGAATTATGATACTGAGTTAAAACTAACAAGCTAAGCAGCTAATGAAGCTAAAAGCTGTTCATTGGGGAGTAGCCAAGCGGTAAGGCAGGCGCCTTTGAAGCGCCCATTACGATGGTTCGATCCCATCCTCCCCAGCAAAATATTTTTTGCAAATGAAGAAGCCACCTAGAAATTCCAGGTGGCTTTTTTGTGTCTGACGACGGTTTGACGTGAAACGTACTACACCGTAGCCTGCTCCCAGGTCCATACGACTTTCGGAAAACCGATTTCGAGGAACCCGAAGCGGAAGCGACGATCTTTCACATAACCGAACTTCACGGCGTGAGTGCCCGACTTCGATACGCGAATCACGTGCATGGTCGGTAGACGATCAAACGAAGCTTGCGTCATTTCATCAGACGCCCAGAAATGGTGGAAATGCACCTCGTGCGCAATTCGCCAAAGCCTGAAGTGTCCAAGGCGCTCCTTCTTCATGCCGTAGGTCTTCTCTTCAGGAACGTTTCCCGAGGGAGCAGTATCCTTGATCGTCAAATCGCCGTGTTCCGTGTGGCCGGTGAACGACGTCGAGTCATCCTTCGATGGCAATGCCACGTGGCTTGCCGTGAGGAAAGTCCGTTGTTCGGGAAACTGTCGTGTGTAGTCAACGACGACTTGCGCCGAAGCCGGGATATCCTGACCCTTTGAAAGGTTCCAAAGGGCCACATTCACTGTCATGATATCCATGTTCTCATCTCCTCATGGTTGGTTGGGAACGCGAAAAAAGAACTAACGAACAACGATAGCATAAATATTACATTTTGTCAATGGTAAATTTGTAAAAGTTTTTGTATAGATTTATACTTATTCTAAGCCTAAATACGTTCCAACTTCGTCCCAGAGCCTCAGCAAACAACTTCTGGTCACACAATTTATTCTAGTCCAAGGTATAATACACCGCTATGGCTCACTTAAATTACTATGTTGATCTCTGTACAGATACATTTATCGTGAATGATGGTGCGGTGCTTTTACGTTTACATGAAAAGTACAATTTCTGGATTGCTCCGGGCGGTCATGTAGATCCAGGAGAAGACGTCAATCAAGCAGCACTTCGAGAAGTCTGGGAAGAGGTGGGTTTGAAAGTAGAATTGATTGGACCAAGTACGTGGACCAGACAGGATTTTGACATCAATAAAGATTTGGTGCCACCTATCTTTGTGAATAGACACCCAATCAATGAGCACCACGATCACTCCTCTTTTATTTTTGTTGCAAAGTCGGACAGTCGTGAAATAAAACCCCAAGAAGAAGCGAGCAAAAATGCCGAGTGCGTTTGGGTCACTCAAGAAGAACTCGATCAAATGCACAAAGACGACAGCCGCCTACGCAAAGACGTGTACCGCTATGCATCTATGGCTCTTGAGCTTATCAAATAAGTTCCAAATTCGTCCTCCAAAGGCGGATAAATCCCAGAGCTTCAAAAACCTATGAAACAAAAAATTATCATCGTTGACGAACATGATACTCCTATCGGATTAAAATCCAGGGATGAAATTGATCACAAAAAAGATATCTATCGCTGGTCAGCGATATGGATTGAAAACTCTAAAAAGGAAGTTCTTATTGCTCAGAGAAAACTCACAAGGGATAAAGACCCGGGAAAATGGGGACCAGCTGTCACCGGAACCATCGAAGAAGGAGAGACTTACGAATCAAATGCCCACAAAGAGATAAAGGAGGAACTTGGCGTCACAGTGCCATCATTCCAAATCGGACCGAAACAACATGCTGACACGCCTCGCCGCTATTTTGGGCAATGGTTTCTATGTACATTGGATAAGCCAGCAAATGGCTTCGTCTTGCAAGAAGATGAAGTCGAGCAGGTAGCCTGGATTAGTAAAGAAAAACTAGCCCAAGATATAAAACTCAATCCGGAAAAATATACTCCCGCTTTAATCGGAGTAGTCGGGATACTGCTCTAGTATTGTATTAGCTCCTCCCCGCGTTTCCCCACCGCATCTTTCCAGCCAACAGTTCCGAACGCATCCAATAAGCCAACTATTGACAAATAGCACGAAATGTGCTATTTTTTAGCGTCCACAATCCTGTGGTAGGTATATGGTTCATTCCCAACCAAATGGAGGTAGTGCATATGCACTGGCATTTATACCACTGACGCCCCTCGTCAGCACTCAATCTTCAACCACAAACCGGTTGATTCTCGTGGGCAATAAAGTGTTGGCGTATAGACGCCCACTTATTCCAGAGGATTCAACCATGACACAGGAGCAAATCAACAAGGCTATCCGGCGAGTATACTTCATCGGCAGCGAAAAACTGTGGGTTTCTGTACGAACCCGAGGACTGCCGAAGCAAATGGACACCGGACGCTTGCAGGTCTATTCGTTTCGGTACACCACCGACGGTGAGCTCATCCTCCAAACAGAAGAAGGAGAGATGACCACGCGAATGGTGTGGATGGCGCCCCAAATGCCCTACTCCGACCTCTGCGTCTTTGCCGTGTATATCTTGATCAACGGCGTGCGATTTGAGCGCGTCATGATTGACTTCTACTCGTCGAAGAATCGCTGACTTCTTGGTCCGTGCGCACGCGATGCGCCCGGACTATTTTTGTTGATAATTCCCTTCTTTCGGTAGATACTATACCCACCGCGCACGCTCGCAGTGGGCTCTTTTTTTTATTATGGTATACTGTTTTTGAGCCAAAATATTCCCAAATACATCCACAATCCAAACAACGAATAGACTCTACTTTGTGTCCCAAACAAAGAAAATTGGTGTTGACCTCGATGATGTACTCCTTGAAATAGTCGCGGGTCTTTTTCCGTGGCACAACCGTCTATACGGAACAAACAACAAAAAAGAAGAAGTCCGTCCTTTCGAGCTCTCCAGTAGTTGGAACTGCACGAAAGAGGAGGCTGTCTCAAGAATTTTGGACTTCTATCAAACTCCTGAGCACGCAGATTGTATGCCAGTACCTGGCGCCACGGAAGCCATGGCTGCCCTCGGCCAAAGCTACGAGCTCGTTATTGTCACGTCAAAACCAGCCAATCTAGAGACCATGACGCAGGCTTGGGTAGAAAAACATTTCCCAAAAGTATTTCAGGGAATTTACTTCACGAACTCTTTCGTCACACCAGAACATCAGCAAGTAAAGAAAAGCGAACTCTGTCGCAAACTCGGTATAGAAATATTTATCGACGACTCTATCGGAAACGTCATTGATGTCGCGACAGCCTGTGAACACGTCTTTCTCTTTGACCGCCCCTGGAACCAAGAGAACGTCGCTCTCCCAGCCAATGTCACCCGTGCCTATTCCTGGAAAGAAATTGTTGATGCCATTCAAAAGTTAAGTAAGTAGCCAAACCCCTACTCACCTCATTCTCTTGATTATGAACAAACTCAAAATAGCCCTTCTCGGAAGTATTCCCAAAGGTGATGAAGCACGAAAAAATTGGATAGACTGGAAAACTGAATACACAGAAAAAATAACTCGGGCTATTCCGCAAGCACAGTTTTTGCATGGCGACCTCATCAGTGACAATGTCGGACCAGAACTCGTCGTTGGACATGATCTATGGCTTATCAAAAATGCTGATATCGTGATTGTTCATGCTATTTCCAAAATTGGTGCCGGTACGGCTCAAGAAATAGTGCTCGCAAAATCTTTTAACAAACCAGTCATCTCTATCGTTCCAAAAGATACTCACCATCGAAAATCTTATGTTGTTTTTCATAATGTGACCATCGAAGACTGGATTCATCCCTTTATCGCCGTCTCTTCAGACTATGTCGCGCAGGATATTGAAGAAGGAATTACATGGATTCAGGACTATTTGCTCCACCCAAAAGAAATCAAGACAATGGCCGTATTCGATAAAGCTATTTCCTCATTTGAGAAAGAACTCCCTGATACTCTGCAATCCTACCGTCACCAAGGGTGGTAAGAAAAATCTTAGGTTAGCCATAAACTGACCAAGATACGCTCCAACCCCTGCCCAAAAACTTCAATAAAAGAAAGGCTACTCGGCCACTTGTAGGTATGGTGGTTTTCTTTTATGCTAGAGAAGTGGCAGCGAAACCCATTTTAAAATAAATATTGGCACGAATATGAAGTTTGGATTTGAGTCTCTCATGACACCTGAAGCGCATACACGAGCAGATGCTGGCGAGGTAGAACGCTACCTTGTCCGTGCTCAAGCAGCAGAACGAGAAGGAGGGTATTTCTTTTTCCCCTATAGAGAAGATCGAGAAGAACTTGCGGCATACTGCGAGGAAATCACGTGCTATCTTCATGACAAAGGCATACCAAACCTGGTCATTATCGATAGAAGCTCCCGACCACTCTATATCGGGGTAAGAGAATACTGGCTCAATAAGTATCCAAAAGAAAAGCTCCCGGGTATCTACTTCATGAATCCGAAAGGATTCAAATCAAAAGATGACCTGAGCGACGTAGAGTTATGGGAAATTGCCATGGATTGCGCCTGGAAGGGTGATATAGATGAAGATCCAATGAGAGCAAGAAGTAAGGATGAAATCATTGGGGAACTCGAGAGCACCTACACCGCACTCGTGAAAGATAAAGATAAGCCACTACTCGTTTTTGATTCCTGTATCCATACCGGTGACACGCTCAGTCCCGTTGTGGATACTCTAGACGAAGCTGGTTTTAAAAACGTGCTCGTAGGCACTATCGGCCTTCCAGATCAAGAATCAACTGTACGTGCAGACTTTATTATCACCTACGATGAACCAAGTAAGGGTTGTTATCCCTTTGATAGGGATCAAATGATAGAAAAAGTATTCAATCATGTTTACTCCAAACCAAATACTGATCCCAACATGGTTGCTCGATCAATTGTCCTCCGGGAAGAAATAAAAAAAAATTATCAGAGAATCGATAGATAAGTAAACTATGAACCCTATTATTGTCACAACTGGTCAAGCGTTTGCCGATATCGATGCAGTGGCTTGCGCTATCGCCTATGCTGAACTCCTCCGACTCGAGGGCAAATCTGCCGAAGTTGTTTTGCCTGGTACACTCAATAACAGTGTCAGTGACTCAGTGCGAGCCTGGGGACTCGAGTACATGACCGCTCCTACCCATCCCGATGCCGAGTATGTCCTCGTAGACGTTTCGGACCCAGCCCATATCGCTGACTGCGCCAAGACAGGCACTGTTACCGAAGTCTATGACCACCACCCTGGTTTTGAAACCTACTGGCAGGAAAAAATCGGAAGCAATTCACATATCGAACCCATCGGTGCCGCTGCCACACTCATCTGGGAAGAATTCAAAAAGCGCGGCCAAGCAGAAAAAATTAGCGACAAAAGTGCAAAGCTTCTCGCCGTCGCCATTCTCTCTAATACTTTGAACTTCGGTGCCATCATCACTGACCAGCGTGACAACACTGCCTTTGCAGAGCTTCAGAATATAGCTCTGCTTAGTGATGAATGGGTTGCTCTTTACTTTACCGAACAAGAAACATCTATCAGCGAGAACGTGCGGCAGGCAATCGTAAGCGACACCAAGGTTCTCACCCTCTCAGATATCCCATTCACTCTAACCATCGGACAACTGGAACTTTGGGATGGTAGCTTATTCTTGAAAAACAATCACGAGGATATCCAGTCAGCCCTCGAAAGTTTTGGTCATGACCATTGGATCATGAGTATCCCAAGTCTCTCCGAAAAGAAAAATCACTTCTATACCAAGAATGAAGAAGTGAAGAAACTCTTTGCACAAGGACTCAGTATCACCTTTGACGGCGACTTCGCCGCCTCTCCCCGTCTCTGGCTCCGCAAGGAAATCATCAAAACACTTACAGCGGTTTAACCGCTGTATAAACTCTAATATAAGCCATAATATCAAGGTCTGACCTTGATATTTGTTTAGAGGCTCTATGAAGCCTCTTTTTTGTTATGGACAGAATCATAAAAATATGCTATAATAAACGGTCGATAATTCGTCGACACCAACCAACCGGAGTTCCTCCATGGTCAAGAAGTTCTTTCCCGCTCTGTTCGCCATCCTCATGTCATTCGTCACTTTCGCTGCAAATGCCGGCCTCGCTCGCATGCACTATGAACAACAGATGTTCCGCACCGTCGATGGCGAGTACCTCCTGGTAACCGACCTCTACGACAATCCCGTAGCCTACGGGACTGTGGTTGACACCATGGAGAAAGCCGGATACGTGATGACGACCGGCACCGATGCCACCACCCGGATGGACACCTGGTGCAAAATCGACATCCATACGGCTATACGGATAACCGTCGCCTGCTATTCACCAAACGCAAGCTTCGACCTCGTGGTGAGCCAGCACGTGTGGTGGACGCCGGAAGATTTCAAAGCCTACGCGGACGTGCCAGCCATCGTGTCGCAGATCCGCGAAGCACACCGCCGCGCGGCAGCCGCCATCAACACCAAGTAACCCCGCGCTACAGGCCGCGTCAACCGACGCTTTGACGACCTCACCTCGGAGGTCGTCTCTTTTTTTTACCTAAATATTTTTTCCAGCTGCAGTGCCAGCCACATACCCCGTGGTCCAGCAGAGCTGGAGACTGTAGCCGCCGGAGGGACGGTCAATATTGAGGACATCGCCTACCAGATAGAGGTTGCTATATTTTCGCGAGCGCATATACTTGCAGTCTACTTCTTCGAGCGCTACACCACCACTGGTCACAATGGCCTTGTCTGCACCGAGGAGTCCCGTTACTGTCAGTCGGAGATCTTTGACCAAACGTGCAAGCGCCAAGCGCTCATCACGAACGATACTGTGTACGGGCGTTTCAGGATTGATATCGGCGAGCTCCAGAAATATCGGAATCATGGCTGATGGAAGAAAACCATCCAGGCTGTTTTTTATTTGTTTGTTTTTCTGGGATTCAAACAGTATTTGGATATCATGGTCAATCTCGCCGATGTTTTTATCGGGCATGAGATCGAGAGATACTTTTACCGGCGCATACTGGAGAAACTCGCTCACATTGCGACTCATATTGAGCACCAGAGGACCGCTCAGCCCCACGTGGGTGAAAAGAATCTTGCCCTTGCGACTTTCGATCTTTCGGTCTTTGTGAAAATACGTCAATTTGGCTTCTGTAAAACTCACCCCGGAGCATTCGGCTACCCATGGCTCACGAACACGAAGCGGCACCAGTGA
>CAZPXK010000037.1:0-7198 GCA_964590035.1 uncultured Bdellovibrionales bacterium
TCGGATTTGGTCACGCCATAGTGGCCGCCATTTTCATTGATCGAGTGTTCTATGAATGCTCCATTTTCAAGACCCTGTTTAAAATTTTCTACAGAGACGAAGTAATACGGATGACCTTCGCTTTCGGAAGGACGCATCTCTCGGGTAGTAGTGGTGATGATACGCTCGATTGGAAGTATCGTTTGGAGGCCGTCTATCACGGAGTCTTTGCCTGAACCCGCTGCACCAGAGATAACGAAAACATTTTTCATAGATGTATCAATTTTTGTTAGGAAGTACCTATTCAAAATTATTAATTTTCCGACCACTTTCGTGTCGTCGAACATTTCTGACTCGTTCTGCCGAACAGGGAGCTAACCGCTCGACGCATCGCGTTACGCTCGACTGTTACCGGCTCACTCATCACAAATGTGACCGACGACACACGGGATTCGGAAAATAAATATTTTGAAAAGTACTTCTATGACGAGAGACATTCTTACAAAAACATCCCGCACGAGCAGGATGTTTTTAGTTTTACGCAGCTACTTCTTCTTTGACAGTCTCCTTGGCAGCCTTTGGGGCAGACTTGTCCTTGACTGGGAGGAGTCCCATGCGATGACTCTTGGGCTCGATAGAAAGGATGTTCCAGGTGTAGACCTCGCCTTCCTTGAAGACGTCCTCGATCTTCTTGCCGGGATAGACATCCTGGAATTCGCTGACATGAGCCAATCCGTGGATATCTTTGTCGAGATAAACGAAAGCACCGAAATGGTTGATCTTGTCGACCTTTCCAGATACGACATCGCCCACCTTGTATTTGTCCAAGACCTCGTTCCATGGATCCTTCTTGAGTGCTTTCATGGAAAGCGAGATACGAGTTTCTTCGATACCGATAATCTTGGCTTCTACAGCATCACCCGTCTTGATCATTTCGCGTGGATCATCGATGAGCTGCCAGGCCAGTTCGGAAATATGAACCAATCCTTCCAGTTTTTCGCTTGGCTTTTTGCCATCTTCACGAATTGGAGGAGTAAACTTGACGAAGGCGCCGAAGTCTACGACACCGCTGACCTCACCGGAAACAATGTCGCCGACTTTCAAGAGGTTGATGAGTTCTCGTTCTTTTTCGCTCTGTGCAGCCTTTTCAGAGACAATCAATTTCTCGCTTTCACGGTCGGCATCCAGAATACGTACCTGAATTTCTTCACCGATGAGTTTTTTCAAAAGATCAAGAATCTTGTTTTTGTCTCCATCTTCAACACGTGGATAGTGTTCGCTGGCCAGCTGAGAAACAGGCAAGAAACCGACAATACCGTTGATTTCCACCATCAGCCCACCTTTGTTGGCCTCGGATATCTTGGTAGCAACCACTTCGCGGTTGGTCAGCTTGTGTTCGATATCCTCCCAGGATTTTTCGTAGGAAGCCTCGCGGATAGAGAGTTCGATGTAGCCATCTTCGTTCTCATAGCTCATGAGGGTGGCCGTAACGGTTGTTCCTACCTTGAGTTTGCCCTCTGGACCAAGGCCATCGCGCATTTCTTTGCCCAAAACGATGCCGGTTCCCATGGGACCGAGGTCGACCAATGCATAGCTGGACGCAACAAACATGACGGTACCAGGGATAACGTCTCCAACTTCAGGGATTTCAACAACGTGCTGGCTCAAAAGTTCTTCCATAGGGGAAGAAACAACGACTTCTTCTGTAGCTGTAGTGGTTTGTGACATAGAATTCTTCCTTGTGCGAGAGCGTCGGCCCGCTATTTAATGATAAAAGACGCTGAAATGTTCTTCTTTAGCTCTCTAAGGCTCTGTAAAAGCAAAAAACACCAGAAAGGCGTCTTGGAAACAGGGGAAAGCGAGGAATAATCTTCCTCGTATTCGGTTGTGTTAGCCAATTACGCCAAAACTCACTGCGAGTTCTCCTCATACTAGCGTATATTTGGAATTATGGCAAGTCTAGGAGAGAAAAAAGAGAAAAATGAGGCTTGTAGGAGCTGGAAACATCTGATAGAATGGATGTACTAAAGAAAAGAATTGACCTATGATTATTCAGTACTACGGAGATTATTGTTTCAAAATCAGTACGAAACCAGCTGGAAGAGCCACTGATGACGTGATTATTTGGACGGATTTGTTGGAAAAAGGATCCGGTTTACGGGCGCCGCAGGGTCAGGCTGACATCGTGTTTTTGTCTCATGGCGATACCGAAGGAGTGAAAGAAAACCTCAAGGGGGAACCGACTGTTATCGATGCTCCGGGAGAGTACTCGGCGAGAGGTATCGCGGCTCTGGGCTTTCCGACGTTTCAGGATACGAAAGAGGGGGCCAAGGCAGGTCAAAATACAGTGTATATTTTTGAAAGCGAAGATATTCATGTCGCGTTTCTGGGAGCGTTAGGACATGATTTGTCTGCGGAGCTTTTGGATAAATTGAGTGGAGTAGATGTTTTGTTTGTGCCGGTCGGTGGAGCGGGAACGCTTGAGGCCAAGCTCGCCTGCGAATTGACGAGAAAAATTGAGCCGAGCCTGGTTATTCCGATGCACTATAAATTGCCGGGACTGACACTGCCCCTAGAGAGTGAAAAGGATTTTTGTGAAGCTATGGGGAACTGTCCCAAGGAAACAGTGCCAAAACTCAATATCAAAAAGAAGGATTTGGAAGGAAAGAAGTTGGAGGTTGTTCTGCTCGAAAGAGGTAGTTAAATTTCTCGTATGGCATTTTCGTTGTGGGAAAAAGTTGAGGCGATACGCCAGGAGCCGGAACACGTGCGGATGCGGTACGTGATGTTTTGCGTGGGCGGATCCATGGTGGTGATTGTCGGTATCTGGCTCCTTTCGGTGCGGGAGAGTTTTACAAAAACGGCCCAAGAAATTCCTGAGGTTGTCGAACAAGGGAAACAAGGAATGGGCAGCATACCTTCGCTCAATGATTTGTTTGAACAGTCGGCTCCTCTCAGGATTGAAGATAAAGAGGTGGATGGATCACAATTTTTTGATCAGCAATTGGAAAAAAAGAACGGAGAGGGAGCCACCATTTCAGAATAATTCTCATTTCAATCAAATAGCATTAGGGATCTTATGGAAGAAAAGAAAGAATTTCATGATGGGAAAATTGAGCTCCGTTCTATCACGGATGAAGTGCGCCAGTCGTACCTGGATTATGCCATGAGCGTTATTGTGGCGCGTGCTCTTCCTGATGTCCGTGATGGTTTGAAGCCGGTGCACCGTCGTATCCTGTACTCGATGTGGTCAACAGGACTCCGTTCGACAGCCAAGTTTCGAAAATCGGCCACGGTGGTCGGTGAAGTGTTGGGAAAATACCATCCTCATGGTGACACAGCCGTGTATGACACGATGGTGCGTATGGCTCAGGATTTTTCTCTTCGCTATCCGCTGGTGTGGGGACAGGGAAACTTCGGTTCGATGGATGGTGACAGCGCTGCTGCCTACCGGTATACCGAGGCCAAGCTGAAGGCTATTGCCGAAGAGATGCTCATCGATATTGATAAGGATACGGTGGACTTCATCCCGAACTTTGATGGCATGCATGAAGAGCCGTTGGTACTTCCTGCAAAATTGCCACAGCTTCTTTTGAACGGAACTGTCGGTATCGCTGTGGGTATGGCGACCAATATCCCTCCTCACAATTTGGGCGAGTTGGTGGATGGTATCTGTCATTTGATCGATCATCCGGAAGCGACGATAGATGATCTCATGCAGTTTATCAAGGGACCGGATTTTCCAACCGGCGGCATTATTTACAACCAAAAAGATATTCGTGAAGCCTATGCTACCGGCAAGGGTCCTATCATGGCGCGTGCCAAAGCGGAGATTGTGGAAATGAAA
This sequence comes from uncultured Bdellovibrionales bacterium, assembly GCA_964590035.1. Taxonomy (GTDB): domain Bacteria; phylum Patescibacteriota; class Minisyncoccia; order Moranbacterales; family UBA1568; genus UBA1568. Next base: position 3,827 of record CAZPXK010000037.1, read on the forward strand.
TCAGGGATGTTTCAGATCGTGGTGACGGAGATGACCTATGCCACGAACAAGGCATCGCTCATCATGAAGATCGCGGAGCTGTACAAAGAAAACAAACTGCCCGGCATCAAAGACTTGCGAGACGAATCTGACAAGGATGGCGTGCGCGTGGTTATCGATTTGAAAAAGGAGGCGTTTCCGCAAAAGGTTTTGAATCAGCTGTATCAGATGACGGATTTGCAGAAAAATTTCAACGTCAATATGTTGGCGCTGGTTGACGGTGTCGATCCGCAAGTGCTGACACTCAAATCAATTCTCGAACACTATATCAAGCATCGGGAAATCGTCGTGGTGCGTCGGACAGAACATGAATTGAAGAAGGCCAAAGACCGCGCTCATATTTTGGAGGGACTCAAGATCGCCCTCGATCATATCGATGCAATTATCGAGACCATCAAAAAGTCGGCGACGAAAGAAGAAGCCCATGTGAACTTGATGAAAAAGTTCAAGCTCTCCGAATTGCAGGCCACCGCTATTTTGGAAATGCGCCTGCAGACACTGGCCGGTCTGGAACGAAAGAAGATCGAAGATGAATTAGAGGAAAAATACAAATTGATTGCTTATTTGGAAGATCTTTTGAAACACCGGAAAAAGATTTTGGCACTGGTCAAAAGCGAGCTCATCGAGGTACGGGATCGTTTTGGTGATGAACGCAAGACCAAGGTGATCAAGGGTGCCATCGGTGAATTCCGTCAGGAGGATTTGATTCCCAATGAAGAGGCCATCATCACACTGACAGAGGATGGTTACATCAAGCGCATGAACCCAACAGTGTACCGAGTGCAAAAGCGCGGTGGCAAGGGTGTCATCGGGGCGACCACCAAGGAAGAAGACAAGATCTCGATGGTACTGACTATCGAAACACACGACAGTCTGATGTTTTTCACAAACTCCGGCAAAGTGTTTCAGACCATAGGGTACGAGATTCCGGAATCAACACGAACATCCAAGGGTCAGGCCATCGTCAATTTCTTGCAGTTGTCACAGGAGGAAAAAATTACCGCCGTGGTTGGTCAGAGCAAGGGCAGCGACAACAAATACCTCTTTATGGCAACCGAGAAAGGAACCATCAAGAAGACAAAGCTGGAGGACTTTGAAAATGTTCGTCGTAGCGGTCTCATTGCTATTACTCTCGAAAAGGGCGATACGCTTGGTTGGGTATCTGCAACCACCGGTAGCGATGAAGTGGTACTGACGACCAATGACGGACAAGCAATCCGCTTCAAAGAATCCGATGTGCGACCGATGGGACGCAATGCCGCCGGAGTACGTGGTATGAAGTTGAAAAATGAAGATGTCCTCGTCGGGATGGATGTGGTACTGAAGGGTGACAAGGATCTCGAGCTCCTTATTCTCTCACAGAACGGGTACGGCAAGCGCAGTGAACTGAAATCCTACAAGGTTCAGAAGCGTGGTGGATCCGGTATCAAAACCATGAAGGTCACTCCAAAGACCGGCAAGCTGGTGGGAGCCCGGGTAGTGAGTATGGCTAATATCGAAGATGACCTCATCCTCACGTCATCCAAAGGCACCATCATTCGTATTCCATTCAAGAGCGTACCAAAGCTCGGGCGTGTCACGCAGGGCGTGCGTGTCATGAAACCACAGTCCGGAGACAGTGTCGCCGCCTTTACGATTTTGTAAATTTACAGTAAGGAATTATAAAGACCACCTTAGACGGGTGGTCTTTTGTATTGACAGAACAAGAAAAAAGAAGCTACAGTGGTGACATCTTTTTCAACTGGGGGTTGGTATGAATGACCAGGTTCATAGTGTGGCGCTCCTCCTGACAAATGAGATGGGACTTTTGTATTGCGTTCGTGAACGGCAGTCCAATCTGAAGTACGGCAAGCGGGCAGGAGACCGTACATTTCCTTGGGAGACTCGGAAACCTGGGGAGTTGTTTCCGTTTACGATGCATCGACTTCTCGTGGAAGAAGTGGATTACAGTGATCAGATTCTGATTACCCCACCAAATTTCTTGGGGACAGTGCCGGTGTATGACACGGTCGCCCACGTGTTCGTGGCTTCATTTATTGATGGACCTGCGAATATGCGAGGGGTTCACGAGGGCATTGAAATCGATGCACTTGGGTGGCAGACACAGGAATTTCTCCTGGCACGCTGCCGGGACGGTGTTCCAGAAGTACTCCAGATGTGGAGCAAGTATCGAGCAGAGCTCGTAGCTTGTAAGTAAACAAGGAAGGTTGCGGAGCGAGGTGTATCTACCCTTGCCCCGTTTTTTTTATCTGAATAGTCGTGCCGTAAAAGGATGTCTGATCAAAGATGAAAGAAAAATTTTGAGCAACAAGACCATTGAAGAGATAGATATTTTTGAGTGAAGTGTTGGTATGAAAAAGCGAGAATTTTTTTGAGAGACCACCCGTGACGTCGACATTGTGTGACCCGCCAATTTCTAGGGTGCCACTTGTCACTTCTCTCAATGTTGTTTTTTGAATCAAAGTAGCGCCGGGATGCTTATGAGGATCTTGAGAAAAAATTCCATCAACGTCGGAAGCAAAGAATACTTGTTCTGCAGAAAAGAGACGTGCTAATTCTGGGGCCAGTACATCACCAGAACAAATAGAGAATCCCCAGGCAGTATCAAAGACCATGTCGCCATGAAGCAGAGGAACGGCACCAGCATGCAGTGCTGCCTTGAGGCTGTTGGTTTCGAGGAAGTCTAGTTTCCCGCTGGCATTGGTTACGATTGTGCGAGTCGGCATACCGACAATAGGCAGTCCGACTTCGATAAAAATACGGGTTATCTCAGAATTGAGAAAGGCGTCAAGCGACTGATTTTCAGTTGCGAGGAGTGTTTTTTCGGGGTGGTCTTTGGTGCCGAGAGCCAGTCCATGTGCGTGTGCATGCAAGTGGCCAAATGAGCCGGCGCCATGAATGAGAATGAGAGCGTGTTTTTTCGGGTTGTAATTTTTTTTGAATACAGAAGCAATACGCCGAATGTGAGCGCGTCGAATAGCGGGCTCTGGACGGTGTTTTTCCGTGACAATACTGCCACCAAGTTTTACGATAATGAGTTTTTTCCGCAGCATAAATGTGTATTCTGAATGTACGCTACATGGAAAGCGCAATTTTGTCTACGAAGTGACGAGTTGCCAGAATTCATAAACCGTGTTACAGTGCTCTTGTTATTATTTATCACGAGCAGATGTTGGTTCACTTTGGAAGTGGACGAGTATCTCGCTGACACAAGCGTATGGCATTGACAAACAAGCAGAAGGAGAAGGTGACGTCACCAGTGAAGCGCCACGACAAGGACACTGGCTCACCAGAGTACCAGGTGGCCAAGTTTACGGAAGAAATCAAGCGTTT
>CAZPXK010000038.1:0-1943 GCA_964590035.1 uncultured Bdellovibrionales bacterium
CCAGGGACACCGGAAGAATGCTATTTGGCCGCCCAGCAAGCGTTTCATATCGCTGATACCTATCAGATTCCGGTCTTTATTCTCACTGATCAATATCTACTGGATTCTATCGAGAGTTTTCCGGAGTCACATCTGAAACAACTGGTGGTAAAAAATCATATTGTTGAAACGAAAGCAGCGTATCAGCGCTATGTCCTGGCCAAAGACGGAGTATCGCCACGGGGGATCCCCGGATATGGTGAGGGGCTGGTCGGTATCGATAGCGATGAACACGATGAAGCAGGGCATATCACTGAGAGTGCTACGGTACGTGTGGCCATGCATGAAAAGCGTCTCGCTAAAATGACTGGTATCCGCAAGGAGGCACTCATGCCAACCGAAATCGGCGATGTGGCCGAGGCTGAGACGGTGGTGGTGACCTGGGGGTCAAACCGGAGTGTTATGGAAGAAGCATTGGAACTGGTAGGGCAGAAAAATATAGCTGGACTGCATTTTCATCAGGTTTATCCATTGCCAGTTAAAGCCAAAAAACTGTTGGCCAAGAAGAAAATCGTGGTCATGGAAAACAATGCTACCGGTCAGTTTTCCAATCTCTTGAAATTGGAGTACGGCTTAGATATCACAGAAAATATCCTCAAGTACGATGGCGATCCGTTTTCAGTAGAAGAGGTAATTCAAAGGCTGGAAGCCTTTGAATAGATTTAGGATGTATGATTTATGATGTATGAATGAAAGTCAAGAAACAACAAAAATTAAATCTTTTACTGATTTGAATGCTTGGAGAGAATCACACAAACTAGCTATCATAATTTACAAGACAACAAAGACGTTTCCAAAGGAAGAAGTATATTCGTTAGTTGATCAAATGAGACGGGCAGCTATCTCTATTACCTCAAATATTGCCGAGGGATTTGGAAGACAAACGTATAAAGAAAAAATACAGTTTTATTATATAGCACAAGGTTCATTGATTGAATTGAAAAATCAACTTTTATTGGCAAGAGATATCGAATACCTGTCGAGTAAGCATTTTAATGAGATTGCAGAACAAGCAAATTGTGCTCACAAGCTATTACAAGGACTAATTAAAAAGTCGAAGGAGATTCTTAAATCGTAAATCTTGAATCTAAAATCTAGAAAATTATGATCGACAAGAAACTCTACGACATGCCAAAGGAGACGGACATGGCCTGGTGCCCGGGCTGTGGTAATTTTCCTATCCTCAATATCGTCAAAATGGCACTGGCCGAGCTGGATATCATGCCGCAAAATGTGGTGATGTGTTCCGGTATCGGGCAGGCGGCCAAGACACCGCATTATCTACGTGTGAACTATTTCAACGGTCTCCATGGCCGGGCATTGCCACCCGCGACCGCTATCAAAATTGCCAATCCACAGTTGACCGTCATCGCGGAATCGGGGGATGGTGATACCTATGGTGAGGGTGGCAATCATTTTCTCCATGCTATTCGTCGCAACCCTGATATCACCAACATCGTGCACAACAACATGGTGTATGGGCTGACTAAGGGGCAGGCTTCGCCGACGTCTGAAAAAGGCATGAAGACACCAGTGCAGATAGGGGGTGTGGTGATGGAGCCGTTCAATCCACTGGCCACTGCCATCACACTCGGGGCGACCTTTGTGGCGCGGGTTTTTTCCGGGGATATCATGCAGTCCAAAGAAATCATCAAGGCGGCTATACAGCACCAAGGCTATGCGCTCGTTGATGTCTTTCAGCCGTGTGTGGTGTTTAATAAACAAAACACCTATCAGTGGTTCAAGCAAAACACCTACTATCTTGATGAGACTCACAACAAAGCCGACAAGATGAAAGCGCTGGAACTCGCTTTCCAGCTGGAACATATGCCCCTGGGGATTCTTTATCAGGAAACCGGCCGGCCGAGCTACGAAACACTCGTCCGCACGGGACAAGAATCACT
>CAZPXK010000038.1:2043-4415 GCA_964590035.1 uncultured Bdellovibrionales bacterium
GTTTCGTCTTTGATGATGATGGCGGCGACGGGACAGGCGCGGGCGGCGTTCAAAATAGTTTCCTGGTCGTCATTGTCGACGGTCGAGAGGATACCGGCTTTGCCAGTTTCATCGAGAGCAAAGGTGCTTGCCGCCATGGCAGTGCAGGGAGCAGCGCCGATACAGACATTGTGATCAACTTCAACAGTCCAACCGTTTTTCAATGTAATTGGCCCGGCTACTTTCGTCTCGTCTTTCCATTGCGACATAGATGTGCGATTATTTTTTTACATTTCTTCTCTCCAAGCAACTCTCTTGTGCCGCCCAAACCCCTGCGAGGTTTGGACTGACGTTGAACGCCGAAACTTTTCGTAAGAACGAAAAGACCATGCTTTCAGCTACAAAGTCGCCCAAGAGAATTCTTGGAGAAAAGAAATCTACTTGATTGTTGGTGAACTGATAGTTTTCTTGAGTGTCTCGAGGGCGAGGAGGCCACACTTGATCCGACTGGGGGAGAGTGTGACGCCGAGGAAGGCGAGGGCAACTTTTGGCTCGAGGGCGAGCGCCTCTTCTACTAGCTTACCTGTCATTGCTTCCGAGAGGAGTGAGGCCGAAGCTTGGGAAATTGCGCATCCGACACCTGAAAAACGTACCTCCTCAATCATATCATTTTTCACTATGATGTCCATCTGGAGTTTGTCACCACAGCTCGCGTTCAGTCCTTTGGCGCGATGAGTGGGCTCCTCGAGCGTACCGTGACAGCGCGGGTTGCGGTAGTGGTCGAGAATGATGGCTTGGTAAATATCGCTCATGGCATTAGAAAAGCGTATGAATTTTTTTGAGTTCGACAATCAGTTTCTCTATATCTTCTTCAGTATTGTAGACGGAGAGACTGATGCGAGTAGTTGCCGAGAGATCGAGAGCGTCGTGGAGAGGGGCGGCGCACTGGAGGCCAGCTCGGACGCAGATACCCTGTTCACCGAGGAGGTGAGCCGTATCGTGGGGATGAACGCCCTCAAGCGTAAAGGAGATGATGCCACTTTTTTGCTCGATATCGGTAGTGCCGATGATAGTGAGGGCATCGCCAAATGTTTCTGTGAGACGACGAATCGTGTAGGCAATGAGAGATTGTTCATGCTCGCGAAGCGTGGAGAGTCCGATGGTGTTTATGAAGTTGACTGCGGCACCGAGGCCGATAACACCGGCGATATTGGGAGTGCCAGCTTCAAAACGAGCTGGAGCATCCTTGTAGAGGGTTTCCTCTGCACAGGCGTCGAGTACCATACCGCCACCAAAAGCCGTGGGAGCGAGTGTTGCGAGGAGCGTGTGTTTTCCATAGAGTACACCGGTGCCGGTAGGACCAAACATCTTGTGTCCGGAAAAGGCAACGAAATCAGTGTCCCATGCTGTGACATCTATGGGGATGTGACCGACGGCCTGAGCAGCGTCGACAATAATGAGTGTTTTTGGATTTTTAGCACGAACCGCTTGGATAATATCGGCGACAGGATTGATGATGCCGAGAACGTTTGAGATAGCCACAAGAGCGAATACCCTCGTGTGTTCATCGATAAGAGTGGAAATGAGAGAAAGATCCAATCCTCCGTCTTTTGTGACTGGGAGTATCTTGAACGTGGCATTTTTTTCTTTGCAGAGTTCTTTCCAAGGGAGGAAGTTGGAATGGTGTTCGGCTGCTGTCACCACGATGTTGTCTCCGGGATGAACCTGTGAAGTGAGCAGGTCGGCAGCCAGATTGAGTGAGGCAGTAGTACCGGCTGTGAAGATGATTTCTTCTGCTTTGCTTGCTCCGATGAATGAGGCGACTACTGCCCTGGTTTCTTCGAAAAGAGCGGTTGCTTGTTCGGCCAATGGGTAGATGCCACGGGCAATATTGGTAGATGCTTCGGTGTAGTAGCCCATTTCAGTTGTGATGACAGCCTGTGGCTTGAGTGCTGTGGCAGCCGAATCAAGGTAGACCAAATCAGGATGTTTGGTATACATGGGAAAAGATGAACGGAGAGCTTGATGGTCCATAGGATTTATGAAAGAGTGATTTTCCCCATCAAGGATAGCACTTTTTCTTTTTCTGCTCTAGAGACGAGATTGCCGAGGGTATCGAGTGAGGAAGAGAGAAAGCCAGTGACCAAAAGTTGCTCGGCTTGCTTGTGGGAGAGGCCACGCGTCATGAGAGTAAAGAGCTGTTCGGGGGAGAGTGGGCTGGTCGTGGCTGCATGGTGACAGCGCACATCATTGGTCAAGATCTCGAGAGCTGGGATTGAAATGGCCTTGGCGTGTGGTGAAAGAAGAAGGTTGCGATTTTCTTGGGAGGCATCAGAAAGTGCAGCCTGTTTGGCTATGTGGAGTGTCCCGCGATAGGAAAAGACAGACTGGTC
>CAZPXK010000038.1:4515-7065 GCA_964590035.1 uncultured Bdellovibrionales bacterium
ATGGAGTATTCGAGAGGAATTTCTTTGACTACTGGATCGATAAAACCATTGACGAGTAACCCTTCGGCGTCACCCTTGCTGATACCGCGGGACGTGAGGTAGAAAAGTTTTTCCTCTCCGATGCGCTCAACTGTTGCTTCATGAACCAGTTCGGCGGTCTCCTCGTTCACACGCATGGTGGGGTAGGTGTCGGAGCGGGAGTGCTCGTCTAAGAGGAGGGCGTCACAGATCACAGATGCCTTGGCGTTTTTGGCACCATTTGCGATATGAACGAGGCCACGATAGGAGGTACGGCCGCCGTCTTTCCCGATGGACTTGGAGACGACGCGTGATGTGGTGTCGCTTGCGAGGTGTACCATTTTTGCGCCGGCATCTTGGTGCTGATCCTTGCCTGCATAAGCAATCGAGAGGACTTCACCTCTTGCACCACGACCGGCCAGATAGACAGCGGGGTATTTCATAGTGACACCGGAACCGATGTTGCAATCAATCCATTCCATGACGGCGTTTTCTTCGGCTCGGGCTCGTTTGGTTACCAGGTTGTAGATATTTTTGCTCCAGTTTTGGACGGTGGTGTAGCGGACGCGGGCATTTTTTTTGACAAAAATTTCGACGACGGCCGAATGTAAAGAAGAAGTGGTGTAGATAGGAGCGGTGCAGCCCTCGATATAGTGCACGTAGCTCCCTTCTTCAGCGATGATGAGGGTGCGCTCGAACTGACCAAAGGCTTCGGCATTGATACGAAAATAGGCTTGGAGCGGCAGATCGACTCGGACACCCTTGGGAACATAGACGAATGAGCCGCCGGACCAGACAGCTGAATTGAGAGCGGCAAATTTGTTGTCGTGTGAGGGAATAAGGGTGCCGAAGTATTCTTTCACGATTTCTGGATACTTTTTGACGGCCGTATCCATATCGCAAAAGATGACGCCAAGCCGGTCGAGTTCGCGGTTGACACTTTCGTAGACTACTTCTGATTCATACTGTGCTGAGACGCCGGCCAGAAATTTTTTCTCGGCTTCTGGTACACCGATTTTGTCGTACGTGTCTTTGATTTCCTGGGGTAGGTCTTCCCAAGAATTGGCCTGTTTGTCAGTGGCTTTCAGGTAGTAGGTGATAGCGTCAAAATCGATCGGGAGGAGATTGGCGCCCCAGGTAGGCATGGGTTTTTTCTTGAAAATTTCGTAGGCGCGCAAGCGAAAATCACGCATCCAAGCAGATTCGTTTTTTACGGCTGAAATTTCTCGGACGACTCGTGGACTGATGCCGGTCTTGGTGCGGTGGACCGACACATTGGGCATGGAAAACCCATACTTGTAGTCATCGAGATCAAGAGTGTCTTTGGGAGTTTTTTTCATGATGTCTAGAGTGCTTCAAAGCCTTTTTCCTCGATGATTTTGGCGAGACTGGCTTTGCCTGATTTTACGAGGCGACCATCCTTGATAACGAGAACCTCGTCAGGATTGATATACTTGAGGAGGCGGGTCGAGTGCGTGATAAAGACGAGCGTTGTTTCTTTGGGGAGATGCTTTTTCAAAAATTTGGAAATAATTTTCAGTGCATCGACATCGACACCGGTATCGATCTCATCAAAGAGAGCAAACTGTGGCTTGAGCATGACGGCTTGGAGTGCTTCGAGTTTCTTTTTTTCACCACCAGAAAAACCGACGTTCAGTGATCGTTTGAGTAGCTCATCGGGAATGTGGAGTTCTTGGGCGTAGGCCTGTACTTGGCGATGAAGTGTTACTGGGTCCATCTTTTTCTCCAGAGCGATACGTAGCAGATCGAAGACGGTTACCCCTGGAATTTCAAGTGGTGTTTGAAAAGAAAGGAAAATCCCTAAGTGGGAACGTTTGTCTGGAGAAAGATTTTTGAGATTCCCGCCAGTCGGACGGGCAGGCTTGGTGCCGAGGAGAATTTTGGAAGCGCGAGAAAATTGAATATCCGGATGACCCATGATGGCACTGGCCAGGGTGGATTTTCCGGAACCGTTCGGTCCCATCAGTGCATAGGTCGTTCCTGGTTTGAACTGGAACGAGATGTCATTGAGGATTTTTTTCTTTCCGATAGAAACAGAAAGGTTTTCAAGTGTGAGCATAGATTTAAATAAAATATCTAATTCCTAATATCTAATTTCTAACATCAAGCATGATTTTTAGGAATGAGACTCTCGAGCGTGATATGTGAAAGAGATTTTTCAATTTCTGTTTCGAGGGTGCGCCATACTTCGCTGGTTTGGCAGTGGCTTGGTATGAAACAGGGGAGTTCGCCTTTGACCGGTGGCATGAAGGTTTTGATGGGGCCATCAAGTACCTTGAGAATTTCCCAGACATTTGTGTCTTCGGCTTTCCGGGCTAAAAAATATCCGCCGGTAGTGCCTTTTTTCGCTTCTACGATACCGGCCTTACGGAGTCCTTGTAGAATCTTTTCTAGGTAATCTTGGGGCAGATGCTCGTTTTGAGCCAGGTCATGAATGGAAAGCGGCTCGTTTGACTGAGCCAAGGCAAGTGCAGCCCGAAGGCCGTAGTAAGCTTTTTTTGATACTTTCAT
>CAZPXK010000039.1:0-2782 GCA_964590035.1 uncultured Bdellovibrionales bacterium
ACTGGGCATTCCTGATTCTCGTTAACATGTCTGCGATTGGATCAAGCATATTCTTCTTTAAGCTTAAGCTTCTTTATACTACCAGGAGGCTTTCTTCACTCCGGGAATCTCACCGGTTGAAGCAAGTTCTCGGAAACAGATACGACAGATATCGTATCGGCGCAAATATCCTCGCTTCCGACCACACTTCCAACACCGTCTCACAATACGGGTAGAGAATTTCGGCGTCTTCAGTGCTCTCGCTTGGGTAGATGTCTTGGCCATAATACTTTATTTATCGTTAGTGTCGCTACTCTGAAATGGAACTCCGAGATGACGGAACAGCGCCCGCCCTTCATCCTTATTCTTGGCTGTTGTCACCACGTTTATCTGGAAACTGAAAATATGCTGCACTTTCTCCGGAACAATTTCTGAAAAAATACTGTGATCTTTGATACCGAGGTTAAGGTTACCGCTGTGATCCACTGAATTCAGCGTCACGCCCTGAAAGTCTCGAACACGGGGCAGAGCAATCATAAACAATCGATCGAGAAAATTCCACATGTGTTTTCCGTGAAGGGTCGTCCGAGCACCCACTTCCAAATCCTCACGAATTTTGAAACCGGCGATAGCCTTACGAGCCTTTGTCAGAAGTACCTTTTGACCCGTGATGGCCTGGAGCGAAGCAATGACTTCATCCACTCGCTTCTGGTCCTTCAGAATCTTGCCGATACCGACATTGACCACCACTTTGGCAATACGAGGCACGGCCATAGGATTGCTAATCCCCAGCTCTTTTTTCAGAGCAGGCACCGCCTTGTCAGCATAGATTGTCTTCACGTTTGGAGTTTTCATAGTTCTCTATACTTAGATGGCCTTGCCGGCACGCTTACTCATACGAATCTTTTCGCCGCCTTCAATCTTGTACCCGACCCGTGTTGGCTTGTTTGTGTGAGGACACACCAACATGACGTTCGAAACATGGAGCGGAGCTTCTTTTTCAATGCGCTCTCCTTTTTCACCTTCACGACGAGCACGAACATGGCGCTTCATGATGTTGGCACCTTTGACGATGACCTTTTCGGACACGGGCAACACATGGAGCACTTCTCCTTGTTTGCCGCGATCCTTGCCGGCCATGATCTGTACTTTGTCGCCTTTCTTAATTTTCATAGGAGTTCACGCTTGATAACATTACAAAACTTCTGGGGCCAACGAAACAATCTTTGAAAATCCCTTTTCACGGAGCTCACGAGCCACCGGACCAAAGATACGCGTTCCTTTCGGATCCTGCAAATTCGTATCCAAGATAACTGCGGCGTTCTCATCAAAACGGATATAGGAATTGTCTTTGCGACGGTATTCTTTTGCCTGACGAACGATGACTGCTTTCACTTTGTCACCCTTTTTAACCATCCCTCGTGGTTCCGCCACTTTGACAGAAGCGACTATGATATCTCCCAAAGCCGCATACCGGCGACGGGTTCCACCAAGCACCTTGAAACATTCGATGACTTTAGCACCGGTGTTATCAGCAATTTTCAGTCTTGATTCTGCTTGGATCATAGTAACAACTTTAGATGAGAAACACTTTCTTTTATGAGGGATGGACTAGGCAACGATGATATGGCGCTTTCCTCGACTCATGGGACGACATTCTTGAAACACAACCTTTGTTCCAAGAGCATAGGCACTACTCTCCTCTACATGTACCTTATACTTCTTCGAAGAACGGTACTGCTTCAGATACTTGGGATGGGTCTTCAGGGTATCGACATTCACCACCAGCGTCTTTTGCATGGTATTACTCACCACGATGCCCTTCATCGTCGGAGCCTTGCTCGTTTGTGTAGTTGTCTGTGTCATAGTCTTCATAAATATATGTAGGCTTACTGAGGCTTACTGACTTCTTCCAAAACGAGGGTTGGTTCCACCTGAGCGGCTGTTTGAATCGTCAGCAAACGAGCAATATCCTTTTTCATCTTCCGACAATCGCTGTGATTTTTCGCTTCACGAGTCGACAAATCAAATCGCAACTTGCGCACTTTGTCAGAGAGCTCGAGGAGAGCCTTTTCTCGTTCTGCTTCAGATTTTTCCCGCCATTCTCTTGCTTTCATAAACGCTCTTATTCAAAAATTCCTATTGCTTGACGATAAACTTTGTTTTTATGGACAGCTTGTAGGCTGCCAGTGCCATTGCTTTTTCAGCCGCTTCTTTGGGAATTCCATCGAGTTCGAAGAGGACTTTTCCCGCTTGCACCTTGGCCACAAAATGATCGACACTTCCTTTTCCTTTACCCATCGGCGTTTGTTCGCCCTTTTTGGTCATTGGTTTGTCAGGGAAAATGCGGATCCATACTTTACCACCGCGCTGGATCGAACGAGTCATAGCCCGACGAGCCGCCTCAATCTGGCGAGCCGAGATGAGTCCTTCTGCCATGGCCTTGAGACCGTAGCTTCCGAAGCTCACATCCGTCCCGGAAGTAGCCGGCTTTCCCGACCAGCCTCCACGCTGGACCTTGCGATGTTTTACTTTTCTTGGCATTAACAACATAAGTGTCTCGTTATTCGGCGGCGGTAAATTTTTCTCCCTTGTAAATCCAGGTCTTCACTCCGATCACTCCGTAAGTCGTACGAGCTTCCGTTCGAGCGAAGTCAATATCAGCGCGCAGTGTATGAAGAGGAATTTTTCCCCGGGAGAGCCATTCGCGACGAGACATTTCTGCGCCACCGAGACGTCCGGAAATTTCAATCTTCACTCCCTGTGCTTCCTTGTTTCCTTCTACCTGGTCAAGCATCCCCTT
>CAZPXK010000039.1:2882-7021 GCA_964590035.1 uncultured Bdellovibrionales bacterium
CGGATTTCCACATCCTTACGCAATTGCTCTCGATAAATCTTTTTACTGCCGAACCAGCGTGATTGCCAGTTGGTGGTAATACCGAGACGAATACCGGTTGGGTGCACTTTATTGCCCATATTTCTCTGTTAGCTTATAGCTTCTAACTTCTCTAGCTTCATTAGCTTGTGTTCTTTGAGAGTTTTGTCTCTAAGGAAGCTAACGCAGCTAGGGAAGCTAGTGAAGCTTCATTTTATGAGGATTTTCGCTGAAACATTTTCTTCACTGCTTTGCCACCTGCCGGCTTGGCACCCTTCAACATTTCCTTCTTCAGTTCCGGCTTGATCGTCTGAATGCCTTTCTTCTCGTCCTTGATCTCATCAGTATCAGAAATCTTCTGGGTCACTTTTTCGACTGGTTGTTTCTTTTCGGTACGATTTTTTCCTTCAATTCTTTCTTCCAGAATAATCATGACGTTCGAGCCGCGGCGGATGAGCGGTGTCGCCCGACCAAAGGCTCGGGGCAACCAGCGTTCCAGTCGCAATCCATCTCCCACGCGAATAGACTCGATGTAGAGGTTGTTTTCATCCAAACCGAAATTGTTGGTCGCATTGGCTACGGCACTGCCGAGCAGGGTTGAAATTGGTTGAGAAGACTTCTTGACCATTTTCGACAGCTGAAGCAGAGCCTCGCGCGTATCAACACCAATCAGAGCATGCGTTACCAAACGCACTTTCCGTGGAGCGATTCTCAAATTGTTCAGGGTTGCGTGTACTTTCATAGTTTCAATTACTTCTTGGCACTCGGAGCGGCAGTAGCAGCCTTGGCAGCCTTGGCAGCATCAAGTTCACGTTGTTTGGCGGCGATTTCAATTTCTTTCTGCATCTTTCCACCATGACGGCGAAAAGTCCGTGTCGGGGAAAACTCTCCCAAACGATGTCCTACCATTTCTTCTGTCGCAAACACCGGAATAAAATCCTTACCGTTGTGCACACCAAAGGTAAATCCTACCATTTCTGGAGAGATAACGCAAGGACGTGACCAGGTCTTGATGACGGTACGGTCACCGAGCTTTTTCCCTTCGAGCTTTTTCAGCACGCGTGGGTCAACGTATGGACCTTTTTTGAGACTTCGTGACATAACTGTTTCAATTATTTCTTGGTGCGACGGCGAACGATGTACTTGCTGCTCTGATTCTTACGCTTCCGAGTCTTCTTCCCAAGAGCCGGCTTGCCCCATGGGGTCTTCGGATGCATACCGATCGGCTGGCGACCTTCTCCACCACCATGTGGATGATCTACCGGGTTCATGGCACTTCCACGAACGTGCGGCCGACGATTGAGCCAACGACTGCGACCGGCTTTTCCGATACGCTCTGCGCTGTGTTCAAAGTTGCTGACCTGACCGAGTGTCGCGTAGCATTCCTTGCTCACCAGACGAATTTCACCGGAAGCCAGCTTGATCTGAGCCATCGGACCGTCGAGTGCCATGAGTACTGCCTGAGCACCAGCACTTCGTACGATCTGACCACCCTTACCGATCTTCATTTCAATATTACAAATAGTCGTACCGGCTGGGATATTCTTGAGGAGCATGCGGTTTCCATTGACGACCGGCACACTTTCACCGGAGATCACTGTCCCACCCTGCTTCATACCATCGGTTGCGAGAATATAGCGCTTCTCACCATCGGCGTAGTGCACGAGAGCGATGAGTCCGGAACGATTGGGGTCCTTTTCAAGGTGAGCAATTTTTCCAGGAATATCCAGTTTGTCCTGACGAAAGTCAACGATACGATAGCGTCGTTTGTGACCACCACCCTGGTGACGAACAGAAATCTTTCCACCGGAACGACCACCCCGCTTTTTATGAGAAGCGAGCAATGACTTTTCAGGTGCTTTGTCAGTGATACCTTCAGGCTTAACAACCGACATATTTCGGCGTCCAGCATTATTCTTTTTGTAGATCTTGATTGCCATAGGAGTATTCGTGTGTCTTACATGCCTGCCTTAAACAATTCAATCGTTTGGCCTTGAACAACCGTCACAATAGCCTTTTTGACTGCCCCCTTAAAACCAACCGTTCTCTTCTGTCCAGAAACACGTTTCTTGGCAGGAAGTCTGACAATATTCACGGCCGTCACGTTGACACCGTACACTTCTTCAACAGCACGCTTCACTGACTTTTTGGTCGATGTCTTGGTCACTTCAAACACATACTTGTTAGCAGCATTCAAAGCATAGGACTTTTCTGTAATGCGTGGTCGGGAAAGCAGACGCGTTGCCAAAGCACTCTCCTTTGGGGTCAGCTTGCGGAGCGTTTTCTTGTCTTCGGTTGTTTTATCAAACAGAGCCATACGATTCTTATTTCTTGGAGGTATTATTCTTTTCCCATGCGGCAAAACGCTTCTCGAGCACCTGGACACCTGTTTCAGTCAAAACGATATATTCGCGATCGAGCAGTTCTACGACATTGAGGTTTTCTGCGAGCGTGTGTCCTACTTTGGGAATATTGCGTGACATCACAGAAAAAGAAAGTTCTTCTCTCGACAAACCGAGGGTCAGACTCTTTCCAGCGACACCGAGCGCTTTCAGCGTTTCAGCAAACAACTTGGTCTTTTTGTCCGTGTATGAAAGTGCATCCAAAACAATGAACTTACCACTGCGAATCTTTTCTGACAAAGCAATCATAACGGCCTTCTGACGCATCTTGGCGGTAGTATTTTTTGAAAAATTGCGTTCTTTGGTCGGACCAAAGGTGATACCACCCTTGCGCCACAGTGGACTACGGGTTGCTCCGGCACGGGCTCGCCCTGTTCCCTTTTGACGCCATGGCTTGATACCGGAACCGGCACGCTCTCCTCGATCCTTGGTATGAGCAATCGCCACACGCTTATTAGCCTGCAAGGCGACGTATACCTGATGGAGGAGTACATCGTTAGCGGGCAACGCAAACAGCGAGTCTTTCAAAGAAAGTTCTTTGACATCTGCGCCGGCAATATTTTTGACAGTAACGTTGGACATACAATTTCGTTAGTTCACACCCATCACTTTGACGATTCTTCCATTGACTCCCGGGACAGCTCCGCGGACTCCGATCAATCCTTCTGCTTCATTGATATAAACGACGGACAGATTCAAGGCAGTCATATTTTCACCGCCCATGCGACCGGCCATACGACGGCCCTTGATCACGTGTTCAGGAAAAGTGGCTCCGATAGAACCTGGCTTGCGCAAATCGTGCTTGCCACCGTGACTACCACGACCACCGGCAAATCCGTGTCGCTTCACCACGCCCTGAAAGCCTTTGGACTTGGTCACACCGGCCACGTTGACCTTGTCGCCGACAGCAAAAACAGAAACAGCAATTTCAGTAGCCACAGGAAACTTTTCCAATTCTCCGGCCAGTGCCTTGGCTGCCTCGGCCTTACTTCCCTTGGTCAGAGCTCGATCAATACGGAATTCCTTGCGAATAGTTTTCCTATTCGTTTTGCCCGTCTCTACCTGTACCGCCAGGTACCCATCCTTCTCGAGGGTTCGAGTAGCGGAAACAGTATTTCCCTCACAGACGATGAGCGTCATGTTCAAAGCACCCTTCTCTTCATCAAAGAGGGTCGTCATTCCAAGTTTTTTTCCGATAATGAATTTCATCGCGGTAAGTATCCTTATTTACAAACAAAAAACTGGGCTGTAGAAGCGTGCCAGTTTTCAGATTTTCTGAAATTTGGTTCGCTTAGTATCCGCACTTCTCACCTGACACTTTCAAATGAAGAGGGACTTGAACGAATATTCTATTACATTTTTATTTCAACATCAACACCAGCGGGCAAATCCAGATTGGTCAAATTGTCGATTGTTTTGGCAGTTGGATTGATGATGTCGATCAGACGCTTGTGTACTCGCATCTCGTACTGATCACGAGAGTTCTTGTGCACAAAGGTTGAACGGTTGACGGTCACCTTGTGGATCTCGGTTGGCAGTGGCACTGGACCCGTAATCTGGGCACCGGTACGTTCGGCCGTCTCGACAATCTTTCTGGCTGACTGATCAATCACCTTGTGATCATATGCCTTGATCTTGATTCTGACACGCAGATTTTGCGTTGTTTCTGTCTTTTTCATTGCGTTCATTATAACTTTGTTCAAGAGAACTGTGGTGAGA
>CAZPXK010000040.1:0-2552 GCA_964590035.1 uncultured Bdellovibrionales bacterium
TTGCCGGCGGAGCTGCTGTCGCTGGCCAAGGGCAGAAATTTGCCAAGTGGGTAGGAAGGAAAACGTACAATAATTCTATTACAAGGGGCTTTGGATCTGGAATTAAAAGTAGGCTTGAAACAAAGTTTCCTGTTGCTAATCGCTTCCTGACTTCTCATGGTGGTACCGAAGCCGCTATTAAAGGTTGGACAAAGAAAACTGGTATCAACGTGTTTGGTCAAGCGGGTCGCGCGGGAGCCCGTACTGAGCTACAGAAGCTCAAAGACAAACAGATTCATGAGCAGATTGGTAAGGATAAGGAAAATAAACTCAGTCGAGCGGATGCTATTAAGAGACTTGATCCATCGATAGATGAGGTTATGCGTATTTCAGCTGCTACTTCTCTCGCCAACATGGACAACGGTATCCAGAGTATGGATGATTTGGCTAAGGCACTGGATGCCTTGAAGGATCCAACTACAGGAACTACGAACCCGGCTTATACCGAAAAAGCAGTTGAAATTATTGCAAAAGCAGATAAAAAAGTTATCGCTGATACGGCTGCTACAGGAACTAGACCTGCTCAATCTGGATTGCAGAATCTAGCGTCAGTTGTTAGTGCTTTGGGTACTAATCAGAAGGCCATAGGTGATCTTATTAATAAGCTGGAGGACTCTGCTTTTCAGGGAACTGGAGCAGAATATTCGGTTGTTGAAGCTGCTGTTCGAGGTGTTAGTCCCTCGCTGGTTGGTGCGTTAGATAGCAAGGTTCGAAAAGAGGGTGAAGCGAAAATATTGGTAGATGCACAAGTGGCAGCTGGTGCTCCAGTAAATGTGGCAGTACAGGGAGTACTAGCAAGTATGAAATCGATTAAGGATATTGTGGCTGCGAAATCACTCTTTCAAGACCCGACATATCAAGTTGAAGCAGTTAACTATGTTACTACTCAACCTTTGACACGATACCAAGAAATTAAGAAAATAGCCGCCCAAGAATCTCCCGCCGTCTTTGCACTTATATAGACTATAGATAGCAGTGTTATTTGAATTGCTTCGACATGAATCCTCTCGAAAAAAAAATATACTATCCGATGCTCGTTTCTTCAACAGGGATGGAAAACACGTCTCGTGAGGATGATATTTCCATATGGAAAGGATTCACAGCTTTGCTAAAATCAAAACAGGATACTCTGACCGATGAACAGATGCCAAAAAAAATTGCAGAGCTTCAAGATAAATATCATCTATCCGATGATCTTGTTGGGATTATCAGTCTTCAAATCCGCAAGATTTTTTTTGGAGAAATGTCCTTGGCGGATGTGGAGACAAATTTGAAAAATATTCTTGTATCACAGGGCGATGATGGTAATAAGGCTAGTGCGATTGTCGAATTCATCCAAAAGGAAATCATGACGTTGAAGCCGAAGGCGCAGGTAGAGGAACAGGAAGAAGTAAAATCACAGTCGCAGGCTGCGACCGTGCGGATGCCACTCTTGCAGGCTCTCTCTAAGTATGAGCAGTTAGGGAACCAGCTCATCACGAGCGAGCGTATCCGGGTCAAGTCGCAGAGCGAGCCGGTGCGACCGTCGCTTCTCTACTGGATCAAGTACTATCGCGACGAGCTGGGCATCGGGCATCATGACACCGTGCAGCGAGGGGATTTTTTGTTCCGCTCAGAAAACGGCAAGCGTTTGTCGGCTGAAGAACGCGAACGGGTCAACTTGGTACTCAAGTCGGTCGAAGAAAACTTCCCCCTGGAGATTGATACTGAGCGGAGCGAGATAGTGTTTCCTTTTTTTGAGACATCGGCTCCTACACCTCCTCCGGCACCGAGGATCAATGCCTCGTCGGTATTTGCTGCGGCTACTGTCGCTGACAAGCTGCGCCCGGCAGCCAACCCGGCATTCAGTTTTGGACGAAGCAGTATGTCTGCGCCTGTTGCGCCTGCTGCCTCTCCGGCACCAGCTATGCCTCCCACTCCTCCTTCTCAGACGGCATCCGGGGGAGAGATGTCATTTTCCTCGAAGCATGTGTTCCCGGCTGAAAAGGATGTGCAGGCACCGGCTCGTCAGACACCGACTGTGCCCATTACCCCACAGAGAGCGTCTGCCGTTCAAGGAGCACCAAAATCCAATCCTTTCCGTATTCATCCTGTCAGTCTGGGTGAAACCAATACATCGCGAACCGTATGATGTTTTCCGTCCCACAATTTATTGATATCGAGGACAAGATTGCTGGTCCGCTGACCTGGAAGCAGCTGGGCTGGATGATGGGTATGGGCGCGACGATGCTCTTGGTGTTTGCATTTTTCGATACGGCGCTTGCTATCATTATCGGTATCCCGGTGGTCCTCTTGTTTTGTGCCCTCGCTTTTTATAAGCCCAATGGTTTTTCGATGCTGTCTTTTTTAGGGAGCTCGTTCTTGTTTCTGTTTCGGCCCAAGATTGCTGTCTGGGAACGGCCACAGGGAACGGTGATGAAAGCGGCTGCACCGACTCCGGTACAGGCAGCCGATGTACGTACGGTCGACAAGCGCATGACTCCGGAAAAGTTGGCAGCACTGGCTCGCATGAT
>CAZPXK010000040.1:2652-6731 GCA_964590035.1 uncultured Bdellovibrionales bacterium
TATGGAATTATTGAAAGCAAAAAAGAATATCGGAGCATCGAGTACGCAGAAGTATGTCGATGTTGAGGAAATGCGTGACGGTGTCATGGTACTTAAAAGTGGGGCTCTCCGTGCCGTGCTACTGGTATCTTCGATCAACTTCGATCTCAAATCAAGCCAGGAACAGGATGCTATCATTTCTCAGTACCAGGCGTTTTTGAACTCGCTCGATTTTCCGGTACAAATCGTAATCCAGTCACGTCGTTTCAACATCGGTCCGTACCTGGAGTCCTTGAAAGATGAGGAAAAGCAGCAAGAGAACGAACTGCTTCGTTTTCAGATCGGTGAGTATGGAAACTTTATCAAGAAACTGAGCGAAGTTTCCAATATCATGTCCAAATACTTCTATATCGTCGTGCCTTTTTCTCCAGCCGAGGATCAGGCCAGCGGTTTTTTCAAAAAAATGTTCGGTATTTTTCAGCCCAAGCAGGCCGTAGGGATGAAGGGAGAATTGTTCGATACCTACAAGAGCCAGCTACTCCAGCGAGTGGATCATGTGGCAGCCGCGCTGTCGAGTACCGGGGTCAAAGTCACGCAGCTGAGCACCGAAGAGATGATTGAACTCCTGTATAATAGCTACAATCCGTCACTCTACACGACGACTATTATCAAGAATCCGGAAAATATTGAACTTTCGTAATTATCATGGACAGAATCGTTTTTCGAGACAACAAGGGGCCGATACTGGGGGCGAACCAAATCGTGGTTGATCCTCCGGCCAATGCCGCGCCGACTGATCAGGCGACGAGCAGTATTCCTGTTGATCCTCCTTTGGTTGAAGAAAAAGCCGAAGAGGCTGTTTTGACAGCGGTCAATCCGGAAGTGATCCCTCTTTCTGTACCAGAAGAAAGTGTGCCAGAAGAGAGAGAGGTTGTTGAGATAGAACCGCCAAAGCAACCAGCGGTAGTAACTCCGATGCCAGTACAGGAAACGCCTATAGCATCCGAGACACTCGAGCCCGCTTCTCTATCGAAGACTTCTTTTCTGACGCCATTTTTTGGGAAAAAAGACACAAAAACTTCTAGTTCTCGCGAGACAGAGTCGCTGTACCGGGAGGGTATCGCCACACTGCGCGATCTGATTGCACCACCGGCTATCAAGGTCAGCTCCAACAGTATGCAAATCGGCGAGGTTTTCTCGCGGACATACTTTGTGGTGGCCTATCCTCGCTATCTCTCGACCAACTGGTTTTCGCCCATCATCAATATTGATTTCAGTATGGATACGGCACTCTTTGTCCATCCTATTGATACCGCGGAGATCATGAAAAATCTGCGCAAATCAGCTACGCAGGTACAGTCACAAATTCACATGGAGGCTGAAGATGGCAAGATTCGCGATCCGATGCTCGAGTCAGCACTACAAAATATCGAGGAGCTGCGTGACAAGCTACAGCAGGGGACGGAGAAATTTTTCCGAGCCGGTCTGTACATGACGCTGTATGGCCATGACGAATCGGACCTCAATGACAAGTGTCGGGCTATCGAGTCAATTCTCGAGGCGCAGTTGGTATATACCAAGCCGGCAGTACTCCGTATGGACCAGGGCTTTGCGGCTACGCGACCGCTCGCTATGGATGTGCTTGATGTAGCCAACAACCTCAATACCGAACCACTCTCGACGACTTTCCCGTTTGTTTCCTCGGATGTTTCTTCGAATCAGGGAGTGCTCTATGGTATCAACCGCCACAACAACAGTCTGATTCTATTCGACCGTTTCAAGATGGAAAATGCCAACATGGTCGTGTTCGCCAAATCTGGTGCTGGTAAAAGCTATACGGTCAAACTTGAAGTGCTCCGTTCCATGATGTTTGGGGCAAGCGTCATCATTCTTGATCCGGAAAATGAATACAAGCACTTGTGTGAGGCAGTAGGCGGGAGCTTTCTCAAAATTTCCTTGAATTCCGATGTACATCTCAACCCGTTTGATCTGCCGAAGCAGGTGGAAGACGAAGATAGCGAAGGCATATTTCGTAACAACATCGCCAACCTAGTGGGACTGCTCCACCTCATGCTTGGGTCAGTGACGCCGGAAGAAGATTCTATCCTCGACCGGGCTATTCGTGAGACCTATGCGGTGCAGGATATCACTGAAAAGAGTAATTTTTCGGCTTTGACCAGTAGTTCATTTCCGACGATGTCTGATTTGTATGCGGTACTGGAAAACATGGAGGGCGCCGAGTCACTGGCTGCTCGATTGGAACGCTATACTGAGGGTATCTTTGGTGGCTTTCTCGACAAGCAGACCAATGTTGAAATGAACAATCAGTTGGTGGCTTTCAATATTCGAGATCTAGAAGATGAGCTGCGGCCGATTGCTATGTATATCATCCTGCAGTTTATCTGGAATGAGATGCGTACACACGTGAAGAAGCGAGTGATTGTCGTGGATGAGGCCTGGGTCATGATGCAACACGAAGATGCCGCCGGGTTCCTCTTTGGTATCGCCAAACGGTGCCGCAAGTATTTCACCGGACTGACGACTATCACGCAGGATATCAGTGATTTTATGTCTTCGCGCTATGGCAAACCGATTATCACCAACTCGTCACTTCAGTTACTTCTCAGGCAGTCGCCGTCTTCTATTGATCTGGTAGCGGAGACGTTTTTTCTGACGGATCATGAAAAGTTCTTGCTTTTGGAGAGTAGCGTCGGAGAAGGAATATTTTTTGCGGGTACCAAACATGCCGCGATCAAAATTATCGCATCCTATAGTGAAGACCAGATTATCACGTCAGATCCGCGTCAGTTGCTCGAGATTGAAGAGGCTAAGCGGGAGTTTGATGCTGGTAAGTAAGTAACCCTCTCAGCGCATATGGCATCAGGATATGGGGGAATAGTGAGGCAAATGCGGTCGCAAGCCTCCCGAGTGCAGTTTTCAGGAATTCAACCATCCAAGGTGTTGTATTTTGGATTAGCAGCCATCGCTCTTTTGAAAGACTTACTTGATTTTGCAGGGATCGGATCTCTTCCAGGGATTGGGACAGTCGTGACGATGTGTTTCGCCTTTCTAATCTGGATTCTCATGACGGTATTTGACCGTTCTGGTGGGAAATCAAACAGAGTGATGGGTCGGAGTTTAGTACTCCTGTTTGCTTCGTTGGTAGAGGCCATCGGCTTTGGTCTCAACTTTCTCCCGATTGAAACACTAACAGTTATAGTTCTCTATACGATGGCGCGGAAAGCGGCAAAGCAAGAAGAGCAGCGTTTGCAAAAAGAAGAACAAGTGAGAAACATATCCAATCAACGGGAAGCGTATCGTATGCAGGCCGAGGTGGTACGACGCATGCAGCTTGAACAAGATGAAGCGGAGGCCGTCGAGTCTCAAAAAGAAGCAGGGAGTGATCCTGCTCCTCGCGATAACAAGGTACGATTGGTAGCGTAAAGATATGAACAAAGAATTTTTTCTTTCAAGAAGGTTTATTGTGACCGGACTTATCGTGCTTTTTTCAGTGTTGTTTCTGGGATATTTTACCCAAAGCGATACGGTTAACCCAATTTTTCAAATGTTTCTTATTAGTATTGCTATTTTCTTGGTAGTTCCGGTTTTGTATTGTAAAATAGTATTGAGGGAGCCCCTCAGTAATCTCGGTTGGCAACCAGGAAAATCATTTGCGGGTATTTTTGTCAGCATGATAGCCGTAGCGGTGGGACTAGGAGTCATTTTTGCTCTTAGTTACTACACTTCTTTTGAAGAACGCTTTCTGTTTCCGGTTGCAGTACAATCAAGTTTTATTGGCTTTGTGTTGTACGAAGCTCTTCTCGTTCCTTTCACAGTGTTTCTCTACGAAGTCTTTTTTCGAGGATTTCTTCAGAAGCTCTGGTTGGGTGCTCTGGGGATATGGGCAGTGCTGCTACAAGCAGGATTTTTCGTTGGACTCCTCTATTTAGCCGAGGATCTTTCTTGGCAGCGCATCCCAGCTCTAATTTTTGCGCCACTCTCTGGTTTGATTGTTTATTATTCTGGTTCACTCTGGTACTCGTGGGCGGCAAGTTTCCTCTTTTTTTTCCTGACAGATATTTTCCTTTTGATTTATCGAT
>CAZPXK010000041.1:0-6678 GCA_964590035.1 uncultured Bdellovibrionales bacterium
GCCCTGAGCCCAGTCGAAGGGTTCTCCTTTACCCAGAAAGTATCCTGCATATCACGAGATGGGTGATCCTTTGGAAAGTTCAGCGCGTCAAAATTGTAGCTTTCTGTTTCTACTTCCGGTCCATCAGCAATATCAAAACCCATCGACGAGAAAATATCTTCAATCTCATACTCGACAATAGTGAGAGGATTCAAATGTCCGGCAGCCACATTGGTACCAGGTGCCGTGATATCAATCCCTTCAGCCTGCCAGTCGATACTGTTTTCAAGAAGTTCCTTTTTCTTGGCATCAAACAATGCGATGAGTTTCTGCTTGGTGCTGTTCCCAAGGGGTCCGACAATTTTCTTTTCCTCGGGCGACAAATCACGCAGACCCTTGAGGAGCGTGTTCAATTCACTCTTGCGACCCAGGTATTCGATTTCCCAAGCCTCAAGAAGAGCCATCGTTTTGATTGCTCCCAATTTTTCCTCCCCTGTCTGACCAATTTTTTCAATCTGTTCTTTCATGATTTCATTCTACCCAATTTTTCCTTTTTTACCTAAAATACAACTTTTACAAAATCTTTCTTCCCGACCTTCACTACTTTTCCATCGTGCAATTCTTTGGTCAGAACCGTATCTTCACTCAGTTTTTCTCCATCAATGGAAACCCCTCCCTGTTCTGCCTTGCGCCGAGCATCAGACTTGCTTTCGGCCAATCCGGCTTCGGCTATCATATCGGTCAATTTCGTTCCCGACACCACACTCACGGCTCGCACTTCATCTGGCACATGCCCCTTGGAAAACGTCTCGATAAAATACTGCTCCGCCTGTACTGCTTCGGCTTCACTATGGTACAACTGCACAATTTCCTTGGCCAGACGCACCTTGGCATCACGCGGATTGCCACCGGTCACCATTTCCTCTGCCATCTTGGCGATATCCGCTATGGACACTCTCGTACAGTGTACGAAATAATCCGTAATGAGATTGTCCGGTACACTCATCACCTTGCCAAACATCTCATTCGGCGCATCCATGAGATTAATAGTATTCCCCCAGCTCGAGCTCATCTTGCGCCCATCTGTCCCCAGCACCAAATTGGTCATGAGAATATCCTGTGGCTTCTGACCATGAGCCTCCTGCAATCGTCGTCCGGCCAAAAGATTAAAACGCTGATCAATACCACCCAGTTCGACATCGGCATTGACGGCGATACTGTCAAAGCCCTGCATGAGCGGGTAGAGCACCTCGCGCAAAGATACCCGTTTCCCTTCGTTCAGTCGTTTCTTGATATTTTCTCGGGAAATAAATTCAGCCAAGGAAAAAGCATTTGCTTGCTGTCCGATTTCTTCATAGCCAAGCTTTCCCAACCAAGTCGAATTGTAGTGCACTTCCGCCTGTTCCAAATCAATCAATTTTCCCAATTGCTCGGTATAGGTCTGCATGTTCTGTTCGATAGCATCAGTTGTGAGCATGGGTCGTTCACTCTCTTTGTCAGAAGTATCACCAATCACACCAGTGAAATCACCAACGATAAGCACAATCTTGTGTCCCAGCTGCTGCAAATCACGCATCTTGAGCAATACAACCGCTCGACCAATATGGATATTGGCGCTGGTCGGATCGATACCAAGTTTGATACGAAGCGGTTTACCCTCGAGCAAACGTGCCTTCAGATGATCACAGTCAATCACTTCCGCAACGCCTCGAGAAAGAATTTCTTCTATCAATTGTTCTTTGTTTTCCATAAGATTCTTAATATCTAGATCCAGAATCGAGTTCGGGATGATTCTTCGATAAAATCAGGGTCACTTTAACCCAAAACGAGCCTTGGCCAGGCGGTATTGGTCGTCGGACGTCTGTCCGGCTTTGCGCATAGCCTCGAGTGACGCAAGGATTTCGCCTTTGTGCTTTTCAATATTCTTGGGGGTCATGGCCTTGCGCAGGGTTTTTTCACGATCCGCCGGACTCATGTTCATGAGACGCTTCATAGCAAAACGCTGAAGCATGTTCATGTCCTTGGTATCCGGCATACCCGGAATATTCGGAGTCACCTCCTCTTTTTTTTCTTCGTCTTTTTCGTCTTTTTTGCTAAATGGATTCCACATAAGATTGAATTTTGAATTTAGAATCTTGAATTTTGAGAGGTGCTGATTTGTCTCGGCTCTTTATTACCGATATTCGAGACTCGAGATTCGAACATCAATTCTTCATTTTCATCTTATACCGAGACACGAGCAAAGCCGAGGCGATATAGATGGATGAGTACGTTCCAAAAACAACACCCGAAAGCAACGCGACACCGAAATATTTGATACTCTCTCCACCAAACAATACAATAGCGACGAGCGTAATGATAACCGTCATCGATGTATTAATCGAGCGGCCCATGGTTTCATTGAGCGAACGGTTCACGATATTTTCAAAATCTTCTTTGTGGCTGCTGCGCATCAGATTCTCACGAACGCGATCATACACCACGATGGTATCGTTGACCGAATACCCGAGAATCGTGAGGAGGGCCGCTACAAAAGGAATACCTACTTCAACGTCATAGTACTCTCCGAGGATTGCAAACAATCCGACCACGATAATAATATCATGCGCGAGCGCAATAATAGCTCCCAGACCATACTCCCATGACGTCACCACGCCCGACACCCGTCGAAAGGCCCAAGCAATATACAGTGCGATACCGATGAGAGAAAGCGCTGTCCCGGTAAAAGCATTGCGCTTGATTTGTTCAGAAACTGATCCCCCAATAAAATCCGTACGCAATTGCTTCACCTCCGGATCAAGAGCCATCAACTTTTCAAGTACCAGATCATTGGCCGCTTCATCAGACGCCAGATAGCGGAGCAGCATACCATTATTCTCCGTCGGCTGCAGGGTCAAGCTCTGAAGCGACAGATCAGACAGACTCGTCTGTACGTCCTGCACCTGTGGCACAGGATCTTTCACAAACTGCACTTCCATGAGCGTCCCTCCTTTGAAATCGATACCCAGTCTCAATCCAAAAAGAACGATACAGACGACACTGGCCACCGTCAAAACAGTCGACAGAGCGTAAGCGTATTTTCTTTTTTGAATAATCTTGAGCATACTAGTCAATCAACAATAAACAATCAACGAAAAATCAATCAAGTCTCTTCTTGGGTGATACCAACAGTTTCGGGTGACGTTCCATCCAGTCTCCAGCCAAATACGTCGTCGTGATGCGCACCAGTACCACCGCAGTGAACAACGAGAGGAGGACACCAAGCGCCAAGATGACCGCAAACCCCTTCACAAATCCCGTTCCCAGACCGATCAAAATGACCGTGGTAATAAGCGTGGAAACATGCCCATCCCGAATACTTGGCCAAGCGCGCCGGTAGCCTTCCTTGATAGAGCGAATGACCCCTTTGCCATAGGAAAGCTCTTCTCGTGTACGTTCAAAGATAAGCACGTTGGCATCAACCGCGATACCAATTGAGAGAATGAAGCCCGCTATACCGGAGAGTGTGACTGTGATAGCAAACGGCGTAAATACGGAGAGCTTGAAAATCGTCAGGAGCATAGCCGTGTAGAGAAGCAACGCAAACACGGCTACGAGTCCCAACAAACGATAGTAGAAAATCATAAACACCGCGACCGCCGCCAAACCGACGATTCCCGCAAACAAGCTCTGCCTCAGTGCTACTTCCCCGAGCGAAGCATCAACACTCTGCTGACCGACCAGTGTGATCGGCACCGGGAGCGCACCTTCATTCAGGCGTTTCACCAAATTATTGGCCTCCTGCATGGTAAAGTCTCCCGTAATAACAGCCTGCCCATTCGGTATTTCATTTTGCACGGTTGGCTGACTGATGATTTCGTCATCGAGAAAGATAGCTACCGGCTTGCCGATATTGCGTTTGGTTATTTCTGAAAAAAGAGTCGTCCCCTCGTCGTCAAATTGAAGTGCGATCTGTGGCGATCCGACACCCTGCGTCTGATAGTCCACATAGGCGTTTTTCAAGTGCTTGCCAGAAAGCCCCGTTGCCTTGTAAGCAAGCTTGGGAAAATCCTGGGCGGCGTACTTACGAAACAGCACATGCGCCACTTTGACTTCACGCTCATCGCCCTCACCGCGCTCATCAATTTTTTTCATGATATGCCACCCAAACTCTGTTTCTACCAGAGTAGGATGCACACTCCCTTTGGAAAAATTCGGATCAAAAGTCACCGCATCAAACGCACCTACATAGTACCCTTTCTTGGCAAAATCATACTCTCCACCATTGTCTTTGGATCCTGGGTCTTCACTGAATTGCGTTGCCAATACGGAGAATTCTTCTCCCTCCTTGGCACGCGCCAAAATACTTTCTGCCTTGCCGCGGTTGGAATCATTGAGCTGATCGAGTTGTCCCTGCTCTTCCGGAGTAATGTTGCCATCCGAAGATTCGCGAAACTCAAGAAACGGCGTTTCTTTGATCATCTTTTTCGCCTGATCAATATCCTTGATGCCCGGGAGCTCTACGATGATACGATGTTCCGTACCTGAACGAGACAACTGTACGAGCGGCTCTCCCACACCAAAGGCATTGACGCGTCGTTCGATGACTGCTTCCGCCGCCACGAGCGCATCACTCACTTTTTCACTTTCAATTTGTGACACATCAGCCTTGTACTCGAGGTGGATACCACCCTGCAAATCCAGTCCCTTGTTCACTTGCATGGCATCGAACACGTCAAAAACCGGTGGGATAAATTTCACCGCCTGCGGATATGAGATAACTCCACACACCAAACCAAGAAGGAGTACCGCTATGAATTGATATCGGATTTTTGCCTGTTGTTTCATGTTCTCGAGTATACCCGAAAGTCAAAATCCAGGCAACTGCAAGCCTTTTTTGAGATATTTCCTGCTTTTTCTATTTTCCGTGTTTTTCTTCCAAACGCTTCAAGACGCGAGTCACTTTCGAGAGTGCTTCTTTTTCATAGGTCGCATAGTCTGCCACTACGGATAGTTGACCATCTTCAAGGAGATAGCTCTGAGTCAATTGCAGGCGCTCCAAAAATAACCGATCGTGGGTCACCAAAAGAATAGTACCAGGGTAGAGAGCGAGCGATTCTTCTAGTGCCTCGATAGCTTCGAGGTCGAGATGATTGGTCGGTTCATCGAGGACCAGTACATTGGCATGAAGCATCGAGAGGAGCGCCAGGATGAGTCGCACGCGTTCACCAGGACTCAGGTATTTGATCTTGTCATCGAGCACATCCGGTGAAAACTGAAACTCAGTGAGTTGCAGCGCCACCTCGTAGGCATCAAAGTTCGTCAGACGTTTTTTGAACAACTCACGTGGTGTCAGTGCCTGAGAAATATTTTCGTGTTCCTGCATCAGATATCCAAAGACAATCTGCTTCCCACAGACAAGCTCGCCCCCGAGTGGCGGCAGTGTTCCGGTAATTGTCTGGAGCAGCGTCGATTTGCCCACTCCGTTGTTGCCCAAGATAGCAACACGCGCCCCGAGCGGAATCTCAAGGTCAATAAGTCCACCCTGAAATGGCTTGGCTCCACCCTTTTTTTCGGTATATCCAAACACCAATTTTTTCAAAAAGATACTACTGTCCTCATTTTTTTCCGTCGTCAAAACGATATCAAGTGGTGGTCGCTCCAGCGGTCGCTCAACCCCATCGAGGCGCTTCTCGCGACCCTGTAGTGCCGTCGCTGCGCCATCAAACTTGCGCACCGCTCGCTCTTTTTTGAAATTCGAAGTCAACTTGTCATGATCCGGTGCTACCCGAGCTTTCACTCGCACCACCCATTCTTTCTTTTCATCAATAGACTCAAACAAGCGCTCACGCTCGGCCTCTTGCATGCGATACTGCTCCTTGTGACGACGAAAGGCATGCGCCTTCATCTCGGCAAATTCACTCCAACCACCGGTGTACATGACGGCTTCACGCTTGAACCAATCAATCTCCACTACTTTCTTCACCACATGATCGAGAAAGCGCCGGTCATGAGACGCGATGAGACACGTCGCTTTGGAACGACGCAAATAATTCTCGAGCCACAAGAGAGCTGGCAGATCGAGGTTGTTGGTCGGTTCATCAAGAAGCAGGATATCAACACCACGGAGCAGTACGCCAGCCAAGGCTGCTTTCCGTTTTTCGCCTCCGGACAGTTCTGCAAGCGGTCGCGAGAGCCCGACATGCGAGAGAAATAATCCCTCGAGAACACTCTTGGCGCGACGCTCAAAGTCATAACTACCGAGTCGCTCATAGTCGTGCTGCACCAATTCGAACTGTGCGAGGATTGCCTCTTCATCCAGATTTTTTTCCAAACGCTTCATTTCTTTTTCCAGTTCCGCCAAGCCCGCCATGCGCCGCAAATACTCGATGAGTGTTTCATCCGGCAGTGCTCCCACTTCCTGTGGCAGATAACCAACGAGGCAGCGATTGGGCACGGTGCGTTCCCCTTTTTCAAATGTTTCCAGTCCGGCAGCAATCTTGAGCAGTGTCGACTTGCCGACACCATTTTGTCCAACCAGCGCTACTTTCTGCCCCTCGCCCAACGAAAAAGAGACCTTTTCCAGGACGCGGTGAATGCCATAAATTTTCCGGATGTTTTTGAGAACCAACATGGTGTAGAGCTTATAGCTTCGCTAGCCAAAAAATAAAGATTTCTAGCAAGTAATTTACTATACAGTAAATCCTGAAAAAAGCAAGA
>CAZPXK010000042.1:0-6512 GCA_964590035.1 uncultured Bdellovibrionales bacterium
ATGCGAAGACATTGCGGAGCGCGCTTTTGTTTGCCAGTGAGGAAATCAAAGCTCCCCCCTATTCCCATAGCTAACCGAACATCACCGCGATTCTTGCGAATACTTTCAAGAAAGAGTTCTTGTTCGGGAGCACCAAAGTTGCAGAGGATGATGTTTGAATGTTGAATGTTGAATGTTGAATATGACAATTGCTCATTATAAAGATTCTCACCGCTCACAATAAGTTTTGGATATTTTCTGAGCAGAGCCACGCGTATTTCCTCATAAGAAGAGAGTCCGTCTTTTTTTATGGCGAGGTACACACCGAGACCATCACGCTCGGCGATGGTGAGAATTTCATGAAGCAAGTCTACGCCGGTAAGACGCGTCATTTTTTGACCTCGAAGCAAACCGGCGAGCACGATACCAAACCCATCAGCAACACAGAGGTCGGCGGCAAGGAGTGAATTTTTGAATACTTGATCTGTATCAGCCAAAACCAGAAACTCCGGATTGACCGTCGCAATACGATGAAACTTTGGCTCAACAAGAAATTTTTCAACCTCAGTCAAAAATTCCTTGCGCTGAGCAGTACTAATAGGAATACCTAGTATGTTCATAAAAACAGGCACTTAGCGGCCGGGTTGCTAAGTTGATACTTAGAGAAGAGAAAAGGTATCGATGGGTTCGTAGCGACGTTTACCATCAAGGGAGAGGCTTTCAAACACACAGACGGTATCGATTGATTCCATGAGATGAAGCTTTTCCTTGAGTGCTGGTTTTTCCGGAAGCGCCAACCATTTTTGCTTTTTGATTTTTGAAAGCGTGACGTGCGGTCGATACACCTTTTTTTCAGTTACAAAAGAAGAAAATTCCTTTTCAATTTCTTCGCGCAGTATTTTGAGACCCTCACTTGATGCTCCTTCGAGCTCAATCTTCTTCGGATTTTCATCGCTGTCGAGAAGCTTGATGCCGGTAAATTCCAGTTCAAAAGCCTCGAGATTTTCGCAGACAGCCCCTACTCTGGCGCAGACGTCCGCTACCTGTTCCTCGTGGACAAAGCCAAGGAAAAACACCGTGACATGAAGATTCTCCGGACGTGTCAAAAGAGATGCTCCCTTGGGGAAAGCCTCCATTTCTTGGACCAGGCGCTTCCTCAGCCCCAGCGAAAGAGGAATACCAACAAAAAGTCTTCGTGTCTTGTTCATGTAAGCTAGAGTAGCTTAAAAGAGCCAAAAAATCAACTTTCTGATACAATACCATTATGAAGAACACTGCATCACTGTACCGCCTCGAAGTCGCCCCACTCCTGATCCTTCCCCTGACGCGATCACCTTTTTTTAGCTATGCCAGTACGACATCCATCCCTCTCGGGTCACTGGTTTCTATTTCTTTTGGCTCTCAGACGGTCGAGGGCGTCGTTTTTGACTGTCAGGTTCTTCCTGGGAAAAAACCACTGTGGATGAAGTCTGTTTCTCATGTTATCGAACCATCCTCTCTCACGCCGGCACAACGAGAACTTGCCATTCGGGTAAGTAGAGAGTATTTCACGCCGCTTGGCCGCACACTCAAGCATTTTCTCCCAAAGAAAGTCCAAGAACGCGCGCGACCAGAAGCCGCCATCTCAAAACCAAAACTACTCCGAGCCACCAAACATGAACAAAAACTAGTGAAGCTTTTTTTGGAAAACAAACTCTCTGTACCATCTTTCCTCGACACCTCAGCCTTTCCAGAACCAAAGCGTATACTGGCGCTCATTGCCAAGTCCATGGCTACCGAAAAAAAACAAACGCTCATTATTGTGCCAGAAATTATCCTGACATTTGGACTGACACATTTCTTTCAGTCGTACTTTGCCTCGGGCATCGCTGTCCTCCACAGCAAGCTCTCAGACGGCGCCTTTTCTACCCTCTGGGAACGCATTCGCTCCGGTGAAGCATCAGTCATTATTGCCACGCGCCAAGGACTCTTTGCGCCTTTTCATGCTCTAGGTGCGATCATCATAACCGAAGAACAAGATGAGAGTTACAAGCAGTGGGATATGAGTCCGCGCTATCACGGAAAAAAGGTGGCGCAATTTCTATCCGAACTGACAAACGCTCGCCTCCTTCTCACTTCCAGCACACCGAGCGTGAGCACGCTTCATGAAATACACGAGAAGAAGCTGCTGCCACTTGAGCCATTGGCCAATCATGACCCACTCATCCCCCAACTCTCTGTCATAAATCTCAAACTGGAACGCTACCGCCGAAATTTCTCTCCTCTTTCCGAAGAGCTGGCTCTCGCCCTGCGCGATGCTGTCGATCGTGGCGAGCAAGCGCTCCTCTATATTAACCGTCAGGGTATGAATGCTTTTTCGGTGTGTGAAAAATGCAAAGAAGTATTTCGCTGCAAACAGTGCGACCACCCACTCACGAGCACCAAAGAAGGGCACTTTCGTTGTGTTTCTTGTAGCTACACAACCGCCCTCTTTCCCAATTGTCCCAGCTGTGGACACCTCACCTTTCGGCATATAGGATTTGGTACCGAACGTATCGAAAAAGAAGTACAGAAGCTCCTCCCGAAAGCGCGTATCGTCCGTCTGGATAGCACCACCCTCAAAACGCCAAAAATATTCCAAACTACCTTTTCGGCTGGTCAAAAAAACGAGATCGATATCCTTATCGGCACCCAGATGATTTTGAAGGATCCACCCTTGCCGAAGTTGTCGCTCATTGCTATGATTGATGCGGATAGTGTGCTCCTTTTTCCCGATTTTCAGGCTGATGAAAGGCTTTTTCGAGACCTTTCACGAGCCGTGAGACAAGTCGCCCGGCAGCCAAAAGGTCGTGTATTTGTCCAAACCTTTCGTCCCGAAGGAGCCTTTTTTCAAAAAATAGCCGGGAAAAAGAGTAAAGAGGTGCTCGAGTATCTCCTTTCAGAACGAAGTGACTTGTCGTATCCGCCGTTGTATCGCTTTCTCTCTATTAGCTGTCACGGCAAAAGCGAAAAGGAAGCTACGACATTGAGTACCCGCCTGGCTCGGGAAATGGAAAAAATTCTCCCCAAAGAATACCGACTCACCACTGCTCGCGCTCCATCATACCTGAAGAAAAAAACAACCTACGAATCCCTTCTCCTCCTTCGTTTTCCTGCTGGTGCGCCTTTGGCAGATCCTGCTATTTCCCTTTTGAAGAAACATTCCAAAGACTGCATCGTTGATATTGACCCACTTACTCTCAGATAACGCTCTATGTTGCCACTTGTTACCGGGGAAGAAAATACTATTCTCCTCACCAAAACCAAGCTCGTTACTGATCCGCTTACTTCGGAAATTCAGTCACTCCTCCCAAAGATGATCAAGACCATGCACAAAGAACGCGGCGTGGGTTTGGCAGCGCCACAAATCGGTCTTTCGCTTCGTCTCGCTGTAGCCGAGGTGGATGGTCGCGAGTACTACCTGATCAATCCGGAAATCACGTCGCTTTCACAGGAAAAAATTGTTTCTGAAGAAGGGTGTCTCAGTCTTCCGGGAGAATTTTTTCCCATCCTCCGATCAGAGACCGTTACCGTCAAATACCTAAACGAAAAAGGTCTTCCCAAGAAGCTTCGCGCCAAAGGATTTCTGGCAACGGTCATCCAGCATGAAGTTGACCATTTAGATGGTATACTGATATTGAACCGTTATCTCAAGCAACAAAAACATACACTAAAAGACACTCCCTATGACCACGCCGATTAAACGCATCCGCTCTTTCTTTTCTGGGAAAAAACCCCTGGTAGAGTCCCTAACGATTTCTTCCTCACAATCGGATTCTCATCGCGATACCCCACAAGAGGCACCCCAAGAGGCGCAAGAAACACAGACGCCCGCTTTGCAAACCCCCAAGGTACGTGTGGTCTTTATGGGCACACCTGATCTGTCTGCGTCGCTTCTCTCTACGCTCTTGGAACAGGGCTACAATATCGTGGGAGTAGTTACCAAGGCAGATAAACCAATTGGGAGAAAGAAAGAAATAAGCGCGAGTCCGGTCAAGGAAGTAGCGGAG
This sequence comes from uncultured Bdellovibrionales bacterium, assembly GCA_964590035.1. Lineage (GTDB taxonomy): Bacteria > Patescibacteriota > Minisyncoccia > Moranbacterales > UBA1568 > UBA1568. The sequence continues at coordinate 4,008 of CAZPXK010000042.1, forward strand.
CGTTTCGGGCTGCCACTACTCCAACCGGAAAAAATTGATGCTTCTGCAGTCCTGTCCATACAAAACTGGAAACCGGATCTCATTATTGTCGCGGCCTATGGAAAAATATTGCCTCAAGAAATCCTCCGCATTCCCGGATTCGGCTGTATCAACTTTCATACTTCGCTCCTGCCAAAGTATCGAGGGGCCTCTCCTATTCAAAATGCGCTCCTTTCCGGTGATACCGAGACAGGTGTGACACTCATGCTCATGGACACCGGCATGGACACTGGGGATATTATCGCCCAAACCACCGTCGCTATTGATCCTACTGACACTACCCCCGTACTTACCGACAAGCTCCTCACAGCTGGCACGACACTCCTCATCGAGACACTTCCTCTCTGGATAGAACGTCGCATTACTCCGACACCCCAAAACGAAGCTGATGCTACTCTCTGTCAATTGATCGAGCGTTCTGATGGCCATATTCTTTGGTCAGATGATGCAGAGAGTATCTACAACCGCTATCGTGCCCTGTCTCCTTGGCCGGGAATTTTTACCTACTACAAGCGTGATGATAGCCTGCTCCGATTGAAATTACTGACCGTTTCACTGCAAAAACAAAATGCTCAAGTCGCTCATCCAATCGGCATGGTTTTTGAAATCGGAGAAAAGATCGGTGTTCAAACAGGCAATGGCATCCTTTTTCTTGAAGCCGTACAACTCGAAGGGAAAACACCCGTTTCTATCCAGGACTTTATCAATGGTGATACGAAATTTGTCGGAACGCTTCTCCAATAACAGTGCCGCGTCATGACATACACACAGACGGATACCAAGAAAAATATCAGAGCCGTCTCGATAGGCGGATTCTCAATTCTCCTCATTGGCGGATTTTTTGTTTTCAAAACTTTTTTCAATGGCCCTGGAGAAGAAACACTGGTCAACAATGATCAGATGGAGGAAGCGCCAGCACCAGAGAAAACTCCAACGCTTTCGACTTCTATCATTCGTCAAAAACTACTCAACGGAGAACGAGTTGTCTTTCTTGATGTGCGAGACCAAGCGAGTTTTGATGTCGAGCATATTCCGCATTCTATTCTCATTTCCCCCGCAAATCTCTCTTCCTATACGGCGGATTCTGGCTCACTTGTCATCATCGTCCTTTCTGCTACGGATGTGTCACGAAGAGAGGCAGTGGCCAATATCCTCAAGCAAGTCTCCTACCCGGCATTTATCCTCGAGGGCGGTATCGAGGCATGGAGAGAAGGAGGGAATCAAGCGCTTTCATTTGGTGATCCGGATTCTTTTCTTGACCAGTCAAAGGTCACTTACATCTCCCCGGCAGACGCCCAGAAGGAACTCCTGAGCGTTCCCAATATTTTTATCCTCGACGTCCAATCATCAGAAAACTTTGAGAAACGCCACCTGAGAGGCGCTGTCAATATCCCCCTTGATCAAATAGAAAAGCGCTCACGAGAAATACCCTCCGCGAGAAATATTTTGGTGTACGGCGAATCAGAATTGATATCGTTTCGTGCCGGAGTACGGTTGAGTGATCTCAATATCTTTACTGCCAAAACTCTCCGTGGCAATAGCCACCTTACTCCTGGATCAGGATTTATCCTAGAGCCATAAAAGCAATACTCAAATAAAAAACCGCCAGAAAAGTAACTTTTTCTCGCCGCGTTCCAGACTCACCGAGGCTCTCGGTTACCAAAAAAAGTCGCCCCCAATCAACAGCGGGACAAAGCTCTTTTTTTGAACCGAAAGTCTCGTCTCAGGCAATGGAACCGTCGATAAAAAATTCTTTTCCGTCGGTCAATCTTCTTACGCTACTACCGCCAAAATGTCTTTGTAGCTGGTCAAGAGGTATTTTTCACCCCCTATTGTTACCTCTTCACCACCATACAGTCGAAATATTACTTTCTCTCCAGTCTTTACCTTAATCTTGTCGCTTTCCCCTATAGCTGCCACTAGACCAAACTGGGAGCGATTTTCCTTGGCAGTGTCGGGCAAATAGATACCGGCATCAGTTTTGTGTTCTGGTTTTTCTAATCGCACCAAAATATTTTCTCCAAGCGGCCGTACAGTCGTTTTTTTCATAGACGCATTTTGATTAATAGCTATTGAACAAAAAAATTATAAGGAGAGTAAATTTTGATATTAGTGCAATCCCTTCCGATAAAGTTCGTAGAGTTCTTGTACTGCTTTTTCAGGGTCACGATCAAATAAATCAAGGTAATACTGTTTGCGGCTCACTTGCCTATCCCCAGAAGGAAATTCCATAACTTGCTTGCGAAACCAATCACCAAGTTCAAATACTATGTCAACCGCAAGATCTTCACGTTCATCTTTATTTAGAGTGTTTGGAATCTCACACATTCTGTCAGACCACGCCTTCTGCAAAGCCATAGCACGGATAAATTCCTGCTCTTGAGGTGAACTTCCAGCAAGATCCTTTTTTGCGTCAAAATACTCCGAAACAGTTTGTTCAAACCCCATAGAGTTCTAGTAGTTACT
>CAZPXK010000043.1:0-6282 GCA_964590035.1 uncultured Bdellovibrionales bacterium
TTTTCGGCTACCTCTGCAATGAGAGCCTCTTTCTCTAGTTTCGTCTGTTGCATAATGTTTTATCTCAATCCCATTACAAAAAATATCACCAATTTCTATTCTAAAAACTTCTTTTTCATTTTATTATCTTGTCCTTTGCTCCGTTTTCAATTTTTTGTAACGGGACAAGCAAAAGTCTGCGGGGAAACCGCAGACAGTGAGAATTCTTCTAAACAGGCTCTTGATGCTATCTTTTCAAATGTCATCGAGAGTGTTCCTCGTGAGGAGCTTATTCTCCTTCGGTCACGCCAGGCGCGGGAAGGAAATGCCTCATGTCTACGGACCTGCCCGAAATGCTACGCTTAGCGTTCAGGCGGGTATTTGATTGTATGTCTATACTACTCTTCTGGGTCGATTCTGTCAATCCCGCACCTTTTCCGTGGAAAACTTCAGTAAGCACATGTTTCAAGGCGTAGCCGCCTATCGGCTCGTACAAGAAATTGTCACCGCTTCCTCATAGAAAAGGTGCGGGATCAATCAATCTAGGCCTTGGGTTCTTCGACAGGCGTCGCTTCCACAACAGGCGCAACTGGAGCTGCGGGGGCAGTAACTGCTTCAGCCGGTGTAGCCACTTCTTCAACCGGTGCCACTTCAGCAGGCGTAGCCTCGGCTTCGACGGGAACTTCTTTCACGACTGGACGAGGCATCTTTTTTGCTACTTTTTTGCCTTCCACAATCCCCTCGCGAACGAGCATATTGTGAACCGCATCCGATACCTGTGCACCCTGACTCACCCAGTACAAAATACGATCTTTCTTCAAAATAGTCGTTTTCTTGTGCGGATCATAGCTCCCTACGATTTCCACGTGGCGCTTACCAGGGGCTTTGGTGTGCTCCTGCACCACTACACGGAAATGAGCGCGGTTTCTCTTGCCTGTACGATTGAGACGGATAGCCAACATAGCGGATAAATAGCATTAGACGAATACAAAACCCATTGTAGCCCATTTCCCCAGGAGCGTCAACCCCCGCACTCGACAACACTTGACAAATCACCAAAAGAGAGTATACTGTAACTACTGATGGCTTCGGCCTCCGAGGACTCACCCGCAAGGGTGGGTTCGATTTTTTACCCGAACAATCCCTGACATCCTCGCAAAACTTTTCCAAAATCATTTTCTAAAACCGTCCCTATTTTCCGTAGCATTCTCCTCTTACTCAAAAATCGAAGCTGGGAAATGTTTGTGAAAGAAATGCCCTTATCATGACGTACTGCCACTTCATAACGATGTCCTTTTTTCTTCGATGTGAGTGGTACACCAAAAAACCCATTTCTACTGATGACCCTTACAATGAGTACTGGCCGCTCAAAGTTCTCATTTTTCCCGTCAATCTCTGAGCCGATATTCACTCCGAGCGCGCACCACCACACCTCCCGCTCATACATAAATAAACTTCTCTCTTCGATTTCGGAGTCTGTTTGTTTTTTCTTTTCGTTCCACCGGTCAAAATCCTTGATATATTTTTCTTCGTTCTGTTTGTAATCCATAGAAGTAAGAAACTATCTCTTATGGATTTAGTTTACCATACTTTCATAATAAATTCAACAACGATTTGTTTCACAAAGAGAAAAAAGAGACTTTCGTCTCTTTTTTTATCTGATGATATTTATATAGCCGCCTGCTGTGCTTCGACAACTCCCGCTGCCTCCAACTGATCAAGGATATTAATACCGCCATCATTCGATAATGTAACCATACTCTGCCCGAAACGACTCTGTATCGGTTCCTTAGTAACGACAGTAATAATCTTATTCTTTCCTTTATCACCAGGAGCGAAAGTTAATCTATCAAAGCCGTCCCGTAAGGCGTCAGGTGTAAGTTCTGGACCAGGCCACGTCATCGACCAGCTACCGGATACCCGAGGAGATTCAGAATTCACCAAATAGGACGCGCCACTGGAACCGATCTGAAAAACATTAAGATAGCCAGTTCCTTTTCCGCTCAATCTCACTCGAACGGATTCCACGCCTGGTTCATCTTCCATTTCTTCCAATGACACCGCTGCTTGACTCGACGCAAGATTATTTAATCTTGTTTTCAAATCCATCGACTGTTCCATTTCGGTTATTTTTTCATCAAGCTTTCTACTTTCATCCGGACCATACATAGCTTTTTTTGCGAGGGCTTCATCAGTACGGAAAATCATATCTAGACCCCTCTTAAAAACTTTTAAGAGAAATGGATTATCTAAAGAAGCCATATCCTGTATAGACGTATGAATAAAACTACTGTTCGAATAGCTTTGCGGATGTCCCTCGAAAGCGGAAAGGCTTTGGATCGCATTCTTCATTCGTCCGAAAAATGAATTAAGCATGTGTTTCTGATCGGTATCTGGAAAATCTACAGAGTATGAGTTAATTGATTCTGGTTTTCGACCATTAATACTTGTTTCTCTTAGAAGCTCTTTGTCGATATCTTCCGGTTTTACATAAATATTATTTAAACCATTCAATAAAAGGTTTTGTATATTCAGCTCTACTTGCCTTATGAAGTTATTGGTTTCTTCTGTAATTGGCGGTGCATCAATAAATGATGTCCTTTCATATGGAGAATCCAAAAAATCTTTCGCCCCCTCCGATTGAATAAATCCATACTTACTTGTTTCGAGCTTGATAGGAGAATAATTTGCTGAAATGTCTCCATTTTTAATCTGAGCAGTCAAAATATCTGCCTTTGCCCGATCAGCTTCTTCTTGCCCTAAACGTGCCGCTATCTGCGCTGGCGTTTCTAATGTCATTTCTTCTATTGTCTCTTTTTGAGCCGCTGGCTTTTCATCTGCGAGAGGAGCTAATTCCAAATCCCCAGCCAATCGATCAGCCATCTCCTCTGGTGTTTCTTCTTTCTTTCCGCTACTAGATACCGCTGGTATATCAAAATTTGGCATAGCAAAACCTCTAAAAAAATTATATGTCTTTATTCTACCCCCCCCCCGAAGATTCTTGTCAAAATATAAAAAACATCCCCTCTCGAAGATATTTCTATTTATCCAACCCTCTCTTATACTGCTACTTTGCATCTTTCTTCCGTAATCAGAAAGGTCTCACAGATTTACTTTTCTAGCGCTTTCCCATTCTCCCCTACCTGATCCAAGCGGATAGAGAGGAGCTGCGAAACACCGTCGGCGCCCATAGTGACCCCATAAAGGAGCGCTGCCTGCGCCATGGTCTCGCGGTTATGGGTGATAGCGATGAACTGCGTATAATCAGAGAGTTCCTGGAGCATCTTGCTAAACCTCCGTGAGTTGGCCTCATCGAGCGCGGCTTCCACTTCATCGAGGACAGCAAACGGTGGCGGGTTGTGTGAGATAATAGCAAAGAGGAGTGCGAGCGACGTCAGTGAGCGCTCGCCGCCGGAGAGCATAGACAAATTAGTGATCTTCTTTCCAGGTGGGCAAGCAAAAATTTCAATCCCAAACTCGTCTTCTTCTGATTCTTCTTCTTTGTCCTCTTCAAACTCCTCCTCTCCGTCCGTCAACTGGCGGATCCGACGCTTGATTTTGACGATATCCAATTCGGCCTTTCCTCCTCCAAAAATAATTTTGAAGTACGATTCAAACTTTTTCTTAATTTCCTTGAAAGCCTCTTCGAAAACGCCATCAATCTTCTGATCCATCTCCTTGACGACGACACGCAGTGATTCACTGGCCTGCTTCAAATCAGCCGATTCTCTGGTCAAAAACTGAAAGCGCTGCTCGGTTTCCTGATACTCCTCCACCACGAGAGGGTCGATAGTACCGATATGCTCGACTTCCACCTTGAGCCGAGCGATTTCCCGCTCAAGCCTCTCACGCTCGACGGCCGTGCCATCATACTTTAGGTCATCTACTTTCATACCGAGCTCCTCGCGAACCAACGTCACTAGGTCCTCCTCGCGCACTTCGACACGCGCCAAACGCACTTTGACCTCGTTTAGCTGATCCTTGAGAATGGTCAACTGACGTTCCTTTTCACGCCATAGCTTTTCTTTGGTAAAAAACGTTTCCCGACTGGTCCGACTACTTTCCCGTACAGACTGCAGTTCTGCTTCTTTGACCTGGAGGAGTTTTTGCAGTTTTTCCAACTTCCCATTGAGAATTTCCTTGTCCTTTCCGAACTGTGCCAAACGCTCATCACTGGCTCGTTTTTCGTCATCCGGCAGGGCGATAATTTTCTTTTCCTTCACGCTCCCCTCACCGGCCTTGGTATCAAGGTCATACATCTTCTGCTTGATCACCTGGGCAAACTCTCGAATGTCCTGCAAGTCCTCTAATTTCTCGACACTCTCGAGACGCTTGATGAGCTCAGCCTGATGCGTTCGTATCTCATCGAGCGCTTTACGCACATAGTTCAAATCCACCGGTATCACGCGGATCACTTCTTCTACTTTCTGTTTTTCCTTTTCAATCTCAATCTTGCCCTCGATAATACTGCGGTCACGCAAAAGCGTATTGCCCTCGTCGCGTAGTGTCGACAATTCGCGAGCAATGGTCTCTTCTTTACTCTGGTCTTCCATAGTATCGGAAGCCTCGGTCACTTCTTTGGCCAGTGTGTTGGTTTCGATCTCAATATCAAAAACCGATTTCTGCAAAACATCACGTTCAGCTACCAGTTTGCCACGCTCACCCTGAAAATTATCCCACAAGTAGCTATACAAGAGGATTTGTTTTTCATGGAGCCGGAGCGCTATATCTTTACCCTGCGAAGCCTTTTCAGCCTGACGACGTAGATTCTTCAGGTGTGGTTCAATTTCTGTAGTCAATGCGTCCACGCGTACCAGGTTTTCCCGAGTACTCTCCAATTTCCGCAGGGCTCGTTCTTTTTCAATCTGATACTGTTTTACCCCGGCCGCGTCTTCGAAAATAGCACGACGTTCCAGAGGCGTAGCGTTCAAAACCGCATCCGACATACCCTGTGTAATCACACAGTAACTATCCTTGCCGATACCGGCCTTGGCCAACAAATCAACGATATCGAGGAGACGCACTCGCGAACCATTGATCAGGTATTCACTTTCTCCGCTCCGATAGACCTTGCGCGCGATAGACACCTCGGCGAATTCAATCGGGATACGTTTGTCGGAATTATCAAAATAGAGCGTCACCGACGCCGTCCCGAGCCTTCCCTTTTTATCCGTCCCGGCAAAAATAACATCCTCTGATTTTTTCCCACGCAGATTCTTGGAGGATTGTTCGCCGATGGCCCAGCGAATAGCATCAGCCACGTTTGACTTGCCGGAACCATTCGGACCGACAATCGCCGTGATACCCGCGCCTACATTGCTACGCAAAGTATGGCGGGCAGGCACACTTTCGCTCTCGGGCGCGCCCGCCTGACTACTCGCAGAGTTGTGGGCGGGTAGGAAATCAAGCGTCGTTTTGTTAGCAAACGACTTGAACCCATTAATTTCGAGTTTCTTCAAATACATGGGAAAGTATCGCGTATCAAGTATAAAGTATCATGTATGTATGCAAAGAAAATGTCAGGTCTCTCATACCTGATACATTCTACCGCATACCGTATTCACTTCTTGAGTATATCGCATTTCAAGCCAAAAGAAAAAACATGCCTTGGCATGTTTTTTAAGGAAGCTATTGAAGCTATAAGCCCCGCCTGCCACGGTTCACAAGTGAAACGCGGCGATTCGGGCAGGTAAGAAGCTGTTCATCACTGCCAATCCTTGGCGATGAGAGCCTGTTTGGCGGCTTCACGTTGGGCTTCTTGCTTGGAAGAACCCTCTCCTTCGGCCACTTTTTCCTCACCCAAGTAAACTCCAGCGATAAAATTGCGATCATGATCCGGTCCCCATTCTTTGAGCACTCGGTAGCCCGGAGTAATACCCATTTTTTCCTGTGACAACTCCTGAAAACGGCTCTTGGCATCGGTATGCAACCCCTGTTCGAATACTTCCGGGAGATGACTCATGACCTGCGCCACGATAAAATCTTTGGCGGCATCGTATCCCTGGTCCAGGTACAGCGCTCCGATGATTGCTTCCACAGCATTGGCGACCAGATATCCCCTGGCCCGCCCGGTGTCCTTGGACTCACCACGACTCATCAAAAGAAAATCCTGAATACCGAGGTCACTCCCGATTTTAGCGAGCATATCACCATTGACCAAGGCCGCGCGAAAACTCGTCAGCTCTCCTTCCGGATTCTCATAATTATCAAAAAGATTTTCAGTCACGACCAACTCGAGCACGGCATCTCCCAAAAACTCCAGCCGTTCATTGTGCGGATACTCATACCCCTTGTGCTCGTTCA
>CAZPXK010000044.1:0-6220 GCA_964590035.1 uncultured Bdellovibrionales bacterium
GATGAGATTGATTTGGAACGAGCAGAAGAGGCTCGTCGACGCGCTGAGGCACTCAAGAAAGAAAGAATCAACATGGACGATGAAGAGTATGCGCGTACGGCGGCAGCGCTGGAAAAAGAATGGGCGCGTGTGAAAGTGGCACGTCGTCACCAGAGTCGTCGCGGTTTGAGTATCGGGAATCCGAGCGAAAGACCGACTCTGGGACAATAATGGAACAGTAAGCGGTTTTGAAAGAGAAACAATTGGGTGTAGAATATAAAGCAAGAATGAAAATTCTTGTTTTATATATAAATACAAAAATATGCAGGTGCCTACAAATAAATTTTTACGAGCTTTGAGCATCGGTTTGGTTGGCCTCGGTGTTCTGTTTGTGATTGCTTTTTTTGCAGCGATGTTTATGTCGTCACAGCATGGGAATGGTTCGCGAATGCAAAAATATAGCAATCCAATGATGCGGAGCAAGGGTATGCCGGCTCTTTCGGCAACTATCACTGCCAGTCCCGTAGCGAATCCTATGGGAGAGCGCATGATGGATGGGGCGGATAGTTTTGAGACTTTTGACATGATGGCCGATAAGAAAGTCATGCGGGATGGGAGTCTCAGTCTTCGGGTGAAAAATGTCGATGAAACCGTATCGAAAGTGGCAGGGATAGCTGCTTCGCTTGGTGGGGATATTGCAGATTCTCATTTGACACGATCAGATGCTGGTACCAAGAGCGGTACGGTCACGGTCAAAGTCCCGGTTGATCGATTCGAGGAGGCTTTGGCAAAGTTGAAAGAAACAGCAGTCGTCGTGTTGTCGGAAAATGTATCCGGGACAGATGTGACGGCGCAGTATATTGATATTTCGGCCCATATCGCCAATAAAAAAGTGGCAGAAGCTAGTCTCCAGTCATTGTTGGAAAGAGCAGAGAAAATAAGTGACGTTATAGAAATAACAAACACTTTGGCTGGAGTGCGCGCTGAGATTGAGTCACTTGAAGGACAACTGCGTTATCTCAATGCACAAACTGACAAGGCATCTATCACCTTGTTTTTGACAGAGGATGTGACGGTGACTGCTGATCAGAGCTTTCGCCCGCTGCAAGCCGTCAAGGAATCCCTCGTTCTTTTGATCGACCTTTTCGGTGATTTGACCCAAGGGTTGATCAAGTTCGTGATTGTAGGTATACCGGTCCTCCTCATTGATGGAGCTATCTTGTGGGGGCTCTATTTTGTGGCTCGTCGACTGGTAACCAAGTTTTGGCCGGGCAGTGTGTCGGAGAAGCGGAGAATCGTGAGACGAAAATAACACGAAGGGCGTTATGGAAACACCTGGCTGGCGGAACAAAAAGATTTGTGTCATTGACGATGACGTGAACGTTCGGACTATCTACCGCGCCAAGTTTCAAAATGACGGATTTACGGTATTGGAGGCGAGTAATGGTCAAGAAGGACTGATCCTCATACGTGCTGAGCGACCGGATTGTATCGTTGTCGATGTGCAGATGCCGGTGCTTGATGGGATCGGAGTACTGCGCGCGCTCAAGGACGATTCGGAATTGGCTCGTATTCCGGTTATTGTGCTCAGTAACGTTGAGGATGATGCCGTGTTTCATCAGGTGGAACAACTGGGTGTGGCCAAGTACTACCTCATCAAGTCGCTGACTGATACGGAAAAGGTTCTAGATACAGTAGTGAGTGTTTTGACGGAAAAATAGAGATTATATAGAAGGTGTACAAAGCAGGCTGAGAGCCTGCTTTGTGTTTTTGAAATGCACACACTATACCACGACCGTTAGGTACTGTGTGCATGTGGTTTTTGTAGTGGGGTTGAAAAAACCCTTTATCCACGGTACAGTGGGAGAGTGATATATCATTCTACCTATATGGCTCAAAAAGGCTACGAACCGAAGAAAATTGAAGGAAAATGGCAGAAATACTGGGATAAGAACGATACTTATCGTCAGTACAAACGCCCGAAAAAGCAATATGTTTTGGATATGTTCCCGTACCCTTCAGGGGCTGGGCTTCATGTCGGACATCCCAAGGGCTACATCGCTTCCGATGTCTATGCACGGTTCAAACAGCTTCAGGGCTATGGTGTCCTGCATCCAATGGGTTGGGATGCATTTGGGTTACCTGCCGAGCAGTACGCTATCAAGAACAAAGTGCATCCGGAGGTAGCGGTGAAAAAAAATATCGCAACATTTAAGAAGCAATTGGGAAAGATTGGTTTCACCTATGATTGGGAACGTGAAATCAATACCACTGACCCGGAGTACTATCGTTGGACGCAGTGGATATTTCTCCAGATGTTTCACAAGGGACTGGCCTATCAATCCTTTGACCCGATCAACTGGTGTCCGTCGTGTCAGACCGGACTAGCCAATGAAGATCTGGAGCAGGGACGCTGTGAACGCTGCGATAGCCTGGTAGAAAAGCGCCCGATGCGTCAGTGGGTACTACGAATTACGGCTTATGCTGACAAGATGCTTCGTGATTTGAAAAAACTCGACTGGCCGGAGGGTGTCAAAGAAGCTCAAAAAAATTGGATTGGTCGCTCTGAAGGCGCAGAGGTTGTTTTCTATGTGGCGGATACCGAAGAAGAAGTACGAGTGTTTACGACGCGTATTGATACGATTTATGGCTGTACGTATGTGGTGGTGGCACCGGAACACGAACTGGTGAAGAATCTCGAATCTCGAATCTCGAATCTTGGTGAAGTCAAAAAATACCTGACAATCACAAAGAAAAAAACCGATCTGGAGCGCACAGAACTGAACAAGGACAAGACGGGAGCATGCTTGCAGGGGGTTGAAGTAGTCCATCCATTTACGGGTGAACGCCTACCGGTCTATGCGGCTGACTATGTGCTTGCTACCTACGGCACCGGTGCCGTTATGGGTGTCCCCGCGCACGATGAGCGGGACTTTGCTTTTGCTAAAAAGTATCAACTGGAAATTATTGAGGTTATCAAGGGAGAACAGGAAAAGATGAGCCAAGAACCCTATACAGATGATGGTGTTCTTGTTGATTCGAAAGAGTTTACTGGACTGACCTCTGAGGAAGCAAGGGAGAAAATGACCGCCTGGCTTCGGAAAGAAAAACTCGGAAAGAAAGTCGTGAACTATAAGATGCGGGACTGGGTATTTTCTCGCCAGCGTTACTGGGGTGAGCCGATACCGATTATTCACTGTGAGGAGTGTGGTGTGGTGCCGGTGCCCGAAAAAGATCTGCCCGTGAAACTACCCAGGGTCAAAGCCTACGAACCAGCTGGTACAGGCGAGTCACCACTGGCTACTATAGCCTCGTGGGTTAATGTGAAGTGCCCAAAGTGTAAGAAACCCGCAAAACGTGAAACCAATACCATGCCTCAGTGGGCTGGTTCATCATGGTACTATCTGCGCTTCATCGATACAAAAAATAATAAAGCGCTCGTAGATAAGAAAAAAGAGCAGAAAATGATGCCGGTTGATGTCTATGTCGGTGGTGACCATGCCACGCGCCATTTGATTTATGCGCGGTTTTGGCATAAATTTCTCTATGATCAGGGAGTCGTCAGTACACCGGAGCCGTTCGCTCGTCTGGAATTCTTGGGTCTGATTCTTGCCTCTGATGGCCGCAAGATGTCGAAACGTTGGGGGAATGTGATAGATCCGAGCGATGTCATTGATCAGTTTGGTGCTGATGCCTTTCGTCTCTATGAAATGTTCATGGGGCCGTTCACACAGTCAATTGCTTGGAATACGGACGGCGTCGTAGGAACGCGTCGTTTCCTCGACAAAGTGTGGCGCTTAGGGCAAAAAATAGATAACAATCAACGGTCAACGAAGAACAAAGAACTTGAGTCTTTATTACACAGAACAATAAAAAAGGTAGGAGAGGACATCGAGGAATTCAAATTTAACACAGCAATTAGCTGTCTGATGATTTGTTTGAACGAGCTTGAGAAATTTTCTGAGCTAACACCTAAAGACTATAGACTACTCTTGCTATTACTGAGCCCTTTTGCTCCACATATTACCGAGGAACTCTGGTCGCAGATGGGTGAGAAAAAATCTATTTTCCTCGCGTCGTGGCCGAAGTATGATGCCAAGAAAATCGTGGCTGAGAGTGTCAACGTGGCTGTCCAGGTGAACGGTAAAGTGCGCGCCGTTATTGCAATAGCGAGTGGCACGAGCGAGGATGACGTGAAAGCCCAGGCACTGGCCGATGAAAACGTACAATCCCATATCGGCGATAAGACCGTCAAAAAAGTCATCTACATCCCCGGCAAAATCGTGAGCATAGTTCTTGGCTAACCAGAGCCTCTATACAGCGGTTAAACCGCTGTATAGAGTGGTAGAATAGGGGTGGAGAATTTTGGACTATACTAATGGCTAATTCCTAATCCGCCAGCTGGCGGACTAATCCCTACCAATATGTGTGGAATTGTTGGCTATATCGGCAAGCGTGAGGCGAAGGATTTGCTCATTGAAGGACTGCATCGGTTGGAATACCGGGGTTATGACAGTGCCGGTGTCGCTCTCATTGAGCGGGGAAAATTGAAACGGGTGCGGGCATTGGGAAAAGTGTCTGAATTGGAAAAAAAGACTGATAGCGCGAGTTTTACAGCGACGACGGGTATCGCTCACACACGCTGGGCCACTCATGGTAAACCATCGGAAAAAAATGCCCACCCGCATGCTGATTGTGGTGGAAAGATGGCGCTCGTACACAATGGCATTATTGAAAACTATGTTGAGCTCAAAGAGCGACTGGTGAAACAAGGACATCATTTTGTATCGGAAACGGATACGGAGGTCATAGTGCATCTGATAGAAGAGCATACGAAGGGTGGCGTGGATACCGAACAGGCACTGGCTGCTGCCGTGAAAGAACTGCGCGGTACCTATGGGATCGCGGTGGTGTCAGTGGATGAACCGGATAAACTTTTTGTCGCACGCATGGGCAGTCCGCTCCTCATCGGGGTGGGTAAGGACGAATACTTTGTGGCGTCCGATATCTCGGCTATCCTCGCTCACACCAAGAAGGTAGTGTATCTCGAAGATGGCGAACGAGCGGTCATCACGCGTGATGGCTATGTGGTCAAGTCTGGCAAGGCCGTGCAAAAGAAAGAAGTGTCTGATGTGGAGTGGTCAGAAAAAGAAGCCAAACGTGGTGGCTATCCGCACTTTATGATCAAAGAAATTTTTGATCAGCCGGAGAGCTTTGCGGATGCACTGCGCGGACGTTTGGTCCCGGATGAGGGAACAGCACAGCTCGGAGGACTCCGCGAAGTGGTGAAGCGTTTGGAGGGCATAGAGCGTCTGGTGATCGTGTCCTGTGGCACCTCGTACCACGCCGGCTTGGTAGGGGAATATATGTTCGAGGAATACGCTGGGATTCCGGTGGAAGTGGAGTATGCGTCCGAGTTTCGCTATCGCAAACCCCTCATAGACAAACATACGGCTGTGCTGGCACTGTCGCAGTCGGGAGAGACGGCCGATACACTGGCGGCTATCCGAGAAGCCAAGAGTAAGGGAGCTCTGACACTGGGTGTCGTGAACGTGGTAGGTTCGACTATCGCGCGTGAGACTGACGCCGGAGTCTATAACCATGCCGGACCGGAAGTATCGGTGGCGTCGACCAAAGCGTTTACCTCGCAGTTGGCGGTGTTGGTTTTACTCACCCTGTATCTGGGACGCAAGCGCGGGATGTCGCTCGTCACCGGTCAGCGGATTGCTCGGGAGATGCTCAGGCTGCCACGACTGATGGAGCGGATCTTTGAGCAGTCGGACGTGATAAAAAAATTGGCCAAGAAATACGCCAACCGAAAAAACTATTTGTACCTGGGGCGCAAGTACAATTTTCCCATTGCTTTTGAGGGCGCGCTCAAGGTGAAAGAAATCGCCTATGTGTCGGCTCAGGGGTACCCGACCGGAGAGATGAAGCACGGACCGATTGCTCTGGTTGATAAAGAATCACTGACCATTCTCATCGCGCCAGTCGATAGCGTCTATGAAAAAAGCGTCAGTGGCCTAGAAGAAATCAGGGCGCGTGGAGGGGCGGTGCTCGCCATCACCACCGAGGGCAATACGGCGCTCGAGAAAAAAGCGGATGCTGTGATATATATCCCCAAGACCCTCGAGATGCTCACGCCGATACTCTCGGTCATCCCGCTCCAGCTCTTTGCTTACCATATGAGTGTGGCTTTGGGCTACGATGTCGATCGGCCGAGAAACCTAGCGAAGTCGGT
>CAZPXK010000045.1:0-6087 GCA_964590035.1 uncultured Bdellovibrionales bacterium
GATTTTAAGGGAACGGGTATGGGAACAATCAAGGACAACATGGCTAAGCTCAAGTGTAGTGCTTGCAGCCGTATTACGCATTATACGAAGCGTAACAAGAAAAAGGTGAAAGAAAAGCTTTCCCTCTCGAAGTACTGCCGCTTCTGCAAGAAAAACACCACCCATACCGAGAGCAAATAGTTCTCGGTTTTGTGTGATTATGGTATAATGAATATGGTTATGTAGCCATTATTCATTGTTCTATGGTAGAGGATAAAATGAAAGAAGAAGCAATTATTTTGAGGGGGCAAGGAAATTCCTTAAGAGAAATTAGCGAAACCTTAAAAATTTCAAAGAGTACGGCAAGTCTTTGGTTGCGAGATGTGAAACTTTCTTCGTCAGCACTCAAGATTTTAGAGAATAAGAAGACAAACGGCAGAAGAAAGGGGAGTGATGCGCAGAAAGAAAAATTACGACATAAAATGAGGGACATGCATATGTTAGCAACCCGATACGCCGAAGAAGTTCCTTTTTCTCAAGAGCAAGCAAAGGGGATCTGTGCGCTTCTGTATGGGTGTGAGGGGGCAAAAAATGATACAAGAGCGGCTTTTATAAACTCTGATCCGGACTTGATCCGTTTGTTTCTGGTTCTTTTTCGAAAATCCTTCACTATTGATGAAAAAAAATTCAGAGTGCAAATGCATTTGCATGAGTATCACAATGAGAAACAGCAGTTGAAATTCTGGACTGGTGTTACGGGTATTTGCGAAAAGCAATTTTCCAAAACCTTTCAAAAGAAAAATGGAAAAAAGAATATACGAGAGGGGTATCAAGGATGTATCAGTGTGAGGTATAATAGTGCAGATGTGCAGAGAGAGCTTGTGAATGTTTATAGGGCAATATTGAAGCGAGGACAGGAGATTATAAAGTAAAACAAGATACGGGGGCGTCGTATAGTGGTAGTACAGGACTCTCCAAAAGTTCTAGCGTGGGTTCGATTCCTACCGCCCCTGCCAGAAATCATTTGACATTCCTGCCTGCCGGTAGGCAAGTGTCATTTGGATTTTGAAATTTACCTGGCCCCATCGTCTATCGGCTAGGACATCAGGTTCTCATCCTGAAAAGAGGGGTCCGACTCCCCTTGGGGCTACTGATTAACTAAAAAGTCTCGAGATTCATTCTCGGGACTTTTTGGTTTATGGCACCCAAGGGGAGGCGGACAGGAAGGGGGTCGGGGAAACACTTGTTTCCCAGTTTGGGGTGACCGAGGTCATCCGAGGACTAGAGGGCCGAAGCCCTATGGAGCACATCCGCCTCAGGCGGAGTGCAGGTTGTCCGACCCCCTTGGGGCTACTGTTGTATTGAACGAGTCCACCAGAGGCGGGTAAATATTCAGCACTGCCCAGGGCAACGAAGTCGTCAGTAGACGACGAGGCGTGACTCTCTGGGATTGTAGAGGAGTCTGCTATACGGGCAGGTTTTTGGTGTATACTAATTGTATTATTAATGAATAAGAGATTTGTAATAATAAAATAAGAAAAAAATTGAATTATTATGGAGAAGTACAGAGTTGGTAACAGTCTAGCGTTGGTCATATCAGGAACAATCGCAATTGTTTTACTCGTAAAACTTCTAGGGTTTTTTTTGATAGCTTTTCTATTTAGTTTTGATGATTTTTCCGTAGCTCGCTTCTTTTCGTTGAACACGATAGCAGTCTATTCCTCAATTATTTTTTGGGAGCTTCGAATAGTACCATCTATAGTCGTAGTAATTGCTTTGTTTTTGTATGTTCATAAAAAATATATATTCTCTACTGTACTTTGTATTTTGGCCGTAGTGATCAGCGTGGGTATAATGATCGATCTTCAAAATAAAAAAGCCGCTGATAGCAGATCATTTCAAGAAGAGCATGGACAACGCAATGTGCCTCCAAGTAACTATCTTCTACCGATTGCATCTTTCCCATTACCAGATTATCATGAGATTTCACGAGTTTACTATAAGGATTTCTTGACTATTGTATATAAGAAGGGGAATGATACAGAGTCTGGTTCTAGTCTTATCTTTTCGGAACGAGCAATTGGATTACCTGAGGTAAGTGATATAAAATCAAAATATATATTTAGTTACGCAGGACGTCCTGGCGTCGTGGTGCTTCAAGAGAAAGCATGGCCAGGTGAAAAAGAGATCGCTCCTGGAAAAGTTAATTATCGTTTATATTGGGACGACAATGACAAAACGGTAGAGGTTTCTCTCACGGAAGTAGATCGTAGAGACCTTTATCTGCAAGAATTGCCAGACATGCTCAAAAACTTAGAACGAGTTAAATAGAAGGAGAGCTTGTAAATATGAACAGATAATTTGATCCCGGTGTTAGTATGCATTCATTTCCAAGGCTTAATCCTGTTTTTGGAAGAGCGAGTATACGCTCATGGGGGACTTTCTACACTTAAGAAGCTATTCATATGCCCACGCTCGTCTTTGATATTGAAACGGTTGGTGAAGATTTTGACACCTTGGATGAAACCAGCCAGGATGTTTTGACGCGCTGGATCAAGAAAGAATCGGAAAGTGGTGAGAACTATACGACTGCTCTCGCTGATTTGAAAAACGGCATGGGCTTTTCGCCGCTCACGGGACAGATCGTCGCTATCGGTATCCGGGATGTGGAGCGGAGCAAAGGTGCTGTGTATTTCCAGACGTCACCCAAGGGGAAAGAAACGAGTTTTGAGGAGGGCGACTGCAAGTTTGAGGTCATGACTGAAAAGGAAATGCTTCAGAAGTTTTGGGAGGTGATAGAAAAGTACGATACGTTTGTGACATTCAACGGCCGAGCATTTGATGTACCGTTTCTCATGGTACGTTCGGCAATTCACAGTATTCGACCAACCAAGAATCTCTTGGCCAATCGCTATCTCAATTATCATCCATCGAACGCTCGCCATATCGATCTGATTGATCAGCTGACGTTCTATGGGGCGATGCGCAAGCGTGGCAGTCTCCATCTGTGGTGTCGAGCCTTTGGTATCGAGAGTCCCAAAGCGCAGGGGGTAGATGGTGACGATGTGAGAATGCTCTACGCCCATGGCAAGAGTGCTGATATCGCTCGTTACAATGCTCGGGATCTCATCGCCACGGCCGAGCTCTACAAGCGCTACGTTGATTACTTCCAGTTTTAGTACGCGAGGGTTGCCTGAGACCTTGTTTTTTGGTACACTCTCGAACATATTGCGTATGGAAATTCAAGCTGAACTCAAGAATTTTAAAGCCCGCCTCGACCCGCTCATTGAGGCGTATTTTGATTCGCTCATAGAGGAACTTGAGAAAGAGGACGACCTGGTGGCCGAAGCGGTGGGTCATGTCAAAACGATAGTTCTGTCGGGCGGTAAGCGTCTCCGGAGTGCTTTTATGTACTATGGGTATCTGGGCGCCGGGGGCACCGAAAGGGACAAGATGCTCCATACCTCGATGAGTATCGAGCTCATTCATTCGTTTCTGTTGATTCACGACGATATTATTGATCGCGATGATATGCGCCATGGAGTCGAGACACTGCATAAACGCTACACTGAATTTGGGCGCCGGTTTTTTGCCGAGAAAGACGTGGAGCATTTCGGCAACTCGATTGCACTCGTTATGGGGGACATGCTCTATTCCTACGGTAACAACATTATTTTTCGAGCGGATTTCCCAAAGGAACGAGTTTTTGAAGCACTAGCTCGTTTGCAAAATGTCGTTTCTTTTACGGTAGTTGGTCAGGCGCGTGATATTTATATGGAGTACAAACGTCAGGCGACAGAAGAAGAAATATTGCGCATGTACCGTAACAAGACAGCCAAATATACTGTCGAGGGACCACTTCATTTGGGGGCGGTGCTCGCTGGTACAACCGATGATCATTTGGCACGTTTGTCTGCCTACGCTATTCCGCTCGGTATTGCTTTTCAGATTCAGGATGATATCCTAGGTATGTTTGGTACGGAGGAGCGCATAGGGAAGCCTATTGGATCGGATGTAGCCGAAGGAAAACTGACGCTCCTCGTGGCTCGCGCTCTGAAAAATGGTACCAAAGAAGAAGGGCGTCGTCTGCGGGAAATATTGAGCAGAGGGAGTGCTCTCACTGAAGCGGAGCGTCAAGAATGTTGCCGCATTATTGAGACAACTGGATCGCTTGAGCAGGTGAAAGATTTGGCACAGAAGTATATAGAAGAGGGGCAGCAGGCGCTTCGGGCTCTCCGAGGAACCGTTACTCCTGAAGCCTATGATTTTTTTGAGGGGGTAGCAGAGTATATGACTCAGCGTGAACTGTAAAACTATGGCAGAGACGGTACTACAATTGGAACACCTCCCGCGTCACGTGGTGATCATCCCTGATGGCAATAGGCGCTGGGCGTCTGAACGCGGGCTGGAGCCATGGGAGGGTCATGAGGCAGGTGCCAAAAATACAGAGAAACTTGTACGTGAGGCTCATCGTCTTGGTGTGCAAGAGATTTCTTTTTGGGGATCATCACTCGAGAATTTGACCAAACGTCCTGTACTTGAAAGCAAAGCGCTCCTTCGTATCTACGAAACATATTTCAAAAAATTATTGACGAGTGAGGATATCCATCGTGATCAGGCAAGGATTCGCTTTATTGGGCATTGGGAGGAGCAGTTTCCGGAGTCATTGAAAAAGGTGCTGTATGAATGCCTTGATGCAACGAAGGAGTATAACAAGTGCTTTCTCAATTTTTTTCTTGCCTACAGTGGCGATGATGAGATGCGGTTGGCTTTTGAAAAAGTAGCAGCGACGCTCAAGCCAGGGGAAAAGGTGACCGATCAGATGATCAAGGAAAATCTGATGACCCATGAGATGCCACCAGTTGATTTGCTCATTCGAACCGGTGGAGAACCCCATCTTTCGGCTGGGTTTATGATGTGGGATATCGCCAATACGCAGCTGTATTTCTCGGAGAAGTTTTACCCGGATTTTGATGTGGTAGCCCTCCAACAAGCCCTAGAAGACTATGCCTCGCGGGGGAGGCGATTTGGCCGGTAATCCCGCACCTTTTTGGCTTGAGTAGGATGAAATATATTTACCCGGAAGCATGTTTTAAATGGAAAGTTGCTGTGTATACATAGGTTGAAAACCAGTTTTTTTGAAGCCAAAAAGGTGCGGGATTGACAAATTTTCAAGCATACCCTACAATACAACCACGTTTTGAAAAACTGCATAGATACAGGAAAAAGAGAGGGTTTGCAAGAAAGCTTCGCAGGAACGAGGATAGAATTGCTTACCGGACAAAAACTTCTCTGTTTTTGTGTTCTTAAGAGCTCCACGAGCTCGTTTCTCTCGTGTCAATGAAGTCTTCATACAATATATGGCCAACAACAAAGAATTGATTCGCGTCGAAGGAGAGGTTTTGGAAACATTACCGAGTACTACGTTTCGCGTCCGTCTCGACAACGGTCATGAAGTCCTGGCTCATATTTCCGGTCGTATGCGCGTTCACTATATCCGTCTCCTTCCGGGAGACAAAGTGACGCTCGAAATGAGTCCATACGATTTATCAAAAGGAAGAATTGTTCATCGCAATAAATAGTCTGCACTATGAAAGTAAGAGCTTCTGTCAAAAAAATCTGCGCTCAGTGTAAAATCGTGAAACGAAAGAGAGTGCTTTTTGTTATCTGCACAAATCCGAAACATAAGCAGCGCCAAGGCTAATAACAACTACACGATATGGTACGTATCTCAGGAATCAATATTCCAGACAACAAACGAATTGAAGTGGCTTTGACCTATGTCTTTGGTATTGGTCTTTCGACCAGTAAAAAGATTTTGAAAGAACTCTCCATTAGTCCTGATACTCGCACCAAGGATCTTTCCGCTGAAGAAGCAAACCAGTTGCGAGATATGATCGAAAAGAAGCACCGTGTCGAAGGAGAGCTCCGTCACATTATCAAGTCAAACATCAAGCGTCTCAAAGAAATCGGTTGTTATCGTGGCTCACGTCACGCGAAGGGGCTGCCGGTTCGCGGTCAGCGCACCAAGACCAATACCCGTACGGTTCGAGGAAACGTAAGAAAGACCATGGGTAGCGGTCGCAAGAAGTCTGACGCCAAGACCTA
>CAZPXK010000046.1:0-5901 GCA_964590035.1 uncultured Bdellovibrionales bacterium
GACGGCATCACCATTCTTCGCCAGGGGAGGGCTACAATCAATATGTTATAAATGTGCAATTTGTTTCTTCTCTTGGAGCGTTGCTTCTGCATCACGAATAGTCTCGTCTCTTTTGGTCACGAGATTATCGCTTTCAACCCCTGAAAAAAAGGCTTGGCGTTGCTCGAGAGCTCGTTCAATCAAAAAGAGTTGTTCTCTCCGAATCGGCGGCAAGTCATCGAGGGAGCAAAAGCGCGCTTCTACGACTTCCGCTGATGGCACAAATGTGCCGCCGATGAATGTTCCAATATAAGAAATATCGAGTCGTGCCGTCTCTCGATCAGTGCGTATTTTCATACGCCAGTCGATACTGACCGTGAGGCCTGATTCTTCAAAGATTTCTCGCTCCAATGCTTCACGTGGGTGCTCTTTTCCATTCATATAGCCACCCGGCAGACTCCAGGCAGTCTTGCGATATGTGTGCTTGAACAAGAGTACTTTACTGTCCGCATTGAAAATAACACCAGTGACTCCGATCAAAAACTGACTCTGAAAAAGACGGACGATTCTCAGTTGTATATTCTTCGAAAAACCGATTTTCTTCCAAATTTTCAAAAGCAGTCCCATCATAGCGACAGATCATCACCATCTGTATCTTCACCCAAACGAATCTTCAGCTTGCGGTTTTCTATCTCCAGTGCATGGGTCCGCTTGGTCGCTTCCACGGCCTGCTTCTGGGCGCTCTCCACATTGTCTTCGAGATCGTGGATGACCAGCTCCGCTTTGCGCATTGTTCCGAAGTGGAAAAGGGCGAAAATGAGTAGAGCCATACCAACCGGCATAATAAGAGCGAGAGCCAGTGGTACTTCTACTACAAATGTCATCAGCTTCATCGGTACGGTTGCCGTATTTTCTATGGCAAACAGCGTAAAAACCAAAACGACAACGACCATGCTCACAAATGTTTTCATACTGGTGTACTCTATGACTTACGTGTACGCAGTATACTCTCATTCTACTGATGAACCTAAATAAAAAAGGCCGTTTCCCGTTCGGGGCGTACCTAATGTAGAATACCGTCTCATTGCTTGGCTTCAGCAAGGCTCTCGTTCACCGCGCAACGCGTAACCGAAGCGAACGAGGTCGCTTTGATCGGTGAAATACGGCCGGTACAGCTGTATGCGATCCGGGGTAAACCGGAACAAGGCAGCAATCGACGTGGATTGTTCCTCCCCGGCGAAGTCAGTGAACACGTACTTGAAGACAGCGCTTCCGCGGCCATCCTGCGAAACAATGATCACCGCCAGTCCATTACGGCTCCGCGCTTCACACACGGTCAAATCGTAGGTTGATACCGCCTTGACTTCGGTACGGATTGGGATAAGGTCTTCATTTGCGCTTAATCCCGGGAGAAGAAACACTTGCACCTCCTCCCCAACACCCACCTCGGTGGATACCTGAACATCAGTGTGCCTCATCTTTACCTTCTTTCTATCAGCATCTACGGCTTGTAGACTTTATATACTACCAATGCTCTTTACATTTGTCCAATCTCAGTTCAGCTCTATCCGGAAGAAAAAACTAGTCTCTAATGAGCCTCATTTTTAGCTGAGCCGGTACATCAATGATGTTCGGACTTATTTCTTGAAGCAGATCGGGATTATTAAAAATGTCTCTCCAGTTTTAAAATAATCTTCTGTGCTTTTTTAGGAGCATTAGAAATCTTCAACGTGAACATACCACGCATATCAAGAAAAGAATCAATTTCTGAAATATCCTGTTTTGTAGCACTAGGATGCTCTTTCATCCAAGAAACAAAAATGGCACTTACTTTAGTATCGAGCTTCGTTTCAAAAATAAACCTTCCAATAATATTTTTGTAATCTTCTTCATTTTGCTTGAGGGGGTTTTCGTCAAAGAGTACTTCCATCTTTTGCTTGGTACGCACTCGTAAAACAGAACGATCTAGTGGTAGTGGATGAGTAATCACCAGACGCTGTAACCGGCTTTTCTGTCGACGCAACCAGAGAGCGTCATTTTCAGGGCGAGCGTAGTAGAACCAGTCATGGGGAGCAGTGGAATATGTGGGGAGTGAAAGAGGGAGCTCTTCTTCAATCAAAAGAAATGCCTGCGTCCAATAAAGCTCCAACTCTCTCAGAGTTCGAAATCTGAGCTTCACATACTCTCCTGGTCTGAGATCTAAGAAAGAGCTCGTGCGAGCAGTTGATTGGTACATACGAGCCATACGATTCAAACGCCCAAGCTCCTTATCAATCCACCAAAGAGACAAGCTTATGTTTTTCCCATGAATGGTCACTATCTCTTTTCCCCGTAAAGAGCGCAGGGCTTTGTATATTCCCTGAACACTCACATCGCTTTTTTGAAGCTCTGTTAAAATTAACTCTTTCTCTTGAGGTCCTCTTTCAAGTAGTGCAATAATTTTCTCTTCTAAAGTCATCTCTCGCATAGTTATTTTTAAACTTCTAGTTTAAATTTGATTAAATTAAAGCTTTTTTTATGCAGATTGTCAACAATATGACACATTGAGTCCACGAGATTTTCTCGTTCTTTGAAAAGGAAATGTCATGCCTCCGAGTGGATTCAGCGAAAAAGCAGTCGAGGGTGCCCTGGTATTCATCAAGGGCTGTTATGAAGATCTTCTCCAAGAGGTGAGGGAGGGAAAGCACTCTTCACCCGAGGAAGCCATCGAGTACGAGATCGGCCAGATCGGCAAGGCCCTGGCAAAGCTCCACATCGACAAGGATGGTAATCTGGTGGAACGCACCACCGTTCATGCGACTAGCTAGGAGAACTGACTATCACAACTTACCCATCACTGTCATGTGCAGTGGTGGGTTTTCATTTTGAGACACAAAAAAGAGGCTACATTAGCCTCTTTTTTGAAAACTGAGCGGGTAAGGGGAGGATCGAACTGCTCGTTTCACTGCGCTCTATAGGGCTTCCGCCCTCTAGTCCTCGGCAGACCTCGGTCACCCCAGACTGGAAAACAAGTGTTTTCCCGACCCCTTTCCTGTTCGACTCCTCCTTGCCACGAAAAAGCAAAACCGCCCCATACAGGGACGGTCTTACTTTTTTGAGCGGGTAAGGGGAATCGAACCCCTATCTCATCCTTGGCAAGGACGTGTAAGAGCCATTATACGATACCCGCATCTTACTAGAACATTCTCGCAAACAAATCAATCCAGGTCAATACCTTCTTCTTAAGACGTTTGTCACTGACCTGTATCGAACATACTCCATGACTGAGACGATTTTCCTTGTGCTTTCCGGCTATGGCAGATGCGTGGAAGAATTTATCTGGTTTAATGCCAATATTTTTGCTCCAAAACTGTAAACATTCACTCTCATCATGATCCGGATAAAGCAGAGTATAAGCGTATATCTTATCGGTCGAAACACCGCATATCTGATGAAGAAACAAACGAAAGGCCGAGAGTAACTTCGCATCAACGTTACTCACTCTTACTTGACCATTCTTGAAGTTTTTATCCCCCTCACCCCAATATAGTGAGAGGCCCGTTATAAAGAGCTTGTTTTCTTTAAATTGCTCAAACTCACATACGGCCTCTGCTTCAGCTTGTTGATACACTTTTTGCCATTTTTCTCTTTTAAGAACATTCAAGTGTATCAGTCTTTTCTGACTCGAGAGCCGAACGCGCTCAGTCAGCTGTTCTTGTATATCTCGTGACCAATCTATACCACGCAACCAGTACGACACCGTACTTTTAGAAATATGTAGTAGCTCCGCAATCTCACGATAACTCTTCCTCTCCTTTCGAAGTGCGATAACTTGAAGTTTTAGTTCTTGATTCATAAAACCACTGTGATTACACCTATAGTATACTACACTGGTTCAAAATATCAAGAATACTAGATGTCCTGTGGGACTGGATGGGATCGAACCATCGACCAAGCGATTATGAGTCGCGCGCTCTACCACTGAGCTACAGTCCCATAAAATTAAACCCACAGTAACAAAGATAGTATACTATGGGCTTAATTAAATTTCTATGCGTGCCGGAGAAGAGACAGGATTGAAAAAATATCAATCTTCTTGTCTTTACAGATATACTTTAATATTCTGAATCGCCTTCTCTCTCTAACTATTTTGTGCCGAGGGGCAGGATTGAACTGCCGACACAAGGATTTTCCTCTATTTGTCCTAGGTTTCCCTAAGGATCGGACTATTTCATCTTCGTTCCCCGAAAGGAGTGCGAAGTCGGGCGCTATTGCAGGGTTATTGTTGGGGCTCACCTGCTAGTCTCTACACCTTCTCCAATACTCAGACCCATTGGAGCTTGGCTCGAGATTGCCATATCCACACGAGCGGACGTAGGTTTCCTCGAGTTCACCCGATACATTCTCCCGTATTACTACAGAAGCGACCGAAAATCAGTCCTCTGCTCTACCACTGAGCTACCTCGGCGTCATCATTTGTCGAAAGAACACTGTATATCCAGGGGATAACTCGATATTTTCTCTTATCTAAGCCATTCTGTGCTGCAGGACTCGGTCACGAATATTTTTCCTACAGGAAAAATTTCTCGACCCCGCCTCGTGGTCCGTCTTCTGACGGACAACACTCCGGCTTTCTCATCCCTCCATAAGCCAAGCAGTTGGCTTATTCAGCTCTCCCAGGCTCACTGCGTTCCCCTGTGCGTGCTGAGGGACTCGAACCCCCGACCCTCTCGGTGTAAACGAGATGCTCTAACCAACTGAGCTAAGCACGCTCCTGTGTGAGCACTCATCGCTCATTTCTTTTATTGTGTGAGGGGAGACTCGGGGATGAATCTACCAGACACGCTGCAAGAGAGGACTCTGTCACAAGTAAATTTCCTGACGGAAATTTCTCGCGACCCCATCTCGCGGTGCTCGCCTTGCCCTAAGGGCAAACTCACACATCGCTGCGATTTTCTCGTCCCTCCGTAAGCCAAGCAGTTGGCTTACTTTGGGCCCATCGCTCATTTCATTCACTCTGTGCCCAAGAGAGGACTCGAACCTCCAATCCCTTGCGGGAACTAGCACCTCAAGCTAGCGCGTATACCAATTCCGCCACCTGGGCATCCTACAGCTTCTAGCTTTTAGCTTCGATAGCTTCATTAGCCAGAAAAACTAAACTCTAGACTCCTCATCCTATTCTACACCCATACACTGTACCAATTCTTCGTCTGTCGTGCAAGATACAGAAAGAGGCCTGTTAGGCCTCTTTGTTCTCTTCGGTCGCGGGTGCCACTTCCGCAACTACCGCTTTTGGAGCTTCCTCCTTTTTCTTCGGTTTCATGCTCTCTTTGACGGCTACTTCTTTCAGCTTCTTGGAAAGTACCTTGGCTGACTTGTCACGCACGAAGTAGAGCTTGGAACGACGAGCAGTGGTACGCTTCACAAATTCAATCTTCTGAATCTGAGCGGAAGACAAAGGGAGAATCAGCTCTACGCCGATACCATCAGATACCTTGCGCACGGTCATCGTACGAGAGGCGCTCTGGCCACCTTTGATGGCAATCACAGTACCCTGAAACATCTGGGTGCGCTCTTTGGCACCTTCTTTGATCTTGCGGTACACTTTGATGACATCTCCGGCGCGCAATTCGGGCAACTCAGAAAACGTCTTTCTTTGCTTTAAATTAAAGGAGATCAGGCTCTGGTGCATACACGTTTCATTAAAATCGGCTGTACGAGACAAACCGTTTGAGTAATCGAGAAAAGAATAACCGAGAATACCCTAAAAAAGGCTTTTCAAGGCCTCATCATCATAGCTTGATACCAGCGTTTCGTCAACCCCGCACCATTTCTTATACAAACTGCTGCTTTGCAACATTGCTAGGCGTAGTCGCCTCACGGCTCGTACTTAAAAATACTGCTCCGTCTCACCTTGAAATGGTGCGGGGTCAAGACTCTTCA
>CAZPXK010000047.1:0-5601 GCA_964590035.1 uncultured Bdellovibrionales bacterium
CTGCAGTTCGTCGCTGTCCCCTGTCACGATGATGACGCACACTTCTTCTTTTTCTGCTTGCCGAGCGATGGTTCCGATGACATCATCTGCCTCAAACCCAGGCAGCTCATAGATAGGGATATTGAACGCTCGCACCAGTTCTTTGACCCGAGGAATCTGCGCATACAAGTCGTCGGGAGCGGCTGTACGCGTCGCCTTGTAGTCGGCATACATATCATCACGAAACGTCTTGCCCTCCAGATCAAACGACGCCGCGATATATTCCGGATGAAATTTCTCGAGCACAGAGAGGAGTGTCATAGCAAACCCATACACCGCCTGCACCGTCTCACCATTCTTTGTGGTCAGCGGCGGCAAAGCATGATACGCCCGGTGTATCAGAGCGTTGCCATCAAGCAAAACCAATATTTTCGGATGTTTTTCCATAGGAACAACGTGTCTTATTATTTGCTCGTCAACTACTTATTGATAATTTTTATCTCTCGCTCCGTTTCGGAAAGCGCAGTGATAGCGATGTCGATTCTTTTTTCAGGGAGTATAGCCGCGATACGCTCAGGCCATTCGAGAATGACCAGGCCATCCTCATCAGCACACCATTCGGAGAAACCAATTTCTGTAAAATCTTTTTCCTGCACACGATAGGCATCAGCGTGATAGACCCGACGGATGTTGGTCACACTTGGCGTAACTAGATCATACTGCTTCATGATGACAAACGTCGGGCTGACATACGGTCGCTCGGCCACTAGTCCTTCGAGCATCCCCTGCACCAATGTCGTCTTGCCCGCGCCCAAATCCCCCACGAGACACAGGAGTGTCCCTGGCGGAATTTCGCCTGTGAGAAGCTTCCCGAAAGCCCTCGTTTCTTCGGCACTCTTGGTTGTAATATGCTTGTTTTCCATGTCCCCATCCTAACGTAAACGCAGCATTTTGACGAATACAATCCCCAGTTTGACACCCCTTGTTTTCTTTGCTACCTTTGACTATCTATCTTCCGCCTACAGATGGATTCGTGAGCACTTTTGCCTTTTAACTTTTGCCTTTCGTCTTTTTCCCGTATGTCTCTCTCCTCTATCCAGCAATTCGAAGAACTTCTCAAGAAATCCTCTGTCCCCCTGATCATTCTCCCGACCTATCCGAACCGCGATGCCGTAGCCACCGCTTTTGCGCTGGCTTTTTATCTGAAAGAACTCGGGAAAGACGTGCACTTGGCCGGCGAAAACATTGCCACTGACAAAGAAGCTTTTTCTTTTATCGGCGAACCAGAAAACCTGCTCCCCTCTATCACGGGTGCGCGCGACTTTGTCCTCACCTTTAGCACCACTCGCAACAAGATCCTCAACGTCCGCACAGAAAAAGCATCGGACGAACTGCGGATTTTTCTTACTCCAGAAAACGGCGCTATCGATCCCCGGGACTTTTCGTTTATCCCGGCCAAATTCAAATTTGATCTCGCCATTGTCATTGGTTCACCGGACAAAGAGCGCCTCGGAAAAATCTACGAAGAAAATCCGGATATTTTCTACGAACTCCCTATCATCAATATCGACAATCATTCTGACAACGAACTCTTCGGACAAATCAACCTGGTAGACATCACCGCATCCTCCACTGCCGAGATTTTGGCTGATATCATCATCAAAGAAACAGCACCTGCACCGAGCACCCGAGTCAACGAGTCACTGCTCGCCGGTATCGTGAGCGCTACAGACAGTTTTCAGAAAAAAAACACCACCCCCAAGGCCCTTCACATCGCTTCCAAGCTCATGGACAAGGGCGCAGACCAACAGAAAATCATCCGTTCGCTCTACAAAACCCAACCGTTCCACTTGCTCAAGCTCTGGGGTCGCGTCATGGCTGGGGTCAAATGGGATGAAAACCTGAAACTCATCTGGGCACTCGTAACCGTCGAAGACCTGGTCCAGGCCCGAGCCTCGGTCGCTGATCTACCGCGAGTCCTTGAAAAAATCAGGAACAACTATTCTTCAGGTAGTTATTTTCTGATGTTGTATCCCGAAAGTTCTACCCAGATACGTGGACTGATCAAAACCGCCACCCACGAAAGCCTGACCCTCCTCACGGAACGCTTCAAGGAAGGAACACTCCATGGTGATACGCTCGAGTTTGCTCTGGCCGTCAAAACACTTGATGAAGCAGAGACACTGACGCTTGAAAAAATACAGCGCCTGCTCGTAACACCGTAGTTCATCGGTTCATCTCTACAAAAAAGACCCTCACTTGCGAGGGTCTTTTTTGCTTGGAACAAACAAAATAGAGTAGAATAAAGAAAACAAACATCCATCCGTAACATACCCATTATGGTACAAGTCGTACATACCGATCCAGTTTTGGACGGAGAAACAAAACAAGAACAAACGCAAAAAATTCTCGAGAAGATGCGTGATCTCTCGATCGAAGATGAGGCCTCGGCCGGCGCCAAAAAATTCGGTCTCCCGTACATCGATCTCAATGTCTTTCCCGTAGACGAAGAAGCACTCTTTCTTATTGATGAAGATAAATCACGCGCACTCCATGTCGTCGCCTTTTACAGAAAAGAAGCCCAGTACCTCCTCGCCACGACCACTCCAAAAGATTCGGAGACACTGTCTTTTATCAAGCAATTTTCCGAGATTCACCAATCGGAAACTGAACTCTATTTCGTTTCTGAAAATTCCCTAGAGCATGCCTGGAATCTGTACACCCACAAAGGGACGCTCATCGACAAGCTCAATCGCGTCCGCGTCTCGCTCGGTACGACCGACTTTGAGAGTTTCGAAAAAAACTTTTCAGAACTCATTCATCTCGGATCGGACAGACCGATCAATACCTCCAAAGCCGTAGAAATCATCCTGGCCGGCGCCAAGAAACTCCGTGCCAGCGACATCCACCTCGAACCAGAGGAAACTGTTGTCCGCCTCCGCTATCGTATCGATGGTGTCCTACAGGAAATCGGCAACCTCCCTCACGAGATGTATGTCCGCATACTCAACCGCATCAAGATGATCGGCAAGATGCGTCTCAATGTACGAAAAGAAGCACAGGACGGTCACTTCTTTATCGACATGGAGGGCAAGCGCATCGACATCCGCGTCAACAGCATCCCCGGAAAGTATGGCGAGAGTATCAACATGCGCCTCCTCTCGGGCGAAGATGTGGACCACGATATCGACAGTCTCGGCTTTCAGGGATTGGCCTATGAGATGGTCATGCATCAAATCGAAAAACCCGATGGCATGATTTTGAACACTGGTCCGACCGGCTCGGGCAAAACCACCACCCTCTACACTCTCCTCCACCACATCAACAAGCCTGGCACCAAGATCATCACGGTTGAAGATCCAATCGAATATTCTCTCCCGGGCATCGTGCAAACCGAGGTCTCCAAAGACAAATCCTACACCTTTGCCACCGCACTCCGAGCCGTCGTGCGTCAGGACCCTGATGTCATCTTGGTCGGTGAAATTCGTGATGACGAGACCGCCGACATCTCCGTCAATGCCGCCCTCACCGGCCATCTCGTCCTCTCTACCCTCCACTCCAACAGTGCCCCGGCCTCCGTGCCGCGCCTCCTCGAGCTCGGTGTTCGCCCATCGCTCATCACCTCCTCCATCAACCTCTTTATCGCCCAACGGTTGGTGCGCATCCTGTGTCCCGACTGCAGAGTCTCCTATCAGCCAGCCAGAGAGACGCTAGATTCTATCACCAAATTCATCACCATCCTTTCTCCCAAGGCCAATATCTCGCTCCCGAAAAAAATGGACACCCTGTGGAAGCCGGTCGGTTGTGCCAAGTGTAATTTTTCCGGCTATCGTGGTCGTCGTGGCATCTTTGAACTCTTCACCATGACGCCGGAAATCGAAAAAATCATACTCGAGTCCGGTACCGAACGTGACATCCTGAAGGCCGCCCTCGAGAATGGGATGGTGACCATGACCCAAGACGGTATTCTGAAAGCGCTCCAGGGCCTGACCACCATCGATGAAGTCCTCCGTGTAACTGACCAGGGCGACCTGCTCCAAAATATTTACGCTGACCTGATGCCAAACGAGCTCTCGCGCGCTGCTTTCATATCAGACACTCTCCTCGCAGAAACCAAGGAAAAGATTCGTTCACTCCAGGATTTTGAAGCCCATGTTATCAAGGCCGACTCTCAGACGCAGCTTCCCCTCATCTTTGCTGCTGCTGTCCTCCTCAAGGCAGGCGATATCCATATCGAGCCGAGTGCCGACACATTCGACGTACGCTTTCGTCTCGATGGTATCCTGAAAACCGTTGCTCGCTTCCCTATCAATGAGTATCCAGGGTTCCTGAGCGAAATCAAACTGCTCGCCGGGTTGAAAAGCGGTGAGCGCGCCGGTATCACCGACGGACGGTTCTCACTCCACTTTGAAAATCCCCTTGTCGGTAGCAAGAAAGACACGGTCGATATCCGTCTCTCCATCATTCTCGGTGGCTTCGGAGAGACCGTCGTGCTCCGCCTCCTCAATCAGTCCGCCACCAAACTCGATCTGGAGACTCTCGACATCCGGCCACAAAATCTCGAACGCATCCTCGCTGCCATCCAAAAACCAAACGGTATTATCCTGAACACCGGTCCGACCGGCTCCGGAAAAACGACGACCCTCTACAGTATCCTGGCTCGTATCAATCGTCCGGAAATCAAGATTATTACGGTCGAAGATCCGATCGAGTACCAGATGCCGGGGCTCCTCCAAACCCAGGTCAACGAAGCCGAGGGCTATACGTTCTCAACCGCTCTCCGCTCGCTTCTCCGTCAGAATCCCGACGTGCTCATGATCGGTGAAATTCGTGATGACGAGACGGCCCAAATCGCCGTTCAGGCCGCTTCGACCGGTCACCTCGTCCTCTCCACCATCCATACCAACTCTTCGGCCGGTACCATCCAGCGTCTGCTCAAGATGGGTATCTCAGGGGATGATCTGGCTGATGCGAGCAACCTCTTTATGGCGCAGCGTCTCGTGCGTCGCCTGTGCAAAGACTGCGCCGTCCAAACGGAACCGACAGACAAGGAACGCGCTACTATCGAGCGAGTTCTCGCCACTCTTGCTCCGGCCTCCGGAATCACGGCGCCGACCACACTCCATATCTTCAAAGAGAAAGGCTGTCCTACCTGCAATGGTACCGGCTACACCGGACAGATGATTCTGTCTGAGGCGCTGACTATCGACCAAGAAATGAAGGCGCTCATTGCTTCGGGTGCTCTCGCACACGAGGTTGAAGCAGCGGCCATCAAACAGGGTATGATCACTATTCTCCAAGATGGCGTCCTCGCCATGCTCGAAGGCAAAACGACGTTCGCAGAAATCGAACGCGTCACGGAGATTTGACAAAGTTTCTTTGTCATCCCGGACTCAGATCCGGGATCTAGTTTTAGAAAAACAAAAAAGACCCTTTGACAAGCTCAGGGTCTTTTTGTATGTCATCTGCTTCAGCTGTAGACAAATCCTCAAGCATAGGAGCGAGAGGGAAGGAAAAGCGTCGAGGTATAGCGCAGCCGAAACCACCCTACCCGGATCTTGGCAACAGTTCCGTGATTGAGGATAAAAGATAGAAATCCCCAATTGTCTACATGTGAAGCAG
>CAZPXK010000048.1:0-5588 GCA_964590035.1 uncultured Bdellovibrionales bacterium
ATTGTTTGCATAGAAAAAGCAATACAAAATAAAAAGAAATATTCGTTTTGTTTCGGCAAAACGAAGTACTGGAAGGAGGTGAGAATTATGAATAAAATCAAAAAAGCTCTTTACGGAGTATCCACAGCTGCTATGGCTTTGGCTCCTGCTCTCGCTTCCGCTCAATTCAACGTGGAAAGAGGCGGTACGAATGCTACGGGAGTCGCAACAACTCCACTTGGTGGAATTCTTGTGAACCTGATGAATATCCTCCTTGGTTTCGTTGGTGTTCTTGGTATCATTGGTTTCGTGGTTGCTGGTATCATGTACCTCACCGCAGCTGGTGATGAGGATCAGGTTGGAAAAGCCAAAAACATGATGATGTACGCTATTATTGGAGTCATCGTTGCACTCCTTGGTTATGTTGTTATCAAAGCTCTTGGCACCTGGCTGAGTGGCGCTGGTTCGAATAACTACTTCTAAATTCTCGGATTTAGAGTGAGTAAAAACCATTCCGATTCGCTCTCTGCGAAATGGGTGGTTTTTGCTTTATATAAGCAAATATTTCATTTTAATACTTGACAGAATGACATTTTGGGTGTATAATGGTATGTTACAGAGTCGAGAGACACTGTACCAAATCCAGTCGGGCTTTTCATTTCGGAGAGCCCAAACAACCCAGGAGGTTTTCATGTTCCGCTCACTGTCAGCCGTTTTCGCCTTTATTTTGGCACTTGCCCTTGGGGGGTGTGCCATCACGAAGGTAGAACGCTTGGGAGCCGATGGCTCCCGGACTACCGCCACCTCAGTGAGGTGGGTGGCGCCACACACTGCTGTGGCGATCGAGGCCTACACACCGATTTACGGAGTGCAGGGCGGTTATCGCTATCGCGAGCCGGTGGTACTGATTGGTCAGATCATCGGCCGGACCGATTGGCGCGAAGCTACGGTCGACGGCGTAGGTCGAATTTGTTCGGTGAATGGGCAGTCCCCGCACTCGTGCGGTGATCCGCGTAATGCGCCGAACTGGCCGCGCCGCTGAACTAGTTCTCCTGGGATGGCCCGCTTGTGTATACACAGGCGGGCCTCCTATTTTTTAGAGGAAAAAGATTTCAAACAATCGTTAGATAACGATTGTTTTTTTATGTGAAAAAGAGTATTGTGAGAGTAGGATAATAAACAAAAAATATGATTCGATTTTTCTTTTCTTTGGTGATGGTATTGTTTGCTGTACAGAGTTTTTCTGTGCCAGTTGAAGCAGCAGTCACGTGTACTGGCGATTTTGAGTCAGTGGGTGGTGTGTGTGTGCCAACCGCTACGTCCACTGGTCTTTCTGATGAGGATATCCCTACGCTCTTGATGACTATTATGAATTGGTTGTTGGGGATTCTCGCTATGATAGGTATCTTGGCCTTTATCATTTCTGGTTTACAGTATCTGACAGCGGCAGGGGATGAGAAGCAGGCTGAGACGGCCAAGCGGAATATCCAGTATGCCATTATCGGTGTCGTTGTAGCGCTTTCCGGATA
The DNA here is from genome assembly GCA_964590035.1 of uncultured Bdellovibrionales bacterium. Taxonomy (GTDB): domain Bacteria; phylum Patescibacteriota; class Minisyncoccia; order Moranbacterales; family UBA1568; genus UBA1568. The sequence continues at coordinate 1,509 of CAZPXK010000048.1, forward strand.
TGTTGTGGTCAAAACCATTGATGCCGTCCTTAAAGGGGATACGTCTTTCTTTTAGGGATAAAAATACTGTTGGAATAAAAAAAGCGGGCAGGAACTTGCGTTCACTGCCCGTTGTTGTGTGCGAGTCTTTGCTCGCTTGGCTCTGAGTCCGCTTAGATGCCTGGGACGTTCTTTCCCAGCCAGTCCCAGAGGGAGCCCTTCGGGTGGCACACTCCAAACCAGAGCTTTGCGCTTACCTCTGGGGAGAGGGGTAACTCGTACCCCCCACCTGAGAGGAAGTTTATGGGAATGTCTTTGCCTTTTTTTGGCTGTATGAAACATTCTCCAACCCAAGCTCCCCCGAGCGTAATCTGTTCCGCCAAATTGATTGGCTCCAGGTGTCTTCCCGGGTGGACGACGTTGGTATTCACTCTGCCTCCGGATGCTATTATATCCCACCTGACTTTTGTTCCTGGTGGGAAGTCAATTTTTATGCTTCCAGCTTGACGGTGTCCAAACTGTCTGTCAACCGTCAATGTTTTCCCCCATGGACCAAGAGCCCAGGATCCCCACGCGAGGGTGATGATTAGGACGATATTTCCTATCCCGTCCCAGAGGCTCCGCCTTCTAGCAGCCGGAGAGGCTGCTACAGTGACCGTTGCAGTCACCGGTTTCGTCCATCGTGCGATCAGTTTCGCAACAATGAGGATGACGAGGGTGGTAGCTACCAATACTGGCCAGTGCTTCCCCAGCCAGCTTGCGCTAGTAGAGGTTGTCGCTGACTTTGATCCTTCATCGTCGGTGATTGCCGCCGATGCCGCCGAGCTGATGAACTTCCCCGCCCGAGTGACGGCTGTTTCCCCGCCCAGTCGGAGTCTCTCGTTGTACCAGTCGAGGTACGTCTTCTCGACTGGCCACTGGTTTTTTCCTCCGATCTTCTTGTCCTCCTCGTTGTGTTCTACGGCCTCTTTAATGGCTTCGAAGAGCTTCAACTCAGCTGTCTGTCCCTTTTCGGCCCGCTCTTCCAAGACCTCTCGCGCCTTGAGTACCACTGGATCGCTCACCGCCCGGTCTATGGCGTTCCAGACACCCCAGAGGGCACCCAGTATGACCAAGCCAAGGACAGTATTCCGTGCGATAGCCTCGAAGGCTTCGCCTGTCTTCCATCGCCTGATGCACAGGTAGATGAGGGTTGGCAGGACTGGCAATGCGGTGAGGAACACCCACTCTATCCCTTTCGTATCGAATATCAGCATGGCGATGTGCCAGACCGGTATCGCGAAGAGGATGGCGTAGGCACTCTTGTCCAGAGCGGGGGCGCCATATTCCTTAAGGGCTACTACAGCGTCTTTGAAGCTGGGCCCCTTCTCACCGCCGAACTGCCCGGCCAGTGAAAGGATGCCGCCGCCGACAATCCAGAGAACGGGCGAGAACACGAGTGGCAGAGCCACGAGCGTCATGTACACGTAGAGCATCCCGACGATGCCCTTTTTCATGTCCCATGCCGACAGGTAGACTGCCAGCACGCAGCTCCCGACGAAGAGTATCCAAAAGATCAACGTGATCCTCGTGAGTGTTCTTCGGTCAAACCCGAGCTTTGTGAAAAGCTCGTCTAGTGCTTCCATGCTTTTCTCCTAGTGTTTGTGGTTAGGCGAAAGTTATCCCTATTATTACCAGGACAACAAAGCCAAAGATGTAGAGCCGAATTCGGATCGTGGCTGCCCGGTCCTTTTCCTTACGTGCAGCGTTGGCCTCGCGGCTACGCTGGGCAAGGTAAGTGTTCCGCTGCCGCTCCAAGTTCTGTTTCATATCCGCCGAAGGCGGGGGATCGGCTTTGAGAGCTGCGTCGATACGGACGAGTTCTGCTTCGTCTGACCGTACACCACCGACGAAACGGTTGATGGTATTGGCCATTGCTTGAGTGCTCTGCTTTGCTGCCGCCTCCGCTTGTTGGGCAGAGGATTGCTTCTTGATGAAGCGGGCAGAGAGCAAGTACTCCTTGGCGTTTTGGACGCTCCCATTCAGTCCCCGAACCTTGTTGGATACGGTGAGCAGGTGCATGACACGCGAGTCATCAGCCGTCAACTCGTAGTTGAGCGGATGTCGGTCGAACTTACGATCGACTCGTTCTTGGTCTCGTCCAGCACCACGACGACGTTGTGGAAGCGCCGGATCGGGTTGATCCGGTTCCCCACGATTTCGAGTGATGGTTTCTGAGATCACCACATTTTCGGATCGCGCGCTCTGTTTCATCTTGCCGATGGCCTCTCGCCAAGCGTCCTGCTGGGGAGGGTCCAGAGATTCACGAACTCGCTTGATATCGTCGAGCCGCTCCTCCCCGTGCAGTCTTTCGAATGCAGCGTCGACCGCCATCACAATGGCTTCATCGTCCAGCGTCGGCAGAATGTCTGATGTCACTTGTTGAGAGGACACTCCGCTGCTTTTCACCTCGGCGGCTACCGTCTGAGTGTTATGACCGAATACCTTTGAAGCCATTTGCACGGCGTCATAGATTGTCGGCGCGATATCCATGCCCAAAAACTTCCATGCCATGTTGATCTCCTTGATCGTTGAATTGGTAAGGTGCGGTGGTCTGGAAAGCCCCGTGCTCTCCAGACATTACAGCTCCCGCACCCAAAGTGGGTTGGTAAATCTGTAACCGTCTATTGTAGCACTTTTTTGTGAAAAAGTCAATCCCGCACCTTTTGTCGTTCAATAATCATCAAGTGTGTAAAACTATGGCTAATTTAAGCCATAAAAAAGTGAATCTATTTGTACAAAAGGTGCGGGATTGACAAAATGGGTTTTTTCCTCTATACTGGAGCTACAGTTTGGATGGTATGAAAGTTCGCTTGTATGCGAGCTTTTTTCGTTAGATAGCTATCTAAATTTTGAAATATTATAATTTTTTCATACATTTTCGTATGGCAAAGAAGAAAGTGGTAGTAGAGGAAGAAGAACAAGGAGCCGATGAGGGGAGTCTTTCGGGACGTCTCGGTGAATTCGGAAGCGCTGTCATGCAGATTGCTGACGAAAAGGGCATTTCGAAAGAGCGCGTGCTCGAAGTAGTAGAAGCCGCTCTGGCAGCTGCCTACAAGAAAGACTATGGCAAGAAAGGTCAGGTCATTCATGCCAAGTTTGATGAGGTGCAAAAGAGCGCCAGTTTTTTCTTGGTGAAAGAAGTGGTAGATGAATCTGTCCGCGAATTTGTCGAGGAAACTCCAGAAGACGAATCTGAACCAGTGGCTGCAGCAGTAGAAACGAGTGAGACCGATGAGGAGCGTCTGCCACGCTTCAACAGTGAGCGCGATATGCTCCTGGAGGAAGCCAAGAAATTGAAAAAAGGTGCCGTTTTGGGCGATATGATAGAGCTGCCGCTCCCTCCGTATGATGAGTTTGGCCGCGTGGCTGCTCAGACGGCCAAGCAGGTGATCATTCAGCGTATCCGTGAAGCGGAACGCGAGAGCATGTTTGATGAGTACAAAGAAAAAGAAGGCCAGGTGGTCAATGGAACCGTGCAGCGTATCGAAGGACGCAATGTGTTTGTTGATCTCGGTAAGTCTGTGGGTATCTTGTTTCCTTCCGAGCAAATTGAAGGAGAAAACTATCGCATGGGGCAGCACGTCAAAGTCTATTTGGTGCGGGTAGAATCCGATACCAAGGGACCAGGGCTCCTCTTGTCCCGGACACACCCGGAGATGGTGCGTCATTTGTTTTCTTTGGAAGTGCCGGAAATATTTACCGGTACGGTTGAGATCAAAGCAGTGGCGCGTGAAGCTGGTTCTCGGACAAAAATCGCGGTTTTTTCTGCTGAAGAAGGTGTCGATCCGATCGGGTCGTGCGTCGGGCAGAAGGGGACACGTGTCCAGACTATTATTGATGCTTTGGGTGGTGAAAAGATCGATATCATCGAATGGAATGAAAACATAGAAAAATTCATTAGCGCTGCTTTGTCCCCGGCCAAAGTGATGTCCGTTCAGTTGTTCGAAGAGGAAAAGCGGGCTATCGTCACGGTGCCGGATGATCAGTTGTCGCTTGCTATCGGGAAGCGCGGTCAAAACGTACGCCTGGCAGCCAAGCTGACTGGTTGGAAGATCGATG
>CAZPXK010000049.1:0-5305 GCA_964590035.1 uncultured Bdellovibrionales bacterium
GGGTGCCACCAGTGGTACCAGTTCTTGAAACATCCGTTCGGGTACCGTAGGTCGTGTCCGTACCCGTCGTCACCACGCCGGTATCGGTATTGGTAAAGTCTGCGGCATACGTGGTATTGGCACCGGTCGTGGCATCGGTGACGGTACTCGAGAGACCATAACTGGTAGCAGCCGTGGTAGCAGTCACGACACTCGCGATACCGTAGGTCGTATCAGCTCCGGTCGCGGTCACATAGTCACCATAGAGTGTACTGGTCCCGTTGGTATTGCCCGTGGCAGTAATATAGTCACCATACCCAGTAATAGTGCCTGAACCACTTGCAAAGGTATTGGTCAGCGTTGTGTAGTTGCCATAGGTATTGAGCGTACCACCAGTCGCGCCTGTTCTTGTCACGGAAGTCGACAAACCATAGGTAGTATCCGTGCCGGTCGTTACTACACCCAAATCAGTATTATTTAAACTAGCAGCATAATTCGTATTGGCACCTGACGTTACATCTGTAATCTGACCGAAGAGACCGGTACTGGTAGCGCCCGTAACACCCACTGCAACGCCCTGGATACCGTAATTGGTATCTGCTCCCGTTGCCAAAGCGTACAGTCCAGTCACGGCGCTTGTCCCTCCCGTATCCCCGGAAGCAGTAACTAGACTTCCATAACTGGTAATTGTTCCACCGGTCGCTCCGGTGCGCGTGAGACTGGTGTAGTCCCCATAGGTGGTGTCGGTACCGGTAGTGACGATACCCGTATCAGAGAACGTATTGCGGAGGCTGTATTCGTTGGCACCCGTGGTAGAGGTCGAGGAGTGGGTGATATCAAATCTTGCGGTCGGAGTCATGTTGATACCGACGAGACCAGCCGAGGTCATGTTGAAATAGGCTGAGCCGGTTTGCACCACAAAGCCAGAACCGATGAGGAAGTTGCCGCTGGTGTGATCGAGGCCGGCGAAGTAGTCGATGGAGGCGCCATCAAACCCAATCGAATCATCGACCGAAGCGCCAGTACCAATAGTGAACTGAGACTCCGTGGCGTTGGAACTGGCAAAGCTGAGTGTTCCGTCTGATGCAGTCGAAAGCGTTCCATAGTTTGACCCATCATACGACAACCGCAGGGCATTGCTCGTACCATAGATATCGAGCAATGCACTCGGCGTAGCAGTACCAATACCCAACTCGTTAGAAGTATTGTCAAAAAAGAGGCTGGCATTGTCTTGTTCGAGGATGCCACTGGTTCCGGCAAAGATGAGAGAGCCAGCTGTTGGAGCAAACCAGGTCGGAGCACCCGTGCCACCAGAAATAAGGGCTTGCCCGGCAGTACCGGCAGCAGCCACTTCAAACGAATCAGCATCACTCCAGATAACACCACCGGCGGCTAGAGTCAGTGCTTTGTTGGTACCGCCGTTGGCGATCGGGAGAACACTTGATCCGACATCAGCTGTCAGATCGATACTGGTTGAAACAGAGAGCGTCCCGGTACCACCCGTTGTTTTGACGAAGCCGTTGGTAGAAAGACCGGAGAACGCGATGGTACCGGACGAGGTGATGCCGGTGGCGGCAGCAATCGCTCCACTGCTGTTTACTTGAAAGACATCCGAAGCACCAACAGTCAGGAGAGCAGCTGGGGTCGTGTCATTGCCGATACCGACATTGCCGGAAGCATCGATGACGAACGGCGTTGTATCGCCAGAGGCATCATTCACCCGGAAGCTCGTACCACTCCCCGTGTTTTCAAAGAGGACAGCTGTTTGTGATGATCCCCCGGCAGCGGTTACCTTGAGTGGCGTAGTGGCATTCAATGCACCTGAATCGGAAATAAGCAGGAGGTTGCCGGTGTTGGCAGCGTTGGAGCCAGTGAGGGAAATATTTTGGAGTGAGCCAGTCAAACCAGTCGAGGAAGAATTAACCGCGATAGCACTACCAGTAGTGAGACCATTGGCATTCATTGTAAAGAGACCGGTCGTTGTCGTGGCAGCGTTTGCGGTCAGATCGAGGAGTTTACCAGTAGTCGTCATTACTGAGGTGTTCGAGATTGAGGCGAGAGTCGGAGTAATCGATCCATTTCCTGTCACCTGAAGGAGTGTACCGGAAGCAGCACCAGTCGTAGAGTTAGTGATAGCCCCCGTACTTGAGATGTTGACCAAACCAGTCGTGGCATTCATGGTAGCGGCACCAGTTGGACCATTGATATCAAGGGCTCCACCAGTAGTGAGCACAGCGGCACCATTGGTGTTGATGACTTGGGCATAGCCAGTGGTAAGTGCTGCAGCATCAAGCGTGGTAAAGTTCGAGGTTGTCTGAGTTGACCCAGTAAAAGTGAAAAGACCAGTAGAGCCAAGGGTGAAGTAGGCATTTCCGGCCTGCACTGTGGTACCAGTACCAATCATATACGATCCGGTGGTATGATCGAGACCAGCAAAATAGTCGACCGAGGCACCGTCAAATTGAATCGAGGCATCTTGCGAAGCACCTGATCCAACAATGAGAGCGGCCTCGGAGACGTTGGAGGAAGTAAGCGAGAGATCTCCGTTGCTTCCGGTCGAAAGCGTCGCATAGTTACTACCATCGTACGACAAACGCAAGGCATTGCTCGTACCGTAGATATCAAGCATCACAGCCGGTGTGGTAGTACCAATCCCAACATTGCCACTGGCATCGATGAGGAATGGAGTAGAATCACTGGCACTATCATTGACGCGGAAGCTGGTTCCTGTACCAGTATTTTCAAAGAGGACTGCTGTCTGTGATGAGCCTCCAGCTGCCGTTACTTTCAGTGGTGTCGTAGCGTTACTGGCACCCGTGTCAGCAATGAGGAGGAGGTTACCGGTATTGGCCGCATTTGAACCGGTGAGGGAAATTTCTTGCAGGGCACCGGTGAATGCTGTGGCAGACGAAGTCACAGAAAGCGCTTTCCCTGAAGTAAGTGAATTGGCGGTATAGGTAAGTCCTGTCGTAGTCGTACCCGCAAAAGTCTGATTCCAAGTATTCGTGCTCTGATTCAGAGTAAGGTCTGCATCAAGATCAAGTGTGTCCTGGAATTCAGTGAAGTCGAGGGAGTCAGCGGTGATAGAACTTGCCCCCAGGGTTCCAACAGACAGAACACCCGTACCGGAAGCAGCCTGAACGACACCACCAGCGGAAAGGCCAGAGAACGTGATAGTGCCAGAAGAAGTGATGCCGGTAGCAGCAGCAATAGCTCCACTACTATTCACCTGGAAGAGATCACCAGAACCAACCGTGAGAAGTGCGGCTGGGGAAGCATCACCGACACCGACATATCCATACGATGTCGCTAACAATACATCACCATAGCCCCCACTCACAGAGTAACTACCGCCATTGATGGTGACATCACCACCCGCATAACCATTATTACCATTACCCGCAGTAATCGACACCGCCCCAGCGGGACCAGAATTTTCTCCACCACTCATATAAATACTCGCACCCGTACCGTTACCACAACACCCACCTGTTGCGCTCCCGCTATTAAAGCTAAGCCCTGTGCCTCTACCGGACTGGTTACTCCCTTGAAAGGTAGTCGTCCCATAATCCCCAGGATTAAAGGTCCACGTGAAGTCAGAACCAGCACCAAACGTAGTCGTGCCAATTTCAGTCGTATCAAGATTGAGGGTATAGGTGTCACCTGAGAGTACCGTATCGATACCGTTGGTGCCACCAGACAGGGTCAGAGTATCTCCCTGGATGAGAGTAGAAGAACCACTATCTCCAACTGTACTGAGGAGCGTCCCTGAAAGCTGGGTGGTTACTACTTGGCCAGAACCATTGATGACTTCGGTTCCGTTCACCCGGAGCACCGAGTCCCAACCACTACCAATAGAGAGAGCATACTCAGTACCAGCCCCACCCGTGATAGCCCCAACATTGACACCGGCCAGGGTCCCTGCTCCGACACCCGTTGCTGAGATATTGACACCCCGTTGAGTTCCACCGGTTGTGATGGAACCGGTCGTCACTGAAAGACCATTAGCTACAAGCGTACCAGTAGTAGCTGTCAGGTTGCTGTTGGTTACGGCAACACCATTGAAAGTGTCGGTGCCTCCGGCCGTGGTCTGGGTGATAGCACCACCGGTCACGGTCAATCCCTGGTAGTCGTAGGTACCAGCTCCCACGTTGGTCACGGCTGGTAATGTGATAGCACTCCCCGTAACTGAGAAACCAGTAGCCGTGACGTTAGTGGAGAGGTCAACAGATTGACCGGTGAGCGCACCGGCGAGTGTCACCGCAGAAGGAGCAGCGATACCAAAGACCGTGCCGGAAGTACGAGTGAAGTCGACATCCAGCGTGGCATCCGGGGTCGTGTCCATGATACCGACACCGAGGGTATCGACAGCGCCTGCTCCGTCAGAGAGACCGTAGATAGTGAGCATGGCGTTGCCGTCGAGCATCGAAGTATAACTCTCGACAGTATTGTCTGCTGCTCCCGATGTCACAGGCATGTCTACCCAGGTGACTGCACCGGCGTCAGTCTCAAAGTTCTGTGCGCCAAGGATGAGGCTAGCGATAGTCGTGTTGCCATTGCTATCGATAGTGAACTCATCGCCACTTCCCAGACCATCACCGGAGTAGATCTTGAATTTGTCAGAGTCAGAGTTGTCGACTCCGAGGGTAAACTGTACTGCTGGGCTGGCACCGGTACGGAACTTCATGATGGGGTCGTAGGTGGCATCAGCAGCAGTGAGGGTGCTCACGACATCGGCAGCGGAACCGTAGATTTCGAAGAGCGTGGTCGGAGCAGCTGTTCCCAATCCCAACCGCTTGGTCGAGTTATCCCAGAAGAAATTGGTATTATCCTGCTCGAGGATACCATTTGTCCCAGCGAATACCACCGATCCCGCGGTCGGAGCAAACCAAGTAGGAGCACCAGTACCACCAGAGATGAGAGCCTGACCAGTAGTGCCTACAGCGGTCAACTCAAACGAATCAGCATCAGAGTATGCCAAAGCACCAGCTGCTGCGGTGATATTTTTGTTGGTACCACCATTGGCGAGCGGCAAAACTCCTGTCACTTCACTCGTCAGATCAACTGATGTCCCCAGGGTACTCGTGATAGTGTAGGTGTCACCAGAAAGACTGGTGGTAATGCCAGATCCGCCGCTAATCGTGAGCGTATCACCCTGTGCCAAAGTAGAGGAGCCAGAGTCTCCAGCAGTATTGAGGAGGGTTCCGCCTGAGATGAGAACGGTACCGGAAGTATCTGGGAAAGTATAGGTACGATCACCAGTCAGATCCCCTACATCAAAGATTCCGTAGAACGTAGCACCAGTAGATTCAAGGATCTTGAGTTC
>CAZPXK010000050.1:0-4980 GCA_964590035.1 uncultured Bdellovibrionales bacterium
CGAGTAGGCGAGACGATTATCGCTATTGGCAATCCTTTGGGAGAATTTGAAAACTCTGTCAGTAGAGGAATCATTTCTGGTCTCAAGCGCAATTTGGATGCGGGATCGGGGCAGGGTGACTCGGAGCGTCTTTCGGATATCATCCAGATTGACGCCGCTATCAATCCGGGTAATTCTGGTGGCCCTCTGTTCAACCTTTCTGGCGAAGTAGTGGGAGTGAACGTGGCTATGGCACGGGGTGCGGAAAATATCGGTTTCTCTCTCCCTATCAATCAGGTCAAGCGCATCGTTGAGCAGGTACGAACGACGGGCAAGCAGAGTTTTCCGTATCTGGGAGTGCGTTCACTGACGCTCAATGCCGAGCTCAAGAAAAAAACCGGTCTCCCGTTTGACTACGGAGCTCTGGTATTACGAGGTGATACGATGACTGATTTCGCTGTGGTCCCTGGTTCTCCAGCCGACAAAGCTGGTATCATGGAAAACGATATTATCCTTGAGATCAATGGTAAAAAAATTGATGAAGAGCACAGCCTTATATCGTTTATGAGTCAATTTTCGGTGGGTGATGAAGTGACGGTAACGCTCTGGCACAAGGGTGAAACCAAAGAAATAAAAGTTCGACTGGAAGAACGGCAGTCCTAGGTTATAGCCATAGTTTAGTATTTTGTCCGCATGATTTTTCACTTTGCTGTATTTTTTTGGAGTCTTTTGTTTGGTGTCGGTTTGGAATTGGTGGCGCAAAGTTCGATCCTTGCTTCGTGGAGCTGGTATCTTATTGCTATTGCACCATTGGTGGTGATTTCGTTGTTGGCCAGTCGCCGGCTGACCGAACGTTTTTCGGATGCTTTTATTCCGATTCTGCTCTCAATTTCTTCCCCGACACTACTCTCACTGATTGATAGTCCCAGTGAACGTCAGGTCTTTGTCTTTCTTAGTGTAGTGATGTACTATTTTGCGCTTCTGGGTAACTATCGCCTGCGTCATGCGCCTACCGACAAAACAGCCGAAGCCTTTCTCAATACTGCTGCTTTGGCTGCTTTGTTTTTCTTCTACGCGGGACTACAAGGTTTTTACCTGAATTTCTCGTTTCCACTCTGGGGATTGATGCTCCTGTATTTTTTTGGCTCTGCACTGACCAGCTATGAGACGTTTATGAGCGTCGATCAGGGCGAAAAAAAGCGCGTGATGATGTACAGTGTATTGCTCGGGCTCATTATGGGGGAGATGGCGTGGGTGATGAGTCTGTGGCCGTTCGGATATTTGACGACTGGGGCGCTTGGGACCATTTTGTTTTTCATTGCCTGGGATATTTCCTTCGACGCTTTTCGCCAATCACTCTCCCTCAAAAAAGCCACCTTGCGCATTCTCTTTTTCTTGGGACTCATCCTCCTGCTCCTCCTTAGTTCTCCCTGGCGGATTTTGGTGTAAAGAACTCTCTTGGTTTGTGGTTTCCTCGAAATCACTTTCTCTTTATAAAACGTAGAAACTTCCCAACCAAGCAACCTTCCAAAGTACCATAGAGCCACCCCGGCGTGGTGTCTCTATTGCTTTGAAGCCCTCGCTCTTTTTCTCTGCCTCCGCCAGTTGGCGGATGGCGGAGAAAAAACCATGCCCACTCAGTCTTCAAGGCTACTTTGAAAGATTCTTGCTTGGAAGTTTCTTGAGGAAATAAACGTTTGTTCTTGTATAGTACGTTTGTTTACATCGTTTCTCAAAAAGATTTTTCCTTTTCTTTCCTTCGGTTTCCCGCCGGTAACATCCGTGATGAGTGAACCGGTCACAGTCGAGCGTGACTGACACCCTGGTACAGGACAGCTCCCTGTTCGGTAGAACGAGTCAGGGATGTTCGGCGGAAACAGCGGAAATGAAAAGGGAAAGTGTTTTTAGAGAAACACGGGACACAAGGGGCTGTTTGGGAAGTTCCCCTTTTTCATAACGGAAAGTATTTTCGAGAAACATCTGATAAAGAGGTTATTTGGGTGAGTTGCCAGAAATGAGAAAACGTGATAGAAGTAGAGTACTGCAATGATTCTACTTGTCATCAAAAAAGCCGCTTTTTACATGTTTTTGGCACTCCTCATCCTCGTTTTAGGGGGCATTGGAGGGGTGTTTTTTGAGCGTTCTGTCGTGCCACGTTTGGCTGCTTCTTCCTACTTTGGCCAGTTTGATTTCTTCAAAGAGGCTATCGACAATGTGACGATTATCAACAAGACCGAGCAGGTGGTGATTCGAGAAGATGATACTGTCGAGCGAATTATTTCGCAGCCCGCCACAGCCGTGGTCAATATCGTCGCGGTACCTGATGTCAGCAATGCTCGGGGCAGTGTTGCTACGCTCGGAGCAGCTGCCGAAGAAGTGGTGACCACGACCGGCGTCCTCGTGACCAATGATGGCCTGGTGGCGACCTACAGCGAATTGCCACTTGATACTGTTAAAACCAAGTACTCTATACTTTTGTTTGATGGTTCTATTCATGAAGCTATTTTTGTCGGTCGCGATCGTCTGACGAACCTTTCATTCTTTCGGGTCATCGATGCCTCCAATACACCAGCTATTGCCTTTGCTAACTCCGACGACGCTCGGGTAGGGCGCAAGCTCATCGCTATCGGCAACACCTTTGCTGAGTATCAGAACCGTCTCTCGGTCGGTATCTTGTCCAATATCAATCGCATCTTCAACCTCTCTGGAAAAACGGTGGCTTCTTCAGAAAAGTGGGAAGGAGTTTTTGAGATGGACCTCATGAACCGGGATTCTTTTGTGGGTGGGCCGGTTATCGGTTTCAATGGCGAGATGGTGGGTATCGTGGGTGCGCTCACTATCAACAATTCGCTGCAAGCATTTGTCATCCCATCAAACGTCGTGCGTGATTCGCTCAACCGTGTTATCACCAGTACGCTCGAAAAGCGTCCGACACTTGGTGTCTACTATCTCTCCATTACCAAGGCGTTGGCTCTCGGTCGGGGGCTGTCACGCGATCGTGGTGCCCTCATCTATTCACGTTCTGGTTCTACCGGGCTCGCCCTCATCGCTGATTCACCGGCTATGAAAGCAGGACTCTTGGCCAATGACATCATCATTTCTGTGAACGGAGTCGAGGTCAATCTCGACAACCCGCTTTCTGAACTTGTCGCTCGTGCCAGTACCGGCGATACTCTCGAGCTCGTTATTCTCCGTAATGGCGAAGAACGCACTGTGAGCGTCAAGCTGTAAAAAATTGTGTATCAATCTGTGAAAGAGGCCTAACGAAGCCTCTTTTTTTGTCGCATTTTCACTCTGGACATTTATACAAAAATATGCTATAATGTAATGTTGTCAATGAAGTTGGCAACGAGCAGGAAGTTTCCGCTCTTTTACAATAAAAACAAGCAATTATCCAACCCCAGGCCCTCGGGCCTCATCAACGAGCGTTTTAGCTCACAAGGAGTTTCGCATGACCGCTATCGTCCCGTTTGAAGTCAACGCATTTGCGACGCATTACCTGCCGCATTTTGACGAAATCTTGGCGTGTTTCTTTTTCTGGAATTTTCCGCACAAGGACTTTGTTGGGGCCGACGAGGCACCGATCGAGTTCTATAACGCCGGTCGTAAGACCTTCGATGGTCAGCACGCTACGGAAGCGTGGGTTCGGGCGCATCGCAAGATCGCGCTCGGTATCTGGCAGAGTGAGTTCGATGAACACCGGCGAGAAGGAGAAACGGATGAAGAGTATGAGGCACGGCGAGAAAAGCAAGAATGTGCGTCATACTTGGTGGCCAAGAGGCTTGGTCTCGAAGAATTGCCGGAGTTTCAGGCCATACTGCGTTTCGCACGTCGGGTGGATAATACTGCCACGGCAGATCCGCACGATATCTCCTCGGTCATCAAGCGCTTGCATGACAACCGTGAAGCTAAGCCGCACTTGGTGACCAAGTATGTGAAGGATCCGAGCAAGCTGACTCGCATCATGGAGTTGATTGGTCGGCAGATCGGTCTGGGGGACATGTTTCTCTGGGTCGAGCAGGGCATTTATGCCAAGTACCTCGAAGACCCGACTGATTCAAAGGTGGACGATTTCTCCATCGACAGAATCGGCGAGTTGCTGCGACTGCAAAGCCCGGAAGAAGCCGAGGGCAATGAATACTCAGCCGAAGAGTGGCTGCAGATTGGGACTGATTCCCTGGAGCTCGACCAGCTGTTGTTCGAGACAGTGGTCGCCGCGGAATATGCACAGTACAAAATACTGGTACCCTTCCGCGGCAAGAACAAGAAGGGGGCGGTTGTCGAATTGAAGATCGCTTTTGTTCCCTCGGATGTCGAGGGTATTCACAGGCGTGCTCGGTTCGAAGACCATGTCGCGGTGACGATTCAGCGCCGCAGCAATGGTACCGTGGTAATTCAGTCCAATAAGTACTACAACATCAAGATGTACGATGTGGCCCGGATCATCAAGACCGTAGAACATGAGCTGCGCGGACTCGAACCGCCACGGTGGGACGAGATGAAGCGGGAGTTGCTCCACGGGGTGTGGCATTACTTCCAGAAGGGAGAAGCTCTGTTCAATGGCTCCAAGACGGCGCCGGATACGGATCCTACGCGGATCCCAATCCTCAAGCTGGTCGAACTGGTCAAGTTGGGGCTCTCTGTGGAGGTCTTTGAGCCTTCGCGGAGCGAGACCTGTCTCCAGGGTATCTGCAGCTCGACCAGGAGCCGGCCGTGTCCGTGGTACAAGTACGGCCTCTCGCGGTGCCAGACGATTCGCTGGGAAGCGCGTCGTGACCGCCAAGCCGAAGCTGCGTCAGGCAAGTAACACGGCCTGATACTGGTAGGGAGGAGTGCTTGTGAATCAATTGAAAGACCCGAAAGACGAGAAACATCGTCCGGGTCTTTTTTCTTTGACGCGAGGCGGTATTTTGGCTACTATAAGGGAAAGTCTATTTTATCATCTATGAAACAATCTCACCTGTTTACCAAGACGAAAAAGGAAGCGCCCAAGGACGAAGT
>CAZPXK010000051.1:0-4863 GCA_964590035.1 uncultured Bdellovibrionales bacterium
TTCGATTTTCATCAATTTTCAAATTTGCTAAAATTTTGATACGTGAAATAACCGCTCGGCCGACTTCTTTTGGAAACATCAAGTCTGCCCGCAAGAGTCCATCTACACGAAAACGAACACGGTACGACCCTTCTATAGGTTCAATATGGATATCACTGGCTCGTCCATCTATAGCATGCTGTACGATAACTTCAACTAAACGTGCGATTGGTGCGTCCTGGAAAATATCCCCTTCCGATGTCTTTTTTTCTAATTTTTCATCAAGAGCAATGCCCTCCTCGTCCTTCAAGGACAGTATAGCTTCTTTAAGAGCCGAATCTGTACCGGTATACCCCTTCACAATATCCTCAAACACTTTCTCTGATATCAAGTACACTTCAATTTCCAATCGTTCCTTTTCAGCCAAAAAACGGAGCACATTGAGCGCCTCAAAATCCTGTGGATTCACCATACCGACCGATAGTAGTACTTCTTGCCTTGCAAAAGCAACCATCTGATATTTTTTCGCGGAATCTTCCGGAATAATCGCTAGTACTTCTTTTTCTATCTTTTCCGGAACAGCATCAATATACGGCACTCCTAGTTCTTCTGCTCGAACCTGAATACCGGAACGTTTCACACCGACTCCTTTTGTCTCTTCTTTCACCTGTGCCATAGACCGAGTGACATTTATGGCTGAAAAGGATTGGCTCTTCCCGAGTCTGATCCGAGCATGGGTGGTACGGTATTTGTCACCCAATTTTGAAAAACCATCCAGTCATCTCCTTTCAGTTCTTTCTTAGAAAAAACCGGCAGACTCAAAGCCGAATTATACTGCCGCGCAGGAAAATATTCAAACTGCGATTCCAACTTTGCTATCAAAACACCCGGAGATTCCAGTTCAGAGGTAGTGGATTGCGTAGAAATGGAAAATTTCAGTATTTTATGAAAACGATTCATATGATTCACGCGATCCAAAAAGGTTTTTATTCCCGCATAATCACCTTTGATTTCAATGCTGCCAACATATGCTTTTATTTTTGGTTTCGAAGAGACAACCACCGGCATGGATGGATCTAGTGCTATATCACCGTCAGACGTATCACTCGCAACAGACAAAGCCACTTCTTTCATGTCCATGCTGGATACAAATACTCCCGACTGTGTTGCTAAGTAGTTAAACATATCCACGACTCGTTCCTGATCGAGGTCCTCTGGTAGATATTTTCCCATCAACTGCTCAGAAGCAGACTCATTGTCCAGAGATGCCGTCAGAGTTTTGATATTTTCCAGCAAAGTCGCCATGCCTTGAGCCTGTGCTTTCTTTGTATCAAGCAACACTCTCTTTTCTTGAAACACCTCTATTTCTGGCTTCACAAAGCCAATCATAATAATGAGTGAGATGAGAATAGAGAATGGCATCACCAAAATCTTCAGACGCATACAAATAATATAAACAATATTTTAGAGTGCTCCTTTTAACACAAAAATAACTTGATCCTCATCGTTCCGGTCGATACTGTCCACACTCAACTTAGAAAAAATTGATTCTTTTTTGAAGGTCATAATCTGTTCTGCCAAGCGCCTGTAGTCACCACTGATACCATTTATAGTCAATGTCTTTTCCTTTACACTATACTGAAACTCTTCGAGAACTACTCCTGCCAAAATACTGTTTTCCAATTTCTTAAATACATCACGTGTCTCAAAAAATTCAGTTTTGTTTGTTGAAAAATGATTGAGCCGAGCATCAAAGTCAGCCACGCGATCGATATGGTCCCCTTTTAGACTAACGGTACTCCCACTCAATTCACCCTCGAGTGCGGATATTTTTTTATCCAAAAATCCAATATACAGATGCAAACCGCCAAATGTCAAAGCCGAGAGAAGAACAAGAGAGAGACTCACTATAAATCCGCTGTCAAAGAGAGATTTTTTTTCAACCTCCTCTTCATCTATGGTTGATTGAGACAAATTCATGCCAGACATGTCCGTATTCGTAAAAAGTTATACTTTTTTTGTCAAAAACTCCTTCAAGGAAAAAGGCTTTTTTGAAGGTTTCTCGTTTGTATGTGTGGATTCGTCTACTCCTACCAACGCCAATCCCAATGCCACCGAAAAAGATGCTCCCAATTTCTGTATATCTCCTGCTTGCTCGGGATTGCACGAGATACGATCCCAAGGATTTCCAATCCGCACTGGCATACCAAGTATTTTTGAATAATACTGGGTCAAGCCTGTCATCTGAGCAGTCCCGCCGGATAACACTACTGCCTGACACGCTTTATCGGGATACTTTTCCCGATATGATTCAATCACCCTTTTCGCTTCACTCCCTATCATCTCAAGACTTGGCAATAACAAAGAAGATTCAGGGGTATTGAGCAAGTCCTTCTCACTTTTTTTGAGAGCCTCTGCTCTTTCTGGAGCAATATTGAAAGCATCGGTCAGCGTTTTCGTTACATCCCTCCCCCCGATATCCAAATTACGACTGGCCTTGACCAATCCATCATCCACCAAAACCAAATTCGTCGCCCGAGAACCGATATCTATAACCAGAAAAACCCCTGGGTCATGATGAATCACTGAACGAACCAAAGAAAATGTTTCCAACTCAAGAAAATTCATCTTGAGATGTGTTGAGTGAATATATTTTTGATACCGAACCACTTCCTTATTCAATGCTGCCACCAAAAGAATTTCCATCCTGATAGCATTCGAACCATCAGCTGATGGGTGCTTTCCCACTACTTCCCAACTGAGAGTTACATCCTCGAGTGATGAAGGAATGTACTTGTGTGCTTCAAACTGAATGGCTTCTTTTAAGTCATCCTCATTCATCTCCGGCAGCTCAATGAGGGAAATCAGCCCCGTAAAAGCCGGCATAGCCGCGTACACTCCGTCACTCTTGGGCTGCAATTTATTGAGCAGCGCTCGCAAGTACAGAGCCTCCTCATCATCATGAGAATTTTGATCAGTCACAATTCCTTTCTCCAATCGAGCCAAGTCCACCTGGCCATACGTGACCAATTTTGGCTTCCCATTTTCCACAGTAAGCTCAACCGCCTTGATCAGCGAAGTACCGAAATCAATACCAAGAAAATACGGTTTTCGAATTTGCAGAAACATCTCTTTTTTCTTTTGATTTTTTGTTTACACTTCCATACAAAGTATACCATATCTCCTTTCTATTTTTCAACTGTCCACATCAATGATTTCGGCAGAAGACATCTCAAAGCACGTCAAGTTATCATGATAGCTCTGCCTACCGGTAGGAAGACCTTCTCACCTTTTATGATTTTCCCTGTCCAACTTTGGAGGAGCTTCGAAATCTGAGTATTTTCTCGAGTCAGAAGAGAGTGGACAGACGCCGTGAAAACCCATAGAATGTAGGTACTCTTTTTTTCCTGTATTTGAGACTATGCTCGAAACCACTTTCAGTCAAAAACTCACTCTGCACGCCCGGCACAGCTTGAAAGAAGCGCGTGAGATTGCCCTCTATACCCGCCACAGTGCCCTCGAACCCGAGCACCTGCTTTTGGCTATTTTTTTGGAAGATGGCAGCCTGGGAAGCGTCCTCCTCGAAAACATCGGTTTTGAAAAGGAAACCCTCGCCAAACTCTGCCTAAAAAAAAAGACTGGCGGGAAAGCACTGGCCAAAACCCACCCGCTCCCCCTCTCTCCTACCCTCAAAGAAAGCCTGAGACGAGCCTATGCTCTGGCCAATCAGTTTCACTATCCCTACGTCGGGACAGAGCACCTCATCTATGCCCTCCTCGAGCTGCGCGGCGAGACCCTCGACCGTATCCTTGCCACGCTCAAAATCAAAGAAAAAAAGATTCAGTCTACGCTCGAATCACACCTCAACTTCGACCATTTTCCCCAACTATCGAAAATGTTTGACTTGCCCGACCTTCCTTCTCCAGAACACACAACCAAAAAAGGCCGCCAAGCGACTCCTTCTCTCGACCAGTTCACGATCGATATGGGAAAGGACACCGAAAGCAGCCAAAACCTCTTGATCGGACGCAAAGCCGAGCTTGATCGCATGATGCAGATCTTGACCCGAAAAAACAAGAACAATCCCCTCCTCATCGGTGAACCGGGCGTAGGTAAAACCGCTCTCGTAGCGGCTCTCGCCAAAAAAATCACGCGTGGCGATGCTCCTCACTCGCTTTTTGGCAAGCGTATCCTATTGCTCGACCTCACGCTCGTGGTAGCTGGCACCAATTTCCGCGGTGAATTTGAAGCCAGGCTCAAAGACATCATCAAAGAAGCCGCCCAGAACAAAGACGTCATCCTCTTTATCGATGAAATCCATACGATTGTCGGTGCCGGCAATACATCGGGTGGTCTTGATGCCGCCAATATCCTCAAACCCGCCCTCTCTCGCGGTGACATCCAGTGTATCGGGGCCACCACGCTCTCCGAATACAAACGTCACATCGAAAAAGACCCGGCTCTTGATCGTCGTTTCCAGTCTCTCGTCATTGCCGAGCCCACCGCCGAAGAAACCAAGCATATCCTCCATTCCGTCAAAAACAGCTACGAGACCTTTCATAATGTCTCGCTGTCCCGTTCCATCATCGACCTCTCTGTCGATATGGCTATTCGTCATATTCCCGATCGCTTTCTCCCGGACAAAGCCTTCGATATCATCGACGAAGCCTCAGCGCTGACCAAACACGGCAAAGACGTTTCTCCTTTTGCTACCACGCTCTTTCAACTCGAAGAAGAACTGCGAGCGGCGGTCTCACTCAAAGAATCTCTCCTCTCACACGAAAACTACGACGATGCGTCCAAGTGGTATGTTCGAGAACAGACGCTCAGTAAAAAGATTGCTACGCTCAAAGAAAAACATCAGGAAGAATCATCGCTTCGTAC
>CAZPXK010000052.1:0-2108 GCA_964590035.1 uncultured Bdellovibrionales bacterium
TGAGGTCCGGGGCGGAATTGAACCGCCGTGTAGGGTTTTGCAGACCCTTGCCTTAACCACTCGGCCACCGGACCGTATCCTATTTTAACCTAGGCATTGTAGTATACTTTTTACCTTTCTATCAAGCCTCTGCGGCCGAAGCTGGAAATATCGAGCATACACCTCTGCTTTCCTCTCTAAATAGGCGTTTCTATTTACTCTTCCATACATCCACTTGAAAATCTTTACACTGTCAGCAGTGGTATAGGAAAGCATAAATGAATGGTGTCCGTTATAAACTTTTACTAAATCTGTTGTTATAGATTTTTGTATTTGCACAGCCAACTCCAGTAAAAATTCCTTACTACCACTCGTAAAAACCGTACAAAGCTTGTTCAAAATAAGATCTTGCTTTCTTCCTTTTTTCATATCTATCCGAACACAACCATCCCCATCAAAGTATCCTCGAACAAAGTGGGCTAGATATTTTTTTGGAACTTGAGGAAATTTAATAGTCAAAGACTTTTTTGGATACAGGCCAAGTCCTACAAGGTCATTGTATAGCGTATGGCTCCCAATTCTCAGTAAATACCCCGTCTGTGAATTCTTTGTTTTTGGAGGTATAGAAATTATAGTATGTTCCGATCCTAACCACTTTTTTATTTTTATAATATTATTCTTTTCTACACTAGAAACTCGAACGTATTTTCCTCGAACAGATACTGCGTCTTCAAGACTCCCATCGGCATAAATATATCCAAGAGTATACGCCATTTCTTGTGTCCACTTTTTAAAGAAATCTTCGTTAACTTTGTATTTAATACCCATATTTAGAAGGTTACGTTCTATACTGCAAATTTAGCAAATAGGGGAGGGGGCGTCAATGAAATGAGATATCGAAAGAATGTACCGGGAATTGAAAAAGGGCTCGGCAGTCGCTGCTACCAAGCCCCTCTCTGTTCATGTCCGACGCGCCAGGCCGAACGATTCGGATCTGCGCTCCCGGCGAGCGCTCCGGGTCCAGTCGTGTCCCAGACGAAATGCCACGTAATGACACACCAGGGAGATAACCACGACCATGACATATACCATGGTCACGAAACTGTAGTTCTTTGCCCCGTCCAAGGCTGCGACAGCCAAAGGCACAACGACGAGGGCATGAATTGTTTCAAGCAAGGCAATTCTTCCATAGCACCCTGCATTGAAAAAATTCCTGGCGATGCCTAATTGCATGGTCACATAGACAGCTGCCACAATCGCCATTGTTGCCATAAATACCAGTCCCAGGTCGAAAAACACGCTGTTCATGTTTGCCCTTTCATGGCAAAGTTGTGAAAAAAACTCAATCCTCCGTAGGTCCTTCCAGTCTTGCGACTCGTCAGACTTATCGAGGAGGGGAGACAGAAATTACTGGCTCCCCGTGTCCTCATATTGTTCTTTATTTTTCTCTATTTGTCGAGTATCTTTACTGAATCACCTGAGCTGTCAGGTTACGACGCCCAAAGGCAAAGGCTTCAGATTTGGTTTCCATGTAAATATCGATTTTGTTGCCTTTGATGGCACCACCACGGTCTTCACAACGATATTCCCCCATACCATCGATAGCAATCTTGGTACCAAATGGAAAAGCTGGAGGACAGGCCAAAGTACGTTTTTCTTCAACCTTGATACCAGAAGCCGTGATGCCGTCCGACTTGCCACACTCATCCGCTGCAGCCGTATAGGCAGAAGCATTGATAGTAAAAGACTCAGTCGGCAAAGTTTTCCACAAATGAGCCTGTTTTTCCTTCCAACGAGCAAGGATTTTGTCATTTTTGCTCATTTTACTAGCATCAGCCACCGGGGTCACTGGTTGTTTGGACTTATCTTCAAAAGAAAATGTCCATTCAAGCAAATACGGGTCATTCTTGTAGTCATAACCAGGGATAGCGGGTATTTCTGGAGAAATCTCGGCCGCCTGCACTGTAGAAATCTGAAAAAGAGCTGTAAGCGCTACTATCGCGAAAAGTAAAGCTTTTCGTGCACCCATAGTATGTTCTTAGGATAAACCGCGGCTCCCGAGGGAGCGACGGGATGGCTCTTGAGCCAACTGTACATCCTAGCACATTTTTCGATTTTCGTCAAGAGCT
>CAZPXK010000052.1:2208-4762 GCA_964590035.1 uncultured Bdellovibrionales bacterium
CTTATATAAAGCAAAATTCTCGTTTTTATACGAGAATAATGGCTTGTTTTAGGGATATATTGTGTTCACTATTATGTGCGTGGATCCGTCCGCTTCCACTCTTGCAACCGACCGGCCTGACGCTCGATGTCTGTTGCCTTCTTGAGGAGCCGCACGCCGCCTGGAGGAAGTAACTGATAGTGCTGTGATTCATCGAGGGCCGACGCCATATCCCACAAGTGCTCCTCAGAGGTTATCCACTCTGTTCCAAAGCGTTTGAGCGAAAAAGGCCGAGAATAGCTCCGGAGTGTCTTGTCACCGGTACTGGCGAGAACGTATTCGTGGAAATAGGAGAGGGCAAGTTCGCGCAGGGTCCGATAAATAGGGTCGCGATAGCGCAGTACCGGGTGATTGCTCTTGCTTATGGCTCCCCAATAGCCATTTTTCTTGAAGAGCGTGACGACATGATCAAAATCAGGTTTTTCAGCCTTGAGATCCATGAGGAGTGGGCGCTCACCCTGAAGCCACAGAGCCGTCGCTGCGATAAACGCTCCCTCGATACAGTGTGCCCGACCCTTACGCAGTGCCATCCGTGGTGACGAGCAGGAATCGCTATAGCGAGAAAGATTACTCGGAAAAGCATCTAGAAAATCCTGAATTTTCTCCGGGGTATCAAGTTTTTTCAATATCATCAACTCTTCAGAAGAAAGTCCAAACATAGCATTAATCTGCCTTCGGCTCGACATCTTTTTGCTGTTTTTCCTCTTTTAGTATGGAAAGCGAGAGAAAAAATATAGAAATAATGATAAGCGTGCAAATAAAACACAGGAGACAGAAAGCTTTGATAAACAGTATTTCACGATAGATGATAAAACCATTGAAACACATGCCCATAAACGAAAGGATAGCAAGGGCTTTGGCCTGTGCATATGACTGGTGCTTGTATCCATACCAGGCGAGTCCGAGGAGGATAGGGTAGACGGCGAGGGCCACCCAAGGAAAGGGGATTCCAAAGACACTGGAGAGGGGATGACGAAGGACTTCGCTACATGAGTTGAATGAGGAAAAATCACAAAATGAGGTCAGTCCTTGCGGATCGATATAGCGAAAAAAATATGCCTTGTAGCTCAGGTAGGCAGCATTGACCAGTGCAATAGCCGAAAGAAAAATGATAATTCGGTATTTTTTCATACGATTCCTCTTAAAAGTTCGCTTTCAGGATAGCATAAATCCTTTTAGGAAGAAAAAGCTGCTTTACTGGTATACTAACAAGCAAAAATCTGACCATTGACAGAGAGGTAAAAATATGCTACTATGGCAAGTTGCTAAATTTTATGTGCTTTCTATGGGAACATCATTGCTGCAGCTCCTCATGACGCTCGGTACTGGGGCTATCGTCATAAACGGTATCGCCATGAGTGCCCCCGATATCCTGGCCAGCGCCAAGGATACGGCCAATTCAGCCAATATCCACCAGTTATCCACTGCTTTGGAACTGTATAACCTCGATCACAACCGCTATCCACTGGCTCAAAATGGAGAGCAGATGATCGATACCCTCTACACTGAAGGATACATCCAGGGTAAACCACTTGATACCTCGGTATTCGAATATCAAGCCGGACAGGGTGGAAATGACTACACACTGAAGAAAAAGTCCTAAGCTGCCCGTCTTTACTCAAAAAACAACTCCCGGAGGAGTTGTTTTTTGTTAGTTCGGTATCTCATATCTTCCATTCAGACCAAGATAGTGTTATGGTTAGTAACTGTTCAGTATCTCACCGCGCAAATAACAGGAAGACAAGCACTTGTCTCATAAAACATCCATATTTCGGCTGAAAACTTCTCAAAGCTCGTCGGGTTATAGATATAGCCCTTCTCACTTTTCAAAATTTTCATCTCGAAATCTGAATGTTTTCTTGAGACATGAGATACTGAACAGTTACTAGCAATACCACTATTTAGACCTCTATGCCAACATCAATACTTTCAGATACTCCCACTGCTCGTCATCAAGCTATCGATATTTTCAAAAGCGGTGGAGTAGTAGTCATGCCTACCGACACTCTCTATGGCATCATGGGGAGTGTCCTGCTTCCTGACACCGTGGAGCGTATTTTTCAGCTGCGCCAAAGAGACCTCTCCAAACCGGTTATCATTCTCATTGCTGATTTTTCCGATCTCGAACAATTTTCTATCACGATAGACGATCAATTACAGAAATTTCTCACTTCTGTCTGGCCGGGAGCCGTGAGTGTCGTTTTGCCTACAGAAACCACTGGCTTCACCCATCTCCACCGAGGTACTCACACACTGGACTTTCGTCTCCCGAACGACGAATCTCTCCGCGCCTTTCTTCGTGAGTC
This sequence comes from uncultured Bdellovibrionales bacterium, assembly GCA_964590035.1. Lineage (GTDB taxonomy): Bacteria > Patescibacteriota > Minisyncoccia > Moranbacterales > UBA1568 > UBA1568. The sequence continues at coordinate 4,554 of CAZPXK010000052.1, forward strand.
AGGTCCACTGATCGCTCCTTCCGCCAATATTGCCGGGGAACCGGCCGCTACGACCATCGCTGGCGCCAAACGCTACTTTGGAGATACTGTCGAGCTCTACCTCGATAATGGAACGCTCACTGGTGAACCCTCAACCCTCGTACGCTTTAGCTGCGACGGCATCACCATTCTTCGCCAGGGGAGGGCTACAATCAATATGTTATAAATGT
>CAZPXK010000053.1:0-4519 GCA_964590035.1 uncultured Bdellovibrionales bacterium
GTGGTGAGGCTTGATTGTGCTCCGTAGGTTCCGGTAAAGGTGGTGACTGGCGCGGGGGTCGCTACCGTACATATCGACCCGTTCCAAACTAGCGTACCACTACAGGTCGCCCCAGCTACCGCAGTATCGAGAGTATCGCCTATGTGTACAAATGTAAATGTATTACCACCCGCTGCTGTATGAGTGATTGGTCTGGTTAAATTAGCGGCACCGGACATAGACAGGGCGGTACTGAACTGTACTCCATCTTGTCGAATAGAAGCGCCTCCTGAGAGACCAAGACTACTCCACGATACAGGCGCGGGACAAGTCGATGCACCGCTGGCAATCTGACAGGTACCCACGTTCAGATTGGCGCTCCGAAGATCCGCAGTGAGAAACGCTCGTTCTGGCCCCGTAAATCCGGTTGCACTGAAACATTCGATAGTATATCGTCCAGCAGTTGAGATGGTCATACTACCACCGGTAGGACTCACCCAAGTATTTGTCCATGGAGCGCCGCCCTCACTCGCCCAACAGGAAGTCACATCCGAGGAAGGAGTCCAGGTGATAGTGCTCGTATTGCCCCGCGGGACACTACTGGGATTGATACTCAAACTCACAGAGGGCCCATTACAAGTTTGGGTTCCTGCGTCCCATACCGATCCAGCGTTACATTGATATTCACAATCCCGCGAGGTGTCTGTGGCAGACCATCGGTAGGAAACATTGCTCGTCAAATTACTGGTATCTCCGGGCCACATACGGGTGTTGGCTGGGCGGGTGCCCGTACAGATATATACTGTGTCAGAAGCACACTCGCTGCCATTCCAAGAAAAGCCGCTGTTACAGAAATACTGACATTTAGGAGTGGTGTTAGTAGCCGAATAGGTATAGGGCGTATCAGTAGACAGGCCGGTATTATCACCAGCATATACTGTGGCATTGTTTGACCTCGGCATCAGACAACGGGGACCGGCAACCGCATTAAACGTGGCGCTGATAGTATGATCGGCCGTAACATTATTAAACGTATAACTCTCGGGTGTTCCAACACTCACATTATCAACACGTACATCACTTCTCGCGTAACCAGTTGATGGAGTAATAGTAAATGACTGACTCCCTCCGGCAGCAACACCGATAACCGGTCCGCTCGGTGATATGGAACCACCAGTTCCGGAAGTTACCGTTATTTTATACGGCAGACCAACTGGACAGGAGTCTGGAGCATTCCGTGCTAACCCGCTACTGTAGTTAGAGCTTCCATTGGGACCAGTCGCTCGGACAGAATAGCTATGGGCCGACAATGGAGAGAGATTGTTGTGAGAATATGACGTACTCGCACCATTGTAGATAATCGAGGTGCCATCACGAAGCTGATAGCTGGTCGCTCCGGAGATAGTACTCCAAGAAAGATTGATCCGATCAGAATCACAGGCTCCTGGAGTAGCTGTCAGACTTGGTATATTACCACCACCACCGCAGCAGCCAGTAGAGGGATCGACGGTCACAATAGCAGAGTGTGTGACATTAGAAAATCCGGTTTTACTACAGGTAATCGTATAGGTATGCGTGCCTTGCGTTAATCCAGTCAGTCTTCGATTTCCGGACGTATTCGGCGTGACCGCTCCGATACCATTATCAATGGTACAACTATCCGCGTTTGACGAGCTCCAGTCAATGCGCGCGTTTTGTCCGGCGGTAATCGTCGCGTTACCATGCGTGGCCAGTGCCACATAATTACGACCAACTAAAAAAGAGATAGCCTTCTGCCAGAGATTCCGCGTCTCAAAAGCCACTGGACCAGTAGCAGAAATCGTAGCGGTCAGAGGCGCAGCAACCGTATAAGTAATTGTACGAGTATCAGTAAAGGTATCTATTCGAATATTACTTATCCGGCGTGTCACTCTGAAAAAAAAAGTGGCTGTGTATGTCCCTGGATTTGGCGAGGCTGTCGCGATAGCGATACCACCATCAAAAGTATAGGTACAGCCACGGTTTTGTGAACACGTAGTTCCTACGCCGCTCGCTATAGTATTGCCACTTGGATAAGTAACTGAAACATCAATGTTCCTCCATCCATTTTGGAGTGGTGTAAGAGATAAACCTTGATTGTATCCGCCAGGCACACTTATCATCGTATCCGTATAAGCTATTGGTCCATATGACCTCGTCATATTATAGGTAAACGTCTGGCCATCCACGGTCACCGTATCGGCATGCGCTTCCTCTATATTCAAAACACAAGACACTAGACCAACCACAAAAAACAATACGATGGAGTACTGACGTGCTATTCCTTTTTTAAAACTCATCATATCGTATGAAAAATATTTTTATTTCATGTTTTCTTTAACACAAGTTTACCATATTTATAAAAATAAAAAAAGAACCCGCAACCCTGAAACTTCCAGGGTTGCGGGTCGTCGCTCGTCGCTACTGTGGCGCTGGAGTAAAGCCAACCACATACCACGGCGCTTTGCCGACCGGGATCAGACTTGCAAGTGAGTACGTCGCCAAGTCAACTACAGCCACCTTGTCACCGCCGAAGGTGACACGTGGCAGAGGTACGTAGAGCCGACCAGCAGTCTCCGTAAAAAACACCGGATAGGCACCGACTTGGACGCGCCGCGTTTCCACAAACGTCACAAGGTCAAACGCCACCACTGCGTTCACGTAGTCACTGACCCAGAGTTGCCCCCGAGCCAAAACAACGCTCTGTGGCCGCTGATCCCCAGTGAAGCCCAAACGCTTCGCTGTCACCAAACCCGTCTCCAGGTCGATGACGGAAAGTTCGATGTGGCCCGCGGACGTCTTGCCACTGTTGGCGACGATGAGTCGCTTGCGCGCTGCATCGTAGACCGCCGAGCGCGGCCCAGCGCCGACCGTAAATCTCCGTACCACTGCCTTAGTGTTGGCGTCCAACTCATAAACTGTCCCAGTACTTCCAGGGATGAACTCCTGCTTCAACGTCCCATTTGCATTTGATGTATCCACAATGAGGTCATATGCCAATGCCTCGGCTGCCAACACATAGAACGTGTTGCGCTCCGGCACAGCAACTGCCTCCATCACTACCATCTGCCTCCCGGCTAGGTAGTCCGAATTGCTCCGGAACGATGGTTGCAACGTAAACCGATTCCAGCACAAGAGCCGGTTTCGGTAGACATACTCGGTGAAGTCCTGTCGGCCCATAGCCGTGCAAACGTCTTGGCCAGCAATGACCAGCCCCTGCACGGTATGCCAGTACCCAGGAAATTCACCGGTCGGATCAGGATAGAACGGCGCAAGCGAGACGCCCGTCTCAATGTCGACGCGATAGAACCGATCGCCACCGGCACCAACGTACACGACACCAGCAACCGCATCCACCACCAGACGCTGTGGGGAAACAGAGTTCAGAGTATCACCGAGGTTCACTGGCCGGATTGCCTGTGTCGCCGCATCAATAACTGACACGTCGTGCCCTCCCGCGGCCGTAGCCTCGAAGTTGGCCACATACACCCTGGTACCACTGCCAGCTGCCACCGACCGTGTCCCAAAGGCGACAGTCTCGGAAGGACTAGGATAGCCCTCGAGGTTCTGCACCCCCGCGGCCGTGACCGTGTTGGTCGAGGCGTATGGCCAGCGCGTCTCACCGGGTAAGCCCGGGGTGAATGTGAGCGTCTGACCACGGCAGGTCACCGTGAGGACGATCTGGTCGATCGTCCGGACACCATCTACGCCAGCACAGTTGAGCAGACCCGTGTAGGTCAGCTCAAGCACGGTACCCTTGGCAGGGACACCCGTCGCGCCGTTGGCGTTGGCCACCAGGATGGCCCCAGTGACCGCGTTGCGGATGTGGGTCTGCATGATGTGTGGCCCACAATCGGTCGGCTCGATTAGGCAGGTAAAGCCGTCGATGTGACCGAAACGGACAAGTTGTCCGCCGACATACGGCCCGATGCCATACACACCACCGACGTCAGTGCCGGTCTTGGCCACCCCGACGCAGTTGTCGGAGGTGGTGACGTAGCAACGAAAGTCGTATGAGACTCCCTCGTAATCACCGACCTGAGTCGGCTGGTGACTCGGGAAGTACTCCGAATACACCCCTTCCGCCCAGTCGAAGAGGCGGTCGTGTGGAGATGTCACACCGGTATCTGCAACTTGCAGCTTCGTGGTGTTCGACGCCGCTCCGGGAGCGGTTGCGTTGCCAAAGCTTGCCCGAGTCATGCTCCGAGGAGCGCTCATCAGACGCTGGTCCGGCTGGGCCACCCCCGCAAAGGGAGCAGTCTTGGAAGACGAGGATTCATTACCCCCGCCACAGCCTGAGGCCAGAATGGAAACTGCGGCCACGGCCGCAAGGAAAAGCGAACGAAGCATAGCAGCCATGATGGCCTCCAGTTAAGTTAATATTTACTTGTCAATGCTCCCGAAGGAGCCAAGACTAGCCGATACGAGTCAGAATATGGACGATGTCCAAATCCCTCGTTGTGCCCCAACCATAGCACAAAATTTCCCTTTTGTAAAGGGGAAAAAATGCTTTGCTACTTCT
>CAZPXK010000054.1:0-4484 GCA_964590035.1 uncultured Bdellovibrionales bacterium
GGAGCTTTGATTTCCTCACTGGCAAACAAAAGCGCGCTCCGCAATGTCTTCGCATCATTGGCCTTGAATGGCTCTGGCGTCTCATTCTCCAACCGAAAAGATGGAAACGCATCTGGAACGCCGTGATTGTTTTCCCAGTAAAAGTGTTGTTTCAAGAATAACGTATAAAAATGAAGAACCCGCGTCGGCCGTAGCTAACGCGGGTTCTGTTTAAGATCTGATTCGCCAGCCGAGAATCAGCGTAACGACGACAGTTCGCCTGGCGTGGCGATTCTGGCCCCGTTCATCAGGACGATACTGGCCCGGTTCAGGCGTTCCGTGATCCTGGGAACGTCGAGGTCTTGGTGAATACTGCCATTCACCACCATCTCTAACGACCCGTACCGTGTTCGTACGGTGTAACCGATGCCATCCCGGGGAGTGATCGTCACATCGTAGATGACGAGGCCATTGGCCCAGATGTCATTTTGGCTGAAGCCCGCTCGTTTGAGCGAGGTTACGATTGTATCGTGCCGCTGGTTGGCACGCAAGCAGACCATCGCCGAGTCTGGCGACCCCTGCACGATGTCACAGGCTTGTTTTGTGACCCTCGCGGGCACGCCGTCACTGGCACGGACGAGGAATGTCTTAACCTCTTCGGTGCCATTGGCTGCCATACACGGAATTGATCCGAGACCAAGGATGATGGCAACAGCAAAAATCACGGGGTGGGACATTGGATACTCCTAGGTTGTGGTTCGAAATGAACCGATGAAAAGGACGGTATCGGCACGATGTGACGATTATATATGATAGCATATTTTTAGTAAAAAGTCAATCCCAACACCATTTTTCCTGCTATTTTGTGCCAGAAAATCGCTTTGAAAGTATCCGCCTACGGCTTAAATAAGCAGTAAATCAGCACTATCTCTAAAAATGGTACGGGACAGGTAGTGACGAAATGGCATAAAAAGGCTATAATCAAGCCATATTATTGAGAAATCTCTATGTCAGAACGTGTCAGAGTCAGATTCGCACCATCACCGACCGGGTATATGCATGTTGGAAACTTCCGAACGGCGCTCTATACCTATCTTTTTGCTCGTAGACAGCAGGGGACGTTCATTGTGAGGATTGAGGATACCGATCAAAAGCGATATGTGCAGGATGCTCTGGAGAAACTGATTGGTATTTTAGGGTGGGCCGGTTTTGAATATTCTGAAGGAGTGTTTATCGAAAACGGTCAAGTGATTCAAAAAGGAGATGTTGGTCCGTATATTCAGTCGGAACGATTAGATATTTATAAAAAATATGCTGACCAGGCCATCGCAGAAGGACAGGCATATTACTGTTTTTGTACACCAGAACGGTTGGAAATCATGCGGAACGAGCAAACGAAAGCAAAGCAAGCACCGATGTATGATCGCCTTTGTTTGCGATTGTCCAAAGAGGAAAAAGAACAGAAAGCTTCTGCAGGTGAATCATTTGTCATACGACAGAAAATAAACACTGAGGGTTCAACTCGCTATGAAGATCTCGTTCGTGGAACAGTGGAAATTAAAAATAGTCTCCTTGATGATCAGGTTCTCATGAAATCGGATGGATATCCGACGTACAATTTTGCGAACGTCGTTGACGATCACTTGATGGGGATCACACATGTTACTCGAGGAGAAGAGTATATTTCAAGTACACCAAAATATGTCCAGTTGTATAAGAATTTTGGATGGGATGTTCCAAAATTTGCTCATCTGCCACTTCTTCTCAATCCTGATAAATCCAAACTTTCAAAACGACAAGGGGATGTCGCAGTTGAAGATTATATTTCCAAAGGATATCTCAAGGAAGCGATTATTAATTTTGTTGTGCTTTTGGGTTGGAACCCCGGAAAGGGGAGTACACAGGAAATTTTCACGCTTACCGAATTAGCACAAGCCTTTGACTTTGCTCAGATTCACAAAGCCGGCGCGGTCTTTGATATCAAAAAGCTGGACTGGATGAATGCTCAGTACTTGAAAAAACTTTCTGTCAATGAATTGTATGAATGCGTGGTGTCTGGCGGATTTCTGAAGAAAGAGTTGATAACGAATGCTCCGGAAGCCATGAAAACGGAAAATTACTTGAAACGTGTGCTTGCGGTAGAGCGTGAACGCCTGACGAAACTATCTGATATTGGCGAGCTTAATCCTTTTTTCTTTGCCGCCGATCCAGTCTATGATCCACGAAAATTGCACTGGAAAGAAAATACGATTGATATGACCAAGGCCTCTCTGGAGCAGGCTCTGGCATTACTTGAATCATTTGACGATACTATCTGGAATGATGTGTTGCTTTTGGAAGAAAAATTATTATTGGCAGCAGGGGACAAAAAGGGGGACTTCCTCTGGCCGCTTCGCTATGCTTTGACCGGTGCAGATCGCTCACCTTCACCACCACAGGTAGCCTGGGTTTTGGGGAAAAACGAGAGCTTGCTTCGAGTAGAAAAGGCTCTAGAAAAGCTTTCTGTGTAAAGAGAGGAATCGTGCTATAATGAAGGATACAATGAAAAACAAATACACTGTATCGCAGCATGCTTTTTTCTTGGCGATTCTTTTCTTTTCCGGAGTCGTGCTTTTTACTTTTGCAACACACTTCACACGTGCGCAAGTGACAGAATTGAGTGCGGCCGCGCAAAGGGCTATTGATGATAAAGAGGAGGAGCTCGAATCTATCGACGCAAAAATCAAAGCCTACAAGCAAATCATCGACCTCAAACAACGTCAGGGCGCGACCCTCTCTGAACAAATCGAAGGGTTACAGGCCCAGGTAGACAAACTCGAGCTTGAGATCAATACGACCAAGAAAAAGATCAAGGATTTGGAAGTACAAATCCGCAGTCTTTCTCTGCGCGTGGCGGAAAAAAGCATCCTCATCGATCGACAGAAAAAAATTCTCGCAGAACTGATGCGAGTGTATTACAGTGACTATTCCGGTGAAAATACGCCGACTTTTTTGACTTCATCCGAGAGTCTCCTCTATTTCAAAACCGAGAGTTGGGCGGTGGATATCAGTGACAAAGTAAGCGAGCTCCTCGATTCGGTCAAAACGCTTCGCGACAAATTGGCAGGTGAGCAACAGCAAGTAACCGACAAGAAAAACGAGGTGGATTCTCTTTACAAGGATCTCGATGCGCAGAGTAATGATCTAGAAGCAACCAAGCGAAACAAGGCGACGCTCCTTTCGAAAACTCAGGCCGAAGAAACCAAGTATGAAGGCCTCGTTGATGATCTTCAGAAGCAACGTGATGATATCGAAAATGAAATTGAGGATTTGGAATCCGGTCTCTCTACCGAGGGTTTGCCGAGTGCTTCCAAAAGTCTTTTGGCATATCCAGTGAAGAAGGTCAGTATCAGTCAGGGCTATGGTAAAACCAGTTTTTCCAAAAAAGCCTACGCTTCAGGAAAGCATAATGGAGTTGATTTCACCGGTTCATACGGTACATCGATCTATGCGGCCGCTGAGGGAAAAGTGATCGGAACCGGCAATCTCGGCAAGTACGCCTATGGTCGCTGGATCGCTATTGATCATGACAACGGCATGATTACGCTCTATGGTCACCTCAGCTCTGTCGGGGTGAGCAAGGGCCAAAAGGTATCCAAAGGTGAACAAATCGGCAAAATGGGAAGTACTGGGTACTCCACGGGAAATCACCTCCACTTCACGGTTTTTTCCGAAAAATCCTATGACGTGGTATCATCCAAAACCGTCAAAGGCCTGAGTATTCCAATCGGTGCTACGGTCAATCCGATGAACTATCTACCATAAACAGAGGGTTAGCGTTTAGCATTTAGCGATTAGTTTTGAAAAACAAGAAGAAACGAGCATGAAGAAGAATATTCTATCGATACGGACTCGCTTCGCTAAGGACATCGTTGCTGAAGTGGCTCTTCCAGAAAAACAAACAGGCAAGATACTTATTTTGGCCCAGGGATTTCCCTCAGTGCCATCCAAACGCTCAGTGCTCGAATTTTTGGTTGGAGAGGGATATACTGTTATTTTTCCGCGCTACCGAGGCACGTGGGAAAGTGATGGGTATTTCCTGGGACAGACTCCGACCAAAGATATTGCGGATGTTATCGAAACCCTCCATAAAGAAAAACGGTTTTGGTGCACCTTTTCCCAAGTTTGGATCCCCCTTCAGGTAAAAAACTTTTTTATCATTGGCAGCTCATTTGGTGGACCGGCCGCTCTCGCGCTCAGTGAATCACCGCTCGTAAAGAAAGTGGTACTTCTTTCGCCAGTCCTTGATTGGCAGGCGACGAGTAACGACGAATCCTTTCATGAAATGATTCGTTTCACCATGGAAGGCTTTGGTATGGCTACGCGCCTTCGTTCACCCAAAGATTGGCAAAAACTTTTGCAGAAAGATTTTTATAGTTTCCCATCAACTCTTTCCCAAACAGCCAAAAAGAAAATTTTTCTGATTCATTGCCATGATGATACAGTCGTACCCATCGGACCAGCGA
>CAZPXK010000055.1:0-2734 GCA_964590035.1 uncultured Bdellovibrionales bacterium
TGGATAAAACCAAAACAAAAAATCCCCGTATCATCGGGGTTTTTTGTATAGTAAGAAATAAGAGTTGAACAGATACTTCTGCTCGCCCTAGTCGCTAGAAAGTCGCTTGAAAGTCGCTTGAATAAGCCTATCTCTCCCACTGAGATCTTGATGAGTGAGGATGGCTGCTTTGGGGAAGAGCGTATGAATTTCTTGGGTGATGCTCTGTGTTTGCTCGGGACTGATTTCGAAGTAGCAGGTTACGTGGGAAGAAGTGTGGAGAGAACGTTTTAGCACTTCTAGAAGACGGATATAATGATCCAGGCCCTCTCTCTCGCTCACGAGCGCGCTTTGTGGTTCGTAGTCTCGAACATCACTGTCACTTTCGCTATATATTTTTTCCGATAAGTAGGGGAGGTTAGCAGTGATGATGATGTTGTTTGCTGTGCCGAGTATGTTTGTTATCGGTTCGAGGAGGTTGCCTTCATGAAAAGAAATGATATCGCTTACATCATGTCGCTCTGCATTTTTTCTGGCAATGATAAGTGCGCTCCGAGAAATATCTATTGCATGATACCTGATACTTGATATGTGATGCGCTTTCTCAATTTCTTTGGCGAGTGTGATGATGATGTTGCCGCTCCCTGTGCCAACATCAATGATGTCTATTGCTCTTTCCTCATGCTTGATACTGTCGAGTGCGTGCTCGACGAGCAGTTCTGTTTCGGGACGAGGGACAAGCGTTGCTCCTGTAACGAAAAAATCACGACCGTAGAATTCTTTTATTCCTACGATATAGGCAACTGGCTCACGGGTGAGTCGGCGCTCCAGGTACTGGAGAATCCTCTCTTGCTCCTCTTTGGTGAGTTCATATTCCGGATGAGCCAACAGAAAGACCTTTTCTTTGCGCGTCGCGTGAGCCAGAAGCACAAAAAAATCTTCTGGCGCTATGCCGAGAAGATATTTTTTTTGAAGTTCGGCGATGGACAGAGAGATCATAGGGATTGCCCTTGCTGCTCGAGCTTGCGCTTGATATCTTCGGCTTCGAGGGCATCGAGGATAGGGTCGAGACCGCCATTCAGGATAGCGGGGATATTGCTCCAGGATTCTTTGATGCGGTGGTCGGTGACGCGGTCTTGGGGATAGTTGTAGGTACGGATTTTTTCGCTGCGGTCGCCAGTACCGATCTGGTTCTTGCGGGCGTCGCCCTGTTCTTTGGCTTGACGCTCTTCTTCCAATTGAAAGAGGCGGGAGCGGAGCACTTTCATGGCCTTGTCTTTGTTTTTGATCTGGGACTTTTCATCCTGACAAGAAACCACGAGACCACTCGGCATATGGGTGATACGAACAGCGCTGTAGGTCGTGTTGACGGACTGACCTCCGGGACCGGAGGAGCAGAATGTATCAATACGCAGGTCACTCGGGTTTACCACGATTTCCACTTCTTCAACCTGGGGGAGGACAGCTACGGTTGCGGTTGACGTATGGATACGACCGGCTTTTTCTGTTTCGGGGACACGTTGGACGCGATGAACACCTGATTCGTACTTCATTTTTTGATACACCGAGACAGCACTGCTGCCACGGTTGATTTCGAAGACCGCTTCCTTGAAGCCGCCGACTTCAGTCTGGTTGGTATGCATCATTTCCAGGCGCCAACCCTGTTTCTCAGCATAGTGGGCATACATACGGAACAGTTCGGCTGCAAACAGGGACGATTCATCGCCGCCAGCACCACCGCGGATTTCTACGATGATATCTTTGTCATCGTGTTTGTCCTTGGGAAGGAGGAGACGAGTGAGCGCGCTTTCCAGAGCTGTCTTTTCTTCGGCCAGAAGGATATTTTCCTCGATAGCCATGGCCTTGAGCTCTTGGTCAGTGTCGGCTTCTTGAGTGAGCTCGGCATTGTCACTCATGCTCTTTTCGATAGCACGAAAACGCCCGATGCGCTCCATGATGGTATCGAGTTCGGTTTTGCGTCGGCCGAGATCGGCCATGCGTTTGTTATCGCGTACCAGTCCCGGGTCGCCGAGAGCCGCTTCCACGGTCGCGTATTCGCGTTCTATGTTTTCGAGAAGATCCTGCATATGCGTAGTATAAACTATATTGAAGCAAAAATCCCGCCAGATGGCGGGAAATTGTGCGCTTTCAAAATTTTCAAACGAAAAGGAAAAAAGCGCATGGAAAACGCTAAGCAGCGATTTCGGCAGCTTTTTTGACGGCTTTTTCTTCTTTTACTTCCTTTACCTTAGGAGCCTTTTTGCGGGCAACCTGCTTGGCTTGGGACTTTTCAGTCATCTTCTTGAAGCGATCGACGCGACCAGTAGTGTCGATAACCTTTTTCTTGCCGGTATAGAGCGGATGGCAGAGGGCACAGATTTCAGTGTGCATCGTCTCGACGGTCGAACCGGTTTCGAGCACGGCTCCACAGGCGCATGAAATGGTCGCCTTAGTGAAGTATTTTGGATGGATCTCTTGTTTCATAGGGAGAAATATTTACGTAATGGGGAGTCTAGCATGGATAGTCAGAATTGGCAACCCCGCACCTTTTCCTTGGAAACTTTGCTTATAAAGCCCTGTAAGGGGAGCTGTTTGTGAGTACGGACAGGAAATTCCCTAAAATATGCCTGAGAAAAGGTGCGGGGTTGCCAAAAAGTGAGTCAACTGTTATAGTACCAGCTGTATTTTCCTGCTCGCAATTTTTGATATTTCGGGCAAAAAATCAGACATACTTCATGTCGAGTCTCTTCCTGGC
>CAZPXK010000055.1:2834-4441 GCA_964590035.1 uncultured Bdellovibrionales bacterium
TTTTGATATTTCGGGCAAAAAATCAGACATACTTCATGTCGAGTCTCTTCCTGGCCTGTCCTAACAGTGCTTATGAGGCTTATATCAGGCATGCAGTAGGTGGTCCCAAGCGGACAATTAATTTCTCTAAGGAAAAAGAAGTATGGCTGACGTACAAGTAGAAGCGAAGGCAGAAGTGAAAGCAGCAGCGCCCGTTCGAAAGACGGTATCAGAGAACTATTTCTCTGATGTTGATTTGAACAAGTTGGATGTGAGCCTCGAAGGATTGCTCAAGGCAGGTGTTCATTTTGGACATCTGAAGTCGCGTCGTCATCCAAAAATGGATGAATATATTTATACGACACGCAAGAACATCAACATCCTCAACCTCCAAAAGACGGTTGAAAAGATGGAGGAAGCAAGCCGATTCTTGGCTGGCGTCGTGAAGAGTGGCAAGCCAATTTTGTTTGTGGGTATGAAGAAGCAGACCCACGATACCGTACGCGCTTTGGCTGAGCACGTTTCTCAGTACTACATGATTGATCGTTGGCTCGGGGGAACACTGACAAACTTTGAATGTATTCGTGGTCGCGCTCGGCACCTGCAGGACCTGGAGGCCAAGTTTGCTTCTGGTGAATTCAAGAAGTATACCAAGTTTGAACAGGCCAAAAAGATGGAGGAAGTGGAGCGGCTCGAAAAGAAGGTTGGTGGAATCAAGGGGATGGAAGTGCTGCCGGGAGCTATTGTTGTTGCTGACACCAAAGAAGCCAGTCTCGTTTTGCACGAAGCAGGAAAAATGGGTGTGCCAATTGTCGGTATCGTTGATACCAATACAGATCCTTCCGCTGTCGACTATCCTATTCCTGGTAATGACGATGCTTTGTCGTCACTCCGCTTGTTGTTTGGCTATCTGGGACGAACAATTTTGTCCGCCAAGAATGCTCCCAAAGAAGTAAAGGAAACGAAAGAAGTGGTAAAAGAAAAAGTCGCATAGTTTTTGGGTGCGCTCATAGACTAAACGCTATTCGCTTATAGCTAAACGCAAAAAAATATATGTCTCAAATGGAACAAATCAAGGCTCTGCGTGAAAAGACCGGAGCTGGAATCGTGGATGTGAAAAAAGCTCTCGATGAAGCCGGTTTTGACGAGGTCAAGGCTATTGAAATCCTGCGCAAGCGTGGTCAAGACAAAGCCGTGAAGAAGGGTGATCGAGAAACCCATGAGGGAATAGTCGTCTCATATATTCACTCCAATGGCCGGATCGGTGCACTGGTGAAGCTGTACTGCGAAACGGATTTCGTCGCTCGTAATGAAGAGTTTCAGGCTTTGGCACATGATATTGCTATGCACGTGGCTGCTGTAGTACCACAGTGTGTCAAACCAGAAGAAGTTTCTTCCGAAGTTATTGCAAAGGAACTCGCTCTTTGGCGAGAACAGCTTGCAACCGAAGGAAAACCAGCCGAATTGGTAGAAAAGATTCTTGTTGGAAAGGAAGAAAAATTTCGCAATGACCAGGCGCTCGTGACACAGCCGTTCGTGAAGGATCCCACCAAGACTGTCGGTGAGCTTTTGTCGGAGAAAATTACCAAGATTGGAGAGAATATTCAGGTTGGAGGCTTTGTCCGATT
>CAZPXK010000056.1:0-4351 GCA_964590035.1 uncultured Bdellovibrionales bacterium
GTGGCCTCGCTGGGTATTGGAAGCTCGATGAGGGCAGTGGCACCAGCGCGACGGACGCTTCGACTAATGGTAATACCGGCACGCTCACCAATGGTCCTACTTGGACAACTGGTCAGATTGGTGGAGCGGTGGACTTTGACGGGACGGACGATTATATAACAGTATCGGGTGCCTATGTGCTTGAGCCATCTTCTCGGGATATGGCTATCACGGGTTGGTTTAATCGGGATACCTCTACGACCACTGATACAATTGTTGCTAAACGAAACAGTATAAATTCAAGCGATGTCGGTTATATCATATACATCGATGCGACGACTGATAGACTTGTTTTTGAAATAGCCTATCATGATGGTGCACCGCCTGAATATGAGTATCAATTGGTATCGTCTACCTCATTTACTGCAACGGGCTGGAACCATTTTTCGGTTGTGTGGGATAATACCTCGGCGCTCAATGCACTCATGTACATTAACGGCAATAATGACAATGCTACGGCCTCTGGTTCTTATGATGATATTGGCTCTGTCGCAAACAATGTTTCTTTCCGAATTGGAGCAGAATCGGATGGGGGCAATCCATTTGATGGAAAAATTGACGAAATTCGTTTTTATCACCGTACACTTTCTGCAGATGAAATTTCACAGATATATCGCACTAATACTCCGACCAGTGTCGATACTAGCCTCAAAGGTTACTGGAGCTTTAATAGCTCCGATATGTATTCGAGTACATCGGCTGCCGACCTGTCAGGTGCGGGTAATATAGGTATCCTTACCAATGGTCCAACCAACACCATCGGAAAAATCGGCCAAGCACTCGATTTTGATGGTACAGACGACTACGTCTCTGTCGCTGACAATACCGCCCTCGATATCGGCGACACGGACGATCTGACTCTCTCCGGTTGGTTTTATCGTGACACGTTTACCACGGACGATACTGTCCTTGCTAAACGAAACGGTATCGCAGCGGGCGATACCGGCTATATTGCCTACATAGATGACGCCACCGACCAGCTCATCTTTGAAGTCTCCGATGGTACCGATGAATACTCTCTGACATCAACGAGCACGTTTACTGGTACTGGCTGGAACTACTACACTATCGTCTGGGACCAGGACTCGGCTGCCAATAGTGAAATATATGTGAATGGTGTAGCCAATGGCGCGACGGATAGTGGTACTATTGGCAATATCGGAGACTTGGGTAATGCCGTGGTCTTGGCTGTGGGAACAGAGTCTGACGCTGGTAATCCTTTTGATGGCAAGATTGATGAAGTTCGAGTTTACAAACGAGCACTCACGGCGGGAGAAATAAAGGGGCTGTATGATACCAGCCAGGCGGATTTGGTCAATTCAAGTGCGTCGCAACCCCAGGGCACTGGTCGCCTTGATAGTGGCTTGGCAGGGTACTGGAAACTTGATGAAGGAAGCGGTACCAGTGCTACAGATAGCAGTACCAATGCCAATACCGGCACGCTCACTAATGGTCCGACGTGGACCACGGGACAAGTAGGCGGTGCGGTGAGTTTCGATAATTCAAATGATTACATTGATTTGGGCGATGTTCCGGCTATGGAGAGTCAGTCAGCGTTGACTATTTCTGCCTGGATTAACCCGACGACTCTTGAAAATTATGATGGTATAGTGAGTAAATATGCTTCTGCTACTTCTGATACGACACTGAATTTGGGCGGTACAGGAGTAGGGACGACGAGCTCTCTTGCTGTTTCAATTCGCAATGGCAGTGACGCCTATGGATACACGGCGACAGGGAAGATAATAACGAGTACTTGGACACACTGTACGATGGTTTTTGATGGTTCTCAGACAGGGAATAGTGGTCGTTTGAAAGTGTACATCAATGGTGTGTCCGAAGCGTTGACATTTGTCGGCACTATTCCAGCGACTACGGTCGCAAACTCTCAGAACTTGATTATAGGAAAAACAGGAAGCGCTTCGGATTATTTTTCTGGCAGTATTGACGAAGTTCGAATTTATAATCGTGCGCTCTCGGCTGATGAAGTCGCTCAGCTCTACCGACTAAGTACGCCGACAGCTACAGATACTGGTCTGAAAGGCTACTGGAGCTTCAATGGTCAGGATATGCTCTCGAGTACCACGGCAGCCGACCGCTCCGGCGCCGGCAACACTGGCACGCTCACGGGTGGCCCGACCCGTACTATCGGAAAACTCGGCCAAGCACTCAATTTTGATGGAACAAATGATTATGTTGATTCTGGCGGAGCCTCAAGTGTTGAGCCCGGTCTTCCTTTTAGTATCTCAGCGTGGGTAAAGTTTGACACGCTTACTGGTAACGCTGTACCGATAGTGAGTTCGGCTGATATCGGAGGCAATGGTCAGTATGCTGGTATGTGGCTTGGAACGGATTCGACCGGCCTATTATCTGTTGCTCTTGGTAATAATGCCGGTTGTTGTGACGCGGCTTTTCGTAGAACATTCGTTACAGGTTCTGGTGTGGTGACTACAGGAACATGGTACCATATCGTTGCTACAGTGACCGATGTCAATACGGCGGCAATTCATGTCAATGGAAGTGGTCAATCGGTTACTGCGTCTGGGAGCGCGGTAAGCAGCGTGTATCCTGCCAATAGTCGGTTTCGTATCGGGGCGGTTTACGATGCAAATGTCACGGCAGATAAGTTTCTTGATGGTACTGCCGATGAGGTTCGTATTTACAATCGAGCTCTTTCTGCCGGTGAAGCTGCTTCTCTTTATAACCAAGGTCGTTAAGATTAAAAAACAGGGGTCTGACCCCTGTGTAAGAAATATCAAGGTCGGACCTTGATATTATCCCTATTATAAGCCTATATACAGCGGTTAAACCGCTGTATATCTCTCATTATCACGTTATGTCTCTCTTGAACGAACTACGGAATTGGCGGAACAACCAGGCGCGCATCGAGGGCGTGGAAGTGTATCGTGTTTTGTCGAATACCGTTATCGAAGCACTGGTCGGGGCGATGCCTACGAATAAAGAAGAAATGCTCGCTGTAAAAGGCATCAAAGAAGCCAAGTTTGGCAAATATGGAGCCGTGCTCTTGCGTATGATTGCTGAGCAGGCGAGTTCAGTTGGTCCGGAGAAGAATTTGGGAGCTCAACTCCTAAAAAAAGCAGTGAGCTTACGAAGCAAGAACGATGACTTCTTTCAGTCGCTTATAGGCACTCCTTCCAACTTAGAGGCTAAACCTCTCAGTGAAGAGATTGAAGAGACGGAAAAGATTGAAGAGGTAGACCAGACTTTGTCAGTGAGTCAGTTTCTCGATGGACTGAATATTGAGCTCTCGGGGATGGCGGCGAGAATCCAGGGAGAAGTATCGAGTGTGGATGTGCGAGAGCGGGTAGTGTACTTCACCATCAAGGATAGTCAGGATGACAGTATGCTCAGTTGCCTCATCTTTCGTAATCAGTATACTATTTCGGGAGTGGAGCTTGCTATCGGAGACGAGATTATCGTCGAGGGTGCGCCGGATATTTATAAACCCAATGGCCGACTCTCTCTCAAGGTGGGGATGATTGAACTGTGTGGGGAAGGAGCGCTCAAAAAGGCCTATGATGTACTCAAAGCAAAGCTCGAACAAGAAGGTGTCTTTGCTCCGGAAAAAAAGCGGGTATTGCCACGATATGCGACGCGTATCGCCCTTATTACTTCGGAACAGGGGGCGGCGATCGGGGACTTTACGATGAACCTGGGGGCACAAGGGCTCCACGTGGGTTTTTACCCCACATCCGTCGAGGGCAAGAAAGCGGTTTTTGAAATTATAGAAGCGCTCCGATATTTCGATCGGCGCGCAGACGAATACGATCTTTTGGTGATGATCCGCGGTGGTGGCAGTCTCGAGAGTTTGCAGGCGTTTAATAACGAGGCGTTGGTTCGAGAAGTGGCCCAGTGTCGTATCCCAACGCTCCTTGGAGTTGGTCACGAGAAAGACGTGACGCTCGCGGCTCTTGTCGCTGATAGAATGGTCTCTACCCCAACGGCGACAGCTCGGACCATTCGTGAGCCATGGGATGAAGCCAGGGGACTGATGCGTCATTTTGAGCAGCATCTTCCTATACTGATGGAGCGCGAACTCGCTATTGTGCGGACAGAGCTCGGTACTGCTAGTGAAGCACTTCTTGATAAGTTGGGGGAGTTCCTGCGGTACGCTGATGCTTTGAAGCAGCTCCTCTCTCAAAAGCTGATAGAGCTACAGGGAACGGTGCGAGCCCAATTGACCAGCTTGGCTCAGGCGAGAAAAGATATGGAGCAGTATTTTTCAGCCGGTGTTGAGAATCTAGAGAAACGTTTGATGCATGGAGAAGAGCTATTGCGGCAGTATGATCCG
>CAZPXK010000057.1:0-4212 GCA_964590035.1 uncultured Bdellovibrionales bacterium
AACTTAAAAAAGAGCCGCTCTCCAATCTCTCCTGGTAGCGGCTCTTTCTCTGTAAATTCTAAAACACTGGGATGAAAAGTATGGCTAAACAAATATCAAAGCAGGGACGAACGAAGTATATTTTTGTAGTCGGTGGGGTGATGAGCGGGGTGGGGAAGGGTATCGCTGCTTCGTCTATCGGCAAGATTCTTCAGGCTAAGGGCTTTCGTGTGACTGCCCTCAAAATCGACCCGTATATCAACGTTGATGCCGGGACGATGAACCCAACGGAGCACGGCGAGGTGTTTGTCTTGAAAGACGGGTATGAGACCGATCAGGATATGGGAAACTATGAACGCTTCCTCAATATCGAACTGACCCGAGACAACTACATGACCACCGGAGCAGTCTACAAGACTGTTATTGAAAAAGAGCGGAATTTGGAGTATGGTGGCCGCTGTGTTCAGGTAGTGCCACATATACCACTCGAGGTGATCGGGCGTATCAAGCAAGCAGCTGCCGAGGCTGATGTGGCGATTGTTGAGATTGGCGGGACGGTCGGAGAGTATGAGAATATCTTGTTTCTCGAGGCTATCCGTATGCTCAAGATTGAACAGCCAGAGAATGTCATCACCGCTATCGTGAGCTATGTTCCTACTCCGTCAAAGGTGGGCGAGATGAAAACCAAGCCGACGCAGCATGCAGTACGGACACTCAATGGTACTGGTATTCAACCTGATATCATCATTGCGCGGGCCGATCGACCACTTGATGAAAAGCGTAAAGAAAAGCTGGCGGTGTTTTGTAATGTACAAAAAGAAGATGTTATCAGTGCCCCCGATGTAGATAGTATCTATGATGTCCCGGTCAATTTTGAAAAAGATCGCTTGAGTGAGATTCTCATGAAAAAGTTGGGCTTGAAAGCGAAAAAATCCGTAGGGATAGGAGAATGGGAAAAAAAGGTGCGACGCATGAAAGGGATCAGTGAGGTGGTGAAAATTGGTGTGGTAGGGAAGTATTTTAAGACGGGTGATTTTGTGCTCTCGGATGCGTATATCAGTGTGATAGAGGCTGTGAAACATGCGGCGTGTCAGGTGGGTCGCCGAGCTGAACTGACCTGGATTGCCAGTACTGATTTTGAAGAAAATCCCAAGGCGCTGCGAACGCTCAAAAAGTACGATGGTATTATTATTCCCGGTGGTTTCGGGAGTCGTGGTATCGAGGGCAAGATAGCGGTCATTCAGTATTGCCGGGAAAACAAAATTCCATATTTTGGTCTGTGCTATGGTATGCAATTGGCCGTCATCGAGTATGCTCGTCACGTTGTGGGGTTGGCCACTGCCCATACTACCGAAGTGAATCAAAAAACAGTGCATCCGGTCGTGGATATCATGCCGGAACAAAAAGAAAACTTGCGCAAGAAGAACTATGGAGCCACCATGCGACTGGGCCACTACGAGGCCAAGATAATTCCAAAGACGCTCGCCGCCCAGGCCTACGGTGCCACGAGTATTCTTGAAAGGCACCGCCATCGCTATGAAGTGAATCCGGAGTATGTGGAGCAACTGAAACAAGCGGGCATGGTTTTCTCTGCTACATCACCGGATGGTATACTGATGGAAATTGCCGAGCTCCCGAAAGAAGTACACCCGTTCTTTTTGGCGACGCAGTTTCATCCGGAATTTCAGTCTTCACTGCTAGAGCCACATCCACTTTTTGTCGCCTTTCTCGAAGCGTGTAAGAAAAACAGATAGAGCATTTCTATGTTCAAAAATATTTGGGGTTTCGGGTTTCTTGTTCTCGGTTTGTTTTGGTTTGTTTCTGCTGTTATGGCGCGGGAGAATGTGACGGACTGGTATATTCAGGATCTGCGAGCAGAATTTGTACTGGCCCCTGATTCGACCATGATGGTGACCGAATGGATCACGGCTGATTGTGGCAATTGTGTCGGTAAACATGGTATTTTCCGTATTGTGCCGACTGAGACGCACACAGAAAAGGATACGATTAAAACGCCGGTTGAGCTCATTTCGATTACTGATTTTGAGGGCAAGAAATATTCCTATACCGAGACGGAAAATCGTAGCGATGGTACCCTGACTTGGAAAATTGGCGATGCCGACAAGACGGTGACCGGTGTCAATCGCTATAAAATCGTGTACAGCGTCAGCAATGTTATTCGCGCGACTGGCGATGCGGACGAGTACCATTGGAATCTCAGTGGCAATTTCTGGACGCTCGACATCGATGCTTATGCTGCTACGGTGGTGTTTCCGGAACCGGTACAGAAACGTGTACTTGATGTTTCGACTTATGCCGGATTGCTTGGGTCCAAGGCATCTGATGCGCTGGCGCCGCCACGGTGGCAGGATGAACGGACGCTTTCTGTAGCGGCCACTCGGATACTTACTCCAGGCGAGGGGGTGACGCTTTCGGTCAGTGTGCCACGGGGTATTTTTACTCTCTATCAGTTTGGTTTTTGGGAGGTGTACGGCCAGTTTTTCTGGATCATTCTCCCCGCTCTGGTTTTCTGGTTTTCTTTTAGAACGTGGAGAAAGTATGGTGATGATCCCAAGTGGGGCAAGGTAGTGATCCCGGAATACGAAGTGCCGGAGGGTCTCGATGCATTGGAACTGGGAGTCCTCTCTACCAATGGCACGCTGAAAAATGAATTTCTGACAGCAGCTATCATCGAACTGGCAGTCAAGGGCGCTCTCCGGATCAAAGAAACGACCGACAAGATCCTCTTTTTCAAAACCACAGAGTACGTACTCGAGAAACAGGCTATTTCGGGGTTGGTATTGGCACTGCACCAGCAGCTATTGCTCGATACACTGTTCCAATCAGGAAACGAAGTGAAACTCTCGTCACTGAAAACAAACTTTTACAAAGTGATCCCTACGCTCAAGAAACAGATTATTGATGCATTGGTAACAAAGGGACTGATTGAAAAGAAGGGCTTGAGCTACCGGGTCGGATTCCTTGTTTTGGGTGGCGTGGTAACATTTTTTGCTTTTCAGTTGTTTGGAGCAGGGTCGCCTGTCGGTGGGGGATCCGTTCTCCTTGCGGCGGGTATATTGGTTGTTTTTGGACTTATTATGCCCAAGCGCACCGAGAAAGGCGTCGAGGCAAACTGGAAGATACAAGGCCTGAAACTCTATATGAAAACAGCCGAAAAAGAACGGCAACGATTTCATGAGAAAGAGGGCATGTTTGAAACTCTTTTACCGGTAGCGATGATTTTTGGGATGACTACCATGTGGATCTCAAAAATGCGTGATATCTATGGCGAGGAATACATGATGAATTATCATCCGGCCTGGTTCGTGGCAGCTGATATGGGGAATTTTAATGCAGAGAGTTTTTCATCTCATATCGAGTCTCTCTCGTCGAGTATCGCAGCCAATACCAGTTCGCCATCTGGCTCTGGCGGTAGCGGTGGTTCTGGCGGTGGCGGCGGTGGAGGCGGCGGCGGTGGCTGGTAAGTTTTGGATAAGAAAAAAACACCCTGAGAAGGGTGTTTTTTGATTCTAGAGAGAGCTTACTGTTGCTCTGATTTCTTTTGGGGCAAAACGTTCACGAAAGTACGTGAAACAATCTTGCCAGTGAAATCTTTGACCTTTTTGGCCTGGAATTCTACGAATCCTGAGGCGAGGGCAAAGAGGCTGTCATCCTCACCGCGCTTGACGTTCTTTCCTGGGTGGAATTTGGTGCCACGCTGACGGATGATGATGTTACCGGTAGCAACAGCTTGGTTGCCGAAGATTTTGACGCCGAGGCGTTTGGAGATGGAATCACGGCCGAGGGCGGTTGATCCACCTGCTTTTCTGGTTGCCATAGCAGTTGGGGTGCTTACACATTAGGAGAATTGCGATATACTGTAGAGGGAGTATAGCATAGTTACGGATTTTTGCAAGGGTTATGAAGGAACGGATCCTGGGATGGTGGAAAGATCATGGCGAGCGATTTTGGCTCTTTTTGGGTGTCGTTTTGGTCGGAGCGCTGTGTTTTGAGGCTGGGATGCTCCAGGGGAAAATGGTCAAAAAAGAACCCCTGGTACTGACTGTTCCGACTATCGTAGAAAATGCGGCTCCAGGAGCGGAAATCGTCCCTACTAGAGCACCTTTGGCTCCGCAGACTTCCTTGACCGCCGGGATGGAGCCTGTGGTAGTAGTTGAACAAAGAATTGGGCAGTGCGTGTTTGTCGGTAGTCGAAATAGTAACAAATACCAC
>CAZPXK010000058.1:0-4100 GCA_964590035.1 uncultured Bdellovibrionales bacterium
TCTTCAAAGATTTGAACAACTTACAATAACAACCTGCATAAGGCTGTTTTTTGTTCCTTTAAAAGTGAACGGGTATGGTATAATAGAAAAAATATCACATATCGTATGTCTCGGATGCTTCGGCGGATTGTTATTCTTTTGGTTTTCTTCTCTTTCAATACATTTTTGGTATTGGGAGTGTATTTTGCTTTTATCAAGGCACCGGAAACTTGTGTCGATTTGAAACAGAATCAGAATGAAGAGGGGATTGACTGTGGGGGAATCTGTGCCAATGCTTGTATCGTTGCTACCGTAGGACGAGACATTCAGATAAAAGAAGTAGCGTTTGTTCCGGGCGGAGAGGGTCGGTATGACGTGCTCGCCCGGGTTTTCAATCCCAATGAAAATATCGGGGCGACCAGTTTCCGGTATGTTTTTGAACTACATGATACGAGCGGTGCCGTACTGGCCAGTCGCAGTGGTACCGGATATGTGTTGCCACAGGAGATCAAGAGTTTGATAGAGCTGAACGTAGATACGGCTGCTACTCCCGGACAGGTGACCCTCCAGATAACCGACGTGGTCTGGGAACAATTGTCGGGGTATCAGGAGAAACCGATTGTCAATATTTATCAAAAGCGCTCGAATCTGGTGACTGACGGGTTTGGCTATTATGAGGCGTACGGACTGCTTTCGAATGAGAGTCCCTACGACTTCCGTTCGATTATCGTGAAAATTATCCTGAGAGACGCCTCTGGGAAGCCAGTGGCGTTCAATACCCATCGCATGGATACGGTGCGGGCACAGGAATCACGTGATTTCAAGTTGGTATGGCCCATGCCGTTTCCTGGTATGGTTACCACAACTGATATGGAAATTGACGCCGATGTCTATCATTCAGAAAACTTTATACAGCAGTATTTTTCCGGTGGAGGCGCACGGTAGAGATTTGAGATAGATACTTATGCTCCGTCTTTTTTCAAAAGTAGATTTTGTTTTGGTTGCCGCTGTTACGCTGCTTCTTTTGATCAGTCTGCTTTCGTTGTATAGCCTGTCTCTTTCTGGGGGAACCAATTACTTTCTGAAGCAGTCCATATATGCGGCTATCGGACTGGCGGTCATGTTTTTTGTGGGTTCCCTTGATTATCGCTATATCCAAAAACAGAGCACGTTTCTCTATTTCGTCACGCTGGGAGTACTGTTTCTGGTGTTGCTCTTTGGAACCACGGTCAACGGTACAGCTGGGTGGCTCTCTTTTGGGTTTTTTCAGGTTCAGCCGGTGGAAGTGGCCAAGGTGACCCTTATTATTTTTTTGGCCAGCTTCATTTCCAAGAAAAAATCAGAGCTCGGCGAATGGACGCGCGTGGTCGCTTCGCTCATTCTTTCGGCCGCCCTTATTTTTTTGGTGCTCAGGCAGCCGGACCTGGGATCTTCTTTGGTACTGGCGGCTATCTGGGGCGGGATGATGCTGGCGTCCGGACTGCGCGCGAGGCACTTTATCGTGCTCGGGATTCTCGGGTCGCTTTTGGTAGTGGGAAGCTGGTT
The DNA here is from genome assembly GCA_964590035.1 of uncultured Bdellovibrionales bacterium. Taxonomy (GTDB): domain Bacteria; phylum Patescibacteriota; class Minisyncoccia; order Moranbacterales; family UBA1568; genus UBA1568. The sequence goes on from CAZPXK010000058.1 coordinate 1,525, forward strand.
TCTTTTGGCGGACTATCAAAAGGCTCGTATTGATACGTTTTTGCATCCCGAGAGTGATCCGCAGGGCTCGGGATACAACGTACTGCAAGCTATGGTAGCGGTGGGCTCTGGGGGGCTTTCGGGCAAGGGACTGGGGTATGGCTCTCAGTCGCAGCTCTCTTTTTTGCCGGAAAAACACACGGATTTTATCTTTGCTGTTGTTTCTGAGGAACTGGGCCTCATTGGAGCCGGACTGGTGATCTTTTTGTACGGAGTGCTACTGTACCGGATACGACAGATTGGGGCCGAGGCCAGTGATAATTTTGGGTATCTCTTGTCCTTGGGGGTGATGACGATGGTGTTTGTGCAGATTCTCATCAATGTCGGTATGAATGTGGGGGTGCTGCCGGTGACGGGGCTGCCGGCGCCGTTTCTCTCGTATGGAGGGAGCTCGCTCTTGTCGCTTTCTGCCTCACTGGGACTCTTGCTCTCAGTCTATCGGCGGAAAAAAGGCGCTCACGACATGCGTATTTCTCTAGAACGAAGCCTAGTGTAGAGACGGGAAGGTGGGAGTTGGATTGGTTGATCCCACACCATTTCAGAGGGAAATAGTTGGTTACTTATGACGCAAGCCGATAGGCGGCTACGCCTTGCAATTTCCTCTTAGGCGAGTCCTCCTTTGAAATGGTGCGGGATTGACGATTCCCTGGGTTTTTGCTAGAATAACAGGTGTTCCTTGATTTTACCGGCACTTGCTCGGAAATGAAAACAAGTTTTCGTTTCACTCGCTTCGTTTGGTAATAAAAAGGCTTAAAAAAGGGATTATCTCGTATTTTTTCTCGCACTTATGCGTGCACTTCTTATCGCTCAGGCTATCGTCGCTATCCTCCTCACTGTGACGATTCTCATGCAAAATCGCGGCTCCGGACTGGGAGCGGCCTTTGGCGGAGACTTTGGTGGCTTCTATACCAAACGCGGCTTGGAAAAGTTCTTTTTGTACGCGACGGTTTTTTTGGCCGTGACATTTTTAGTACTCGGAATAGTCAACGTCCGCCTTTCTGTCCTTTCCTAACACCGTTTAGGAGGAGAGTAATCCCTAAAGCAAGTCTATTCGTAGCTTCTTCCGTATCATGAGTATTTTTCGCAGGCGCCAGTGGATGGCACTCTTTCGAGCCCTACAAATGCGAGATCGCATCCTCGTCCTCTTCTTTGTCTTTTTGGGAGTGAGTGCACTAGTGTTTTGGCTGGGGGCGCTCTATATAGCAGGGACCAAGTCGGTTCCGGATTTTGGTGGTGAATATACCGAAGGCATGGTTTCGCAGCCACGCTATATCAACCCGATTCTTTCCCAGACCAGTGAAGCCGATGCTGATATATCCGAGCTCGTCTATGGCGGACTGTTTGGGTATGATGCCCTCGGAAAAATCACCAATCGTTTACTGGAAAACTATACCCTTTCAGAGGATGGTCGTATCTATACGTTGACGTTGAAGCAGGGAGTCAAATGGCATGATGGAGTAGAAGTAACCGCAGAGGATGTGCTCTTTACGATCCGCGCCATTCAGGATCCGACCTACAAGAGTCCGCTCCGGTCCAACTGGCTGTCTGTCGAGGCTGGCGTGGTGGATCGGTATACACTGACACTGACGCTCAAGAAAACATACTTTGGCTTTTTGGAAAGTCTGACGGTTGGTATTCTGCCCAAGCATATTTGGGAAAATATCGCACCGGAAAACTTTTTGCTGGCGGATTATAATCTGGCGCCGATTGGGTCTGGACCGTACCGTTTCTATGATTCAGAGAAAGACTCGAGTGGCAATATGCTTTCGTATGAACTTCGCTCTTTTGATGAGTACTACGCTGGCGCACCGTATATAGAGAAGATTACCTTTCATTTTTATCCTGATGAACCAGCACTTCTCGACGCCTACAATCGCAAAGAAGTGCTCGGTATAAATTCTGTGACAGCTGAAACGCTCGCGGAATTGCAAGAGCGCAAGAGTGCTCGGGTGTACGATCTCTCCATTCCTCGCATTTTCGCGGTGTTCATCAATATCACCAAGAGTGAGGCATTGGCTCATGATGAGGTGCGGAGCGCTCTCGCATTTGCCACTGACCGCGAAGCGATTATCCGCGACGTTCTCTCGGGTAAGGGGCAGTCGGCTGAGACAGCCCTCCTGCCATTTATGAATGGCTACGCTGGTGACATTGCTTTTTCTCGCTACGATGAAAACCAGGCCAATACTATTCTCGATCAAAATAATTGGAAGCGAGGGGAAGATGGTATCCGGGCAAAAAACGGGACGGTGTTGGAATTCGATCTCATGGTTCCTGATTGGCCGGAGCTGATTCGGACAGCGGAAATACTGCGTGAACAATGGGAAAAGGTCGGGGTACGAGCCAAGGTGGTTTCACTCAGTGCTGCCGATCTCCAACAAAATGCTATCCGGCCACGCGAGTATGAAGCGCTGTTGTTCGGTGAGGCGGCCATGATCGATTCTGACCCGTATTCATTTTGGCATTCCAGTCAAAAACATGATCCGGGTTTGAACTTGGCGGTTTTTGACAACAAGGACGTTGATGATATCCTGGTAACA
>CAZPXK010000059.1:0-4097 GCA_964590035.1 uncultured Bdellovibrionales bacterium
GTCACGGCACCAAAGATAACCTTGGCATTCGGATCAATATTTTCAGTAATGATATTGGCGGCCTCGTTTATTTCGAGCATGGTCAAATCACTTGAACCGGAGATGTTGAACAGTACTCCCTTGGCGCCATCGATCGAAAGCTCCAAAAGCGGACTGTTGATAGCAGCCTTGGCAGCTTCGACTGCGCGGCTCTCCCCAGAAGCAATCCCGATACCCATGAGCGCGCTTCCGCTGTCTTCCATGATGGCACGCACGTCAGCAAAGTCGACGTTCACAATACCAGGCTTGGTAATCAAATCAGAAATTCCCTGCACGCCCTGGCGGAGCACATCGTCCACGATACGAAAAGCGTTCACCAGCGTGGTCTGGCGATCAATGATAGAAAGTAATTTGTCGTTCGGGATGGTAATGAGTGTATCGACTCGATCCTTCAAATTCTCGAGTGCTTCTTCGGCAATCGAGCGGCGCTGTGATCCTTCAAAAGCAAATGGCTTGGTGACCACACCGACAGTGAGCGCTCCCAATTCTTTGGCAGTCTCCGCTACGATTGGCGCTGCACCGGAACCGGTACCACCACCCAGTCCGCAAGCAACAAACACCATGTCTGCCCCTTTCAACACTTCCTGAATTTCATCTCGGTTTTCTTCGGCAGCCTGACGACCGATTTCCGGATTCATACCGGCACCCAATCCCTTGGTCAGGTTCTTGCCGATGTGAACTTTTTCCTGCGCCTTGGAATGATGCAGAGCCTGAGCATCAGTATTGATAGCCACAAACTCCACGCCCTTGATCTTGGCATCGATCATGCGCGAAATAGCATTGTTTCCGGATCCACCGACACCAACCACTTTGATTTTTGCGAATGTCTCGATGTCCGGTTTGATCTCAGCCATAGATCTTTATCGTGATAAGTGAAATAGATTGCTCCCTCATACCCACAGACAGTATAGCGCTCACCGCTCGTCCTGCACAAGTACTCGAATTTGCTTTGAAATTTACTCTATCACAGCGAAAGAAGAGGTGTCAACCCTGTGTAATACTGGCCTTGCCAGTCCGCCTTCGTGGCGGAATTACATAGGGTCAATCCCATGCTGACCAGGAAAAGAAACAACCAAAAAAACAAAGAAAGTGGCTTTCTTCCAGTGAAATGTGTTTGTTTGTGCGTTTCGTTTCTAGGGCAAAAAGCGCTCGGACCAGTGTTTCATTTTTCCGAAAAAAGCCTGCACACCTTCCGGCATACTTCCCAACATCTTTCGGGAAGAAAATCCTTTCTTTTCGCTCCCGGTCTCTTGTGAAAGGAGGAGGAGACCGATGGCGGTGGCAAACTGAGGACTGTCCACTTCATCAAGAATACCTCCGAGTGGTTTTGGATATCCAATTTGCGCCGGCAGCCGAAGCATTTTCTTGGCAAGTTCAACACCATCAGGCAGTAACGCTCCACCACCGGTGAGCACTACTCCACCGGGAAGCAGTCCTTCACGATTGATATTTTTGAGTTCCGTATTTACGAATGAAAATATTTCTTCCATCCGGGCCTCAATAATTTCTGCCACATGATAACGAGAAACCAGTCCCTCTTCACGTGAATCTACTGCACCCAAATCTATCTCTTCTTTCTTTCCAACGCTTTCCGGAGCGGCCGTACCATACTGTAGCTTCACTGTTTCTGCCACTTCGATAGACGTTCGCAGGCCAATAGCAATATCATTCGTAACATGCGCACCTCCGACCGGCAGCACTGCGAGGTGAAGCAGATCTCCATCTTCAAAAACCGCCATTGACGTCGTCCCTCCTCCGATGTTGATGAGAACAGTTCCTAGCTCTTTTTGCTTTTCATGCAAAACAGCCTCGGCAGCGGCCAACGGCTCAACCACAAAGTTCTCGGCGTTAGTACCAGCCTGTTCCAAACTGCGCGTAATATTTTTGATATGAGAGGTACTGTCACTGACAACCAACGCATTCATTTCCAGACGCACTCCCCGCATCCCGAGCGGATCTTTGATGTTTTTTTGATCGTCGAGACGATAGTCCTTGGGAATGACATGCACTATCTCACGATTGAGCGGCATCGTCAGTCGCGCCTGTACTTCTTCGAGCACTCGGGTCATGTCGTCATAGGTGACTTCTCCATCGGCTCGTCCGACAGCGATGACTCCCAGGGCGTTTTGAGACGTAATTTCAGTTCCGGAGACACTCACGACCACGCTCTCGGCCGGATGCCCCGCCATGTGTTCCGCTCGTTCCAGAGCGGCATTGCAGGATTTGGCCACGGCCTCAGCATTGACCACGGCACCACGTCGTATACCTTCTGACGGTGCCGATCCGATACCGACGACTCGCAGCGGCTCGTCTTGTGACATCTCTTCAGCAATCACAACGCGGATGCTTGAAGAACCGATATCCAAACCGACATGGTAGTGACCTTTAGTCATAATAAATCTCGCAAACCAAAATGGAAACTGAAGCTCCTATTATAGAACGGAGCTCTGTACGCTATATTATACCCCAAAAATGTTCCTCCTGCAAAAAATTCTCCCTATTTTTGTAAAAGGTAGGGAAGCAGTATCAGCACTCCCAGTATCAATGCACCAAAAGACGCGACAAACACCGAGCCAGCCATGACATCCTTCACGACTCGGGCATACGGATGTACTCGAGGCTTCAAAATATCCATGACTCGCTCTACTGCCGTATTGATAAGCTCGAGCGCCAACACCAACACGATGGCTAAAATCAGTACCGTTTGTTCCCCGGGAGAAACAGGCAGCCACAGCATAAGTACTCCCACCAAAAACGCCATGGCCAGCTCTACCTGAAAATTCCGTTCGTGACGAAACGTATACACAATCCCTCCTCCGGCGTGGCGTAGGCTCCTCAAAAGTCTTTTCATACAATTTTATGTGTTTGTTTTTGGAAAAGCGAGAGACTCGGTCACGGCATCCTGCAGCGAAAACATCTCATCGCTATGATCATATCCCAACAAGTGAAGCACGCCGTGAGAAAAAATATAGATCAGCTCGTGTTCTATGGTCACCTGATCTTCCTGGCTCGCTGCCACAATAACATCATAGCAGAAAAAGATCTCTCCAAGAAAAATGTGTTCCGCCGTTTCTTGTTCGAGAGCAACTGTATCGGCATACTCTCCAAAAGACAGGATATCAGTAACCTTCGGTTGTTGTCGATAGGTGGTATTCAGTTCTTGTATTTTTTCTTCGGATACCGCCACCACGCTCATAGTTATTTCTTTTTTCTCTTTCAAACCAAGAAGCGGGCAACGCATCAGCGTTTCTGTGGCGACACGAACAAAGAACGACTCCTCAAATGGAGTCGTTACTTCATGGGTGTAATTTACGGTAACCTGCATACTTACGAAAGGAGAGATTGAACGACTCGTCGCACATCATCACCGGAGGCACGACCAGCAACACGTTTCATGACTATGCCCATCGCCTGACCCATTTTATCCTTCGTGGTGATACCGGACTCAGCAAGTGCGCTCGTCACCAAAGCAACGAGTTCCGCTTCGGGCATAGCCTCCGGCAAATACGTCGCCAAAAAGTCGAGTTCCTCTTTTTCTTTGGCTGCCAAATCGGCACGGTTACCGGCTTCAAATTGAGCCACGCTATCCTTACGCTGCTTGACCAATTTCTTGATCACTTCCTCCACTTCCGCGTCAGACAGATCCGTGGCCACGACACGCTTGTCGATGGCGACATTCTTTACGGCACTCTGAAGCAGGCGCAGCGTATCCCGCTTGAATACGTCGCCTGCCTTCATTGCCTGCTTCAAATCTTCCGAGAGGGTTTGATAGAGACCCATACGTACAAAAGATTAAATTTTCTTTTTAATATCACGCAGCGCTTCATCGTCAAATTTCCCTAATTTTTTCAAACGAGAGATTTCCTTACGAATCTTCACTTTGTAGAGAGCGCCGGCACGGCGTTTTTCACGGCTCTGTTCCTCAGCACGAAAACGGAGCTTTCGCACCTGTTTCAAGACACCGCTCTGTTGAACGCGACGCGAAAAGCGCCGAATCAAACTTTCAGCCGTTTCTCTCTCTTTTCTTTTTACCTGAATCATAAACAAGACCTCCTTTC
>CAZPXK010000060.1:0-4052 GCA_964590035.1 uncultured Bdellovibrionales bacterium
CTGAAGAAGAGTGATTTTTTGCTTTTTATAAGCCTAAATAGTTACTTAGGAGTTCGACTCCTAAGTAATGCTAAAGGAGGTTTGAGCGACCTTCTTCTTTCAGTTTTTCGATGAGTTTTTTGATATCACCAGACACCCGATCGCGACGAGCGACGAGCAGTGCATCGGGAGTGTCAATGATAACGAGGTCTTCAACACCGAGCGTGGCGATGAGACGTTTGTTACCATGAACGAGCAAATTTTTGCTCCCGATGTCGAGGTGGTCGGCATGAATGATAGAATCGTTCCCGGATTTGTGGGCGAGAAATTCGTACAGGGTTTGCCAATTCCCGACATCGCTCCACTGGAGCGCCGATGGGATGACGAGACGCGTAACAGGCGCAAGTTTTTCAACAATAAGTGGCTCGATCGGAACGCTTTCTGTTTGGGCGTAGAGTGTGGCGAGTGTTTCAGTATCGAGCGTCTTATTTTTCTTGGCTGTGCCGATTTGGTTCATGATGTCATGGAGTGCCGGTGCAAAAACTTTGGTCCACGTGGAAAATGTTTGAACAGAAAAAACAAAGTAACCAGCATTCCACAAATAATCAAAACTGCGCAGATACTGTTCGGCGGTTTCGCGATCTGGTTTTTCTTTGAAGGCGTCAACCGTGAAAATTCGCTTGCCAGCGATGGTTTCAAACTCCTGACCCATCCGTATATACCCGAGTCCAGTATCGGCCCGGTAGGGGTTGATTCCGACGGTTACGAGCTTGTCTCTATGGGTGGAAACAGTGCTCAGTGCCGCCTCGATAGTGCCGCGAAATTCGTCGGGATTTTCGATGGCGTGATCGGAGGCGATGGTCGCGACAATAGCCTCGGAATCGAGGGCGTGAATCATCGTGGCGACGAGGGCCATGGCTGGCGCAGTATTGCGGGCTTCCGGTTCTACGATGATATTATTTTGGCTTATTTCTGGGATTATTTTACTTACCAGCGGCGCATAGGCGGCGGTGGTAGAGACAAAAATATGGTCGTTTGGTACGAGATTTTTGACCCGATCGTAGGTCTCTTCGATCATGGTTTTTTCGGACACAAAAGCCTGAAATTGTTTGGGTGTGGACTTGCGGGAAAGGGGCCACAAACGGGTGCCGGAACCACCGGCCATGATGACGATGTAGTGATGTTCGGACATGGGTTTTAAGTGAAATTTTAGCGACTGCATTATACCCCAAAGTGATGATTTTGGACAAACTTTTTTGATGAAAAAATGATGGTGGACCCCGTTAGAAAAAAGTCGCTGCAAGCGACTGAAGTCGCGCTAAAAGCGCAGCGTTTTCTAACGGGGTGGATAACTCGTGTTTTGTGCTTTCTTTACAGACAAATTTGTGGTATACTTCTATCGTGATTCAAGAGAGAAAAAGAATCGAATTTGAAGCTTGATCAAGACACAAAACGTTTATGGCGGCAGGGGACATTTCTGAAATATTCGCCCCCGAAAAAAAGAAGACTTTCTTCCAAAAATTCGGGTGGAAAAAACTCACAATTGTAGCGCTTGTTATTCTGCTCCTTTTGGGGGGTGGGGGATACGTTTATTTTGTGCGTGAGGCTGCACCAGATACTTCAGAAGTGCCGACCACTCCAGATGTTCCCGCCAAAACTGTTTTGATTCAAGAGGGGGGTTCGGAGGCGCAAGTGTTGGACCAGATACCACTATTTGGGGATGCCAATTACCGGAGTGAAAATTTCCGGGTCGGAGACATTTCCATCGGCGGTGAAGCCGAATTCTTGCTCTCGGAGGACAATCCCGGGCCGCTCGAGGTGAGCTCGATTCGTGGAGAAGCCTTTACGGAAAAGAACAAGCAGGAAGTGAAGCTGGTGGTGAGCTGGCGGACCAACAAATTGGCCAAATCGGTTATTTCCTATTCCAAGGGTGTCGGCCAGGCCAAAAAGAGTATCACCGAGGAGGATTATAGCCTGAACCACAGCGTGATCATCCCGGGATTGGATCAGGCATCGACCTATGTGTACGACATCGCGAGCACCGATCGGTTTGGTAACGAAGTGACGAGCGAATCGCATGCGGTGTACACGGGATCCCGGTCAGTTTCACTGTTTGATTTGATTGCCAATGCGGTAGGTGAAGTATTCGGCTGGGCAGTGGCAAAAAAGTGATAAAAAGATATTTCTGGATTATGGAAAGATGTGGTAAAATAAATGAGATATTCGGTGTAAAAAGTACATGCCGTTATATGTAAAAAACAAATATAAAAAATTGCATACATCCCTGATTTCCGCGCTGGCGGTAGGGGTGCTCGTACTAGGGTGGTTTGATCTACGACCCAGTTTTGCGCAGTCTACAGTGAACGAAATCGAGCAAATTAGCATCTCGGCCTCACTTTTCAACAACGAAAACCGGATTATTACCAACGGAACCTACCAGGTACGGTTTGGTATCTACACCACCAACCGAACAGAAGCCGATGTGTATCCATCGAACACGGATGCCGGAACGAGACTGTGGGAAGAAACACAGGAAGTGACGGTCAAGGGTGGGATGTTCCGGGCATTCCTCGGCTCGGTGACGCCGCTACCTGCCGGTCTGAATTTTGAAACCGGAAGCTACTATGTCGGTGTGCGCATCGGCACAGACTCGGAAATGATACCGCGCAAAAAGCTTGGTTCAGTACCACGGGCAATTAATTCGCAGTTCTTGCAGGGACGATCAATTGGCACTGGAGCTGGCGACATCGCTACGCTGGGCAAGGGTGGCAAAATTGATCTCAAACAATTGCCAACGGGTAAGGGAGCGAAACAGTTGGTGCTTGGTAACGATTCGCGCTTGTCAGATGCTCACCAGCAAAACACTGACCTTGGTACGGATTCAGAAGTCTTCAACATCGGATCGGGATCAGCACTGGCTGGTACCAACTTTGATCTGACGGTATCAAGTGCTGCTACTGCCCCGGCACTCCGCTTCAACGGTAGTACTCAGACATGGCAGTTCTCAAACGACGGCACGACGTTTTCGAGTATCAGTACTGGGAGCGTCGGACCATACACACTTGGTACTGATACCAATGGTGACTATGTGGCGAGTGTGGCTGATGGCAACGGTATCACGGGCGGTGCTGCTGGAAGTGAGGGAAGTGCACTGACGCTCAGCCTCGATCTTTTGGATTCGATTGATGGTTCGGGAGGGACTTCGTCAAATTCCGGTTTGGAGTTTGCAGGGTCGGGATCTGATGAGCTGTCTTTGCTCCAGGGCTGTGCCAATGGCCAGGGACTGGCGTGGAACGACACGACCAACCTGTGGGAATGTACTAGTTTTTCAGCAGGTTTGGCAGGTACGGGCACCGCAGGGTATGTGACGTACTGGAGTGGTGTGTCATCACTTGGCTCGGAACAGTATCTCGATGAGACACGGGGTGGTACCGGTGTGGATAGCTCTGCTGCTGTGAACGGCGCTCTCCTCATCGGGAATGGTTCTGGGTACACTATCGCAACACTTACCGATTCAAACGGTCTTGATGTCACCAACGGAGCTGGGACTATCACGCTGTCTCTCGATGTTGCCACTATCGGTACTACTGCGACGACTTCTTCGAACTCTGGTCTGGAAGCGACGGCTGATGGGTTGCGACTCCTTGGTGGTTGTACCAATGACCAGGTACTGGCCTGGAGTAATGGTTCAAGTGCCTGGGTATGTTCGAACAAGAGTGGTGGCACCAGCGACTGGACCAGCACGGGATCATTGACCTACTTGACCGATGTGACGGATGATTTGGTTATTGGTGGGACAGTAGCCGGTGAAGGCTTCTTCTTCGATGTCTCTGCCTCAGCCCTCACCTTCGAAGGTGTCACCGCTGACGCTTTTGAAACAACTTTGGCAGTCGTTGATCCAACCGGGGACAACACCATTACGTTCCCGAACGCTTCCGGTACCGTTCTCATCTCAGGCGGAACCCTCCTTACCCTCGCTGCTACTTCCGGCTCCAGCCAAACCATTTCTCAAGGTGACACTATCACCATCGCAGCTGGTACCGGCATCACGACCACTGCTGGAGCTACTGATA
>CAZPXK010000061.1:0-3915 GCA_964590035.1 uncultured Bdellovibrionales bacterium
CCTTTCGGAAACACTCCCATACTACTCTTTTTTGATTACTTGTCAAATATTTTGGCTCTCTTCAGCCCTATTGCCATACTTTTCTCGAAGAAAGCCAATCAGAGCCGGTAAAAAGGAGAGGAATACGATAGCAAGAACCAAAGGCAAAAGATACTTATCAACATCAATCACGCTCCCCAGTGTATACCCCAAAAGTACCAGTCCTAGTGTCCAAATCAGAGAACCGATCACATTGTATACAAAGAACGTACGATAATGCATATTGGCCACTCCGGCCACAATAGGAGCAAACGTACGAACAATTGGCATAAATCGGGCTAAAACAATAGTTTTTGGTCCGTGTTTTTCATAAAACGTCTGTGCCTTCAGAGCATGCGCCTTTTTGAAGATCAATGAATCCTCCCGGCTAAAAATTTTTGGACCAATCCGTCGGCCAAATTCATAGCCAAAGACGTTGCCGAGTACTCCAGAAGCAAAAATACCAAACAAAAGAACCGGGAGCGAGAAAAATTCCTGCGAGGCCAAAAAACCAGCCACAAACAAGAGGCTATCACCAGGCAAAAAGAACCCCAAAAAAAGCCCTGTTTCAGCAAAGACAATCCCAAAAACACCGATGTACCCGATGGCCTCGATAAGCGATATCAAATCCACTCCAAAAAAACTCATAGTATGCAAGCAAAGATTAGTTCTCTCAGTATACAAGAGAGTAATCAAAACTAAAAGGCTAGCAATTTAGTGCCCCTGAGCCGGAAAGTCCTCTTCCAACAAAATAGCTAACTTGGTTGGGAGCATATTTTTCCGCGTCAATTGCTGCAATCCTTCGGCAAACGCCTTATGCAAGCTGTCTCTCCCGAAACGCTCCTCAATCGCCACAAAGAAGGCGGGCTGCTCAGATACGAGCGCTTCCTTACGATCAGTAGCATCGTGGTAAAAGGCCTGGTAGGACTGGATAACCTTTTCGAGCAACGCATCGTAATTTTCTGAGGCAAAGGCTGGATGATGTTCCAATCTTTTAAATTCTTTGATCACTTTTCTCGAAATAATTTCCTGCGCCCGATAGTACATATACCGTTCGGTCAACTTCTCATTCACATCAGAGTGTGATCGCAGCACATTTTTTCCAAAACGAGCCAGCTGTTCAAACCAGTCCTCTTTGAATTCCTCGTTGAGGGAATGAATCTGCACCGCCCCACTTTCCACCCGATCAAGCTGAACATCTAGTTTGGTCAGAATTCTCTTATATACAGACTCACTCACCTCGTGATACTGAAACAAGAGCCCAAGAAAGTGTTTCTCCACACCGAGGGCATATACACGCAATGCTTCCTCAAAATCATTGGTTCCCTGATTGATAATCTTCTCACACTCCTGCTGCTCAGCCTGACACTTCGCGGCCGTGGAAGCCTGCAGCTTTTCATACGTCGTAGTACCCATATACTGCTTCTCAAGAAAGCCACTCAATTTTTCTTGTCCAAACGAAAAGATAAGCGAACGAGCCTGACGATACTCGGCTGCTTCCACAGGGTTCAAAGCATCGAGTTTGAAGTGACGGATAAACGAACCGATAGAGAGTGCCTTCACAAAAAGCGTGAAGTAGATACATCCGATAGTAAGAGCAGTGATGAATTCTTTCACTGTGTATTCGTACGTCCAGCCTGGAAGCGTAAGCGTGTCAGGAATCAACAGCACCATGACGACGGCCAGGGCTCCCCGCAGGCTCCCCCACGAAAGAAGGTGTTGCCAAGCAAGCGGAATTTCCTCCTCTTTTTTACTCCTATTGAGCAACCATGCTACCGGATAGATAGAAAATGCTCGCGCCACTGCTACAACCAAAACTGAAAGGAAAATCGGTACCAAGAAATACTTGAGTTCGATCGGCAAGGAAGCAAACAAGAGTCCCATCGTAATAAATACAAGAGAGTTCACGAGAAACGCAAAGTATCCCCAGAAACGATCCATGAAATGGTGAGTGGCGGAAGAAAGTTTGGAACGGCCATAGTTGCCAATAACCATAGATGCCATGACTGTGGCGATAATAGCAGAAAGCTTGACCTCTTGACCGAAAATAACGAAGTAGTGAGAAATGACTTCGGAGAGAATGAACGTCAGATGAGCCACAAGCATAGTGAGCGTGATTTCGATATGCTCATTGTTTTCCGCTTTCTCGATAAGCTTGCCGAAAAGAAAACCCATCATAGTGCCAAATACCACGCCTCCAAACACCATGGTGAAAAACATGAAAATACCTTCAAAGAATGTCGAGATCCCCGAGAAACCCTGGAGAATAATCTCGAGCACAATCAAAAAGACAGCGAGCGAAGTACCGTCATTGAACAGACTCTCACCCTCAAAGAGAAAAGCCAGTCGCCGTGGTACGCCGAATTCTTTGAAAAGAGCGAGGACTGCTACCGGATCAGTTGCGGAAATAAGTGCCCCAAACAAGAGCGTCACCATAAATGGTACGGCCATACCAATCCAACCGAGAGCAAAGTACAGGACAACAGCAATAAAAAACATTGAGAGAAGGAGACTACCTATCGAAAACCACGAGACAGCACGGACATTATTCATCAAGTCTCTCACCCGCATGTTGTAGGCCGACTCGAAAATAAGAATCGGGAGAAAGAGGTAGAACAACAGTTCTGGCGTCAATTGAAAAGCCTTGAGAAAATGAAAAAAAGACAAAGAAGCAAGCGGCACCAACAGCGATCCCACCAACACCAAAAGCACCGTATACGGTACGCGTAGCGCCCGTGCCAATGAGTACGTACCGACAGAAATAAGCATCAAAACAAAAAACGAGAGAATGACTTCAAGCGACATAGAATAAGTATTTAAAAACAAAAGAGGCTCCCATGAGCCGAGTGCTTTCTTATACTACTCCTCTTTTATTCTTTGTCAAAAAAAATCCCCACTCTTGCGAATGGGGATTTCTTGAAACGGCGACAATTATTTTGCAACAGCGGTCGCACCAGCTTCCACGAGCTTCTTGACGATAGCTTCGGCATCGGCCTTGGCAATCTTCTCTTTGATAACCTTTGGAGCAGCATCTACCATATCCTTGGCTTCCTTGAGACCAAGACCAGTCACTTCACGCACGACTTTGATCACATTGATCTTCTGTGCACCAGCAGCTGTCAGTTCAACATCGAACTCGGTCTTTTCTTCAGCAGCCTCGGCAGGAGCAGCAGCGGCAGCACCCATCATAACAGGAGCAGCAGCAGAGACACCAAACTTGTCCTCAAGCACATGCACCAATTCGGAAAGATCGAGCACGCTCATCTTTTCGATTTCAGCAACCAACTTCTCAAACTTCTCTGGCACTACGACTTCTTTCTTTTCTTCTGACATATGCGTATAAATTATGATTACTTAAATACCAATGGAATTATGCTTTCTTTTCTTCAATCGCCTTGAGCACCTGTACCAACCCACTCAAATTGGCCGACAATGTCCGTACAAATCCAGTTATCGGAGCCTGGAGCGTTCCCACGAGCATACCTCGGAGTTCGTCCTGACTTGGCAACTTGGCGAGCGCCTTGACCTCCTCGACCGAAAGAGATTTTTTTCCAAGTGCACCACCCTCAATCGTAAACGTCACATCCTTGTTGGCTTTCTGAAAATCGGCGATCACCTTGGCGGCAGCTACTTCGTCATGCGAAAACGCGACACCGACCTGGCCATCAAGCGCCCGAGCATCCACTTCCACTCCGGCATCTTTCAGTGCCAAATTGAGAAGTGTCTTCTTGAGTACTTGCCAGCTCGATCCGCTCTTCCGGAGTTCCTGACGAATAATCGTCACGTTCTTCACGGTCACACCCTTGAAGTTAGCAAAGACCAGCGCCTTCGAGCCTTTGATCTTTTCGGCTACCTCTGCAATGAGAGCCTCTTTCTCTAGTTTCGTCTGTTGCATAA
>CAZPXK010000062.1:0-3880 GCA_964590035.1 uncultured Bdellovibrionales bacterium
TGTCCGGTCTGTAACAAGAAGTACCGGTCAACCAAGATGCTTGTCATAGATGAGAATGACAAGCGCACCACGCTCCACATGACGTGCGAGAGTTGTAGTGCAGCTACACTGGTATTTGTCTCGTTGGGGCAGTTTGGGGTGGTGACGCTCGGGACCCTGACAGATTTGGAACAGAGCGAAGCCCGCAAGATGTTTCAGAGTGAGGCAGTGTCAGCGGATCATGTCATCGAGGCGCACCAATTTCTCAAGGATTACAAGGGGGGCGTCGAGGTGTTTATACAGTAATCAATGTGATTTTTAAACAGTAGCGATATTTTGATGTATGGCAGATATTACACTGGCAGTAACGCCACGCGAAAAGGTTTCGAGTACCAAACTTGTCGACGCTCGTAAAGCAGGAAAGGTGCCTGCAGTTATGTACGGAAACAAAGGTACACCACAGATGCTCTGGGTTGATTTTTTGTCGTTCAGCAAGGTTTTTTCAGTCGCCGGTGAATCAAGTATTATCGCACTTCAAATCGGTGACAAGAAGAAAGCCAGTGTCATTGTGCAGGATTTGGCTCATGATGCCATGACCAACCGTGTTTCTCATATTGATTTTTTTGAAGTGAGCATGAACGAAGAGTTTGAAGCTCGTATTCCGCTTGAGTTCATCAACGAATCACCGGCTGTTCGTGAAATGGGTGGTGTTCTCGTGAAGACGCTCGAGGAAGTAACGGTAACCTGTCTTCCAAAGGATTTGCCGCACAGTATCTCTATCGATTTGACCCTCCTCAAGGACTTTTCAACCCACATTCAGGTGAAGGATTTGGTGTTGCCAAAGGGTGTTAAGATTCTTACCGATGAACTGACCACGATTGTTCTCGTTGAGGCTCCTCGTACCGAGGCCCAGATGGCTGAGCTCGACGAAAAGGTTGAGGCCGACGTGACCAAAGTGGAGGGTGTCGTGAAAGAGGCTGATCCAAATGTTCCAGCAGTTGCTGAAGAAAAGAAGGAAACAAAGAAGTAAGACACTTCTTGAAATCGCAAAAAAGTCCGGGGATATCCCCGGACTTTTTATTTAGTATGGCAGATTCCTTAGGAGAGCCATTTGGTGAGTTCGTCTTTCACCTGAGGGAAGAGGGCAGAGAGGGTAGCAAGTTCTTCTTTGGAAAAATTTTGAAGGACAAAGTCATGGGAGGGCATGCAGGCGCCATTCACGAGAAGGGGACGGCCGATACCGAGACGAATGCGTGTGAAGTCTTGGGTGCCTAGTTTTTCAATAATATCGGAGACACCATTGTGTCCGGCGGCGCGGGAAGAATTGGTGAATTTGTAGGTACCAGGTGCGATATCGAGATCGTCATGGAGGACGATGATGTCTTCGGGCTGGAGTTTGTAGAAATGTACGAGTTGGCTGACAGTGGTGCCGGAAGCATTCATGAAGGTCGTCGGTTTCACGAGGAGTACCTTGTGTTTGCCGACTGTTCCCTCGCTTATTTCCGCCGACATTTTCTTGTCATGCTGAAACGGACCGGAGCTCCATTCTTTCTGGAGAGAGTCTAGGCAGAGGAAGCCGGCATTGTGTCGGGTGTTTGTGTGGTTGTTGCCGGGGTTACCGAGTCCGATGACGAGTTTCATAGCGGGAAGAGTGAGGAAATTAGCGTTTCTTCTTAGGTTGTGGGGGAAGTGGTTCGGAAAATGACGGGTCGTTTTCTTGGGCGCTATCCAGAGGCTCGTTACTGAGCGAAAAGGCTTCTATGACATCACTTCCCAGTACGATATTGAAATCGCTCAGAGTGTCTCTAGGAGGATCAAAGGTGAGCGCAGGAATAGTGCGGAGCGAAAATCGCTTGAGCAGCTCGTCGAGGCTGTAGGGCTTGGCGAGCTTGGCTTGCCCTACAATAGTACTCTCTTCTTCCTGTTTATTCAATGGCAGGAGGAGAGAGACAGTCACACGAGAAAACCCCAGTTCTTCCTCGAGAAAGTCGCGGATTTTTAGAGCGGTCTTGCTCTCGGCAGGAGTCGTGAACAGTGTGACAGTGGAAGATTCTTGTTCCAGGGCCAGTTTTCTTTGTGCGAGTTCATTTCGTTTGAAAATAGTATCGCTGGTATCGGCAATTTCTCCCCAGTGGCCCACTCGAGGAACCAGAATGAACGCGGAGACGTCGCCGGATTGGACGTGTGAGACACGGAGCAGACTCTCTTTTTTCCAGGCATCAACCACGACAGTTGTTACATTCTTGGTATCGAGAGTATGGGACAACTGAAAGAGTCGAGCCATGTCTTCAAGTGACAGATCAGTTTTGACGCTGTCTCCGAGAGTAGTGAGGAGTCTGTTCACGGTGGCAATATTGAAGAGCGTGCCGAGAGAAAAGACTTTGTTTTTTACGGCCTGAATGACTTGTTGTTGGCGCTTGGCTCGACCAAAGTCACCTTCCGGATCGGCGTGACGTTCACGGACATACTTGAGGGCCGTGGCGCCATCGAGCGTCTGCCAGCCTTTTTTGATTTCAAAGGTTTCGTAACTGTAGTTTTTTCCGGGATAGCGTGTATCGCGCATATCACGTGGTACTTCGAGAGAAATACCACCGAGTGTGTCGATAATTTTTTCGAAGCCATCAAAATCAAGCGTGATGAAGTAATGAATAGGTGATCCGGTGATGCGTTCTAGTGTTTTAGTGAGCGGGTCGGTACCCTCCTCATTTGAGAGTCCGTACTGATAGACAGAGTTGAGCTTGGTGTAGAGAGCGGTATCCCCGATAGGCACATAGAGATCGCGTGGCAGGGAGAGGAGCGCCACCTGTTTGGTGTCGAGATTGATACTGAGGATAATGACCGTATCGGTGAGGTTTTTCCCGGGGTAGTGTTCGCCTGCCCGACCAAGGAGCAGGATATTGATCCGACCATCAGTCTCGCCCTTTAGCGTGTGATTATCCTCTCCAAGAAAGGATCCTGTAAGATTCTGGAGGGTGGTGACGAGGGAGTGAGAGGGGGTATTTTCAAATTGTACACGCTCACTGAGAGAGACGCTCTTGACCAGGAAAAACCCAAGAACCAAGAGACAAAAAAGAGTACCCAGGGCAAGGAGAGCGAGGAAACTACGCCAAAAAAGAGATGATTTTGTTTCGTTATCGGTCATGTGATTGTTTGGTCGGAGATACAGGTATTTTTTCAAAATTTGGCTTAGATAAGTCTTTTCCGAGTCTTGCTTTTCAGTCAAAAATCTGTTACAATAGTGATGTTTTCTTGATTATTTACTAGTGGCAGTTCGTATGGCAGAACAGAATGTACCAGAAGAGGGGCAGCAAGTAGAAAAGGAGGAATACCTGAGTATCGGAGGACTGTTTGCGGAAATGTTTCGCGTGTTTCTCTTGGCCCTGGTCATTATTATACCTGTTCGTGTTTTTTTGTTCCAGCCATTTTTTGTGCAGGGATCGAGCATGGAGCCCAATTTTAAAGACGGGGAGTATTTGGTAATTAGTGAGTTTGGGTACAAACAGACCAAAGTGGGCTGGGCAGATACGAGTTTTGACGTGAAGCCATTTAAAGAGATTGTCCGGCAAGATGTGGCCGTCTTTCATTTCCCAAAAAATACGGAAGAGTTTTTTATCAAGAGAATTATCGGGTTGCCCGGAGAATCAGTAGAAATCCGTCGTGGCAAAGTGTGGATTTTCAATGCGGAGTTTCCAGACGGATTTGTTTTGGATGAGAGCGCGTATTTGGACCCATCTGTTTTGACTCAGGACATAGCACGAGTGGATATCGGTCCTGATCAGTATTTTGCCATGGGAGACAATCGTATGTTCAGTTATGATTCACGAATGTTCGGGCCAATAGGAAAGGAAAAGATTGTTGGACGAGCCCTGCTCCGAGCCTGGCCAGTCGATCGATTTTCAAT
>CAZPXK010000063.1:0-3853 GCA_964590035.1 uncultured Bdellovibrionales bacterium
TTTCGAAAAAAACTGGCTCGGATACTCAGTGGTGTTTTGGCGGTGCAGTTGGTGTTTCTAAATATTGCGCCAGCGTCGGCTAGTTTGTTCAGCGGACCCAAGCTCCCCAGTACCTCATCGATGTTTTCTGATATGGAGGACCGGTACCATCTTGATTCGGAGAGTATCCAGACTCAGGCCGAAAGTTTCAATGTGGGAGATAACAAGAAGCTTGTCCCGGAAGTGTCGCTTTTTTTCAGTCCAAGCGATCCAAGACCGGGAGAGAAAATTAACGCCAAGGCCTTTCCGGCTTATTTTTCCAATGACGCCAAAAATCTGTACTATACGTGGTACTTGAAACGCAAAGGGTGCGATCTGAATAAAGATCCGGATGCAACGACGCAGGAATTATGTGACTTTGATAATGATGAGGATATCACTATTGAGGATTGGAAGATTTTGGCGATGCGTCTCCTCGCTCAGCATAATTTTGAAGCGGAATCAAGTACATATAATCCTCCAGTCGGTGCTCCTCCGATTCAAGATGATAATGATGGATACAAGGCTCGATACGGCGGTGATAATAAAGTGAGTAGTCCGGATCATTGTTATATTAATGACTCGGTTTCTGGAAAAAGCTACGAACTGATATCGACCAGCGCAGATGAAACAACTTTCGAGTGTGCAGAGACTGAAGAAGCTGTGTGTGTTGAGGGAGAGTTGTTGATTGATCCCGGAACGATCACGAGTGATCCGGATGCGCCGACCTCGAGCGATGTCTTTACGTTTGTTGAAGGAACGGTATGTCATCCTTCCGGTTCACCGGTATGTTCTGATTCTGGTGTCCCGTCTTGTGCTGTGGGTGCTCCTCGTTGTGTTGTTAGGGGGGAAAATACTTCTTGTGGTACGGCTATTGCTTCTTGTAGTAAGAGCGAAACGAGCCCGGGAGAGGATCGTGCCTGTAAACATCTCTTTCCGGATGCTCCAAGTGAGACGACGGGTGATGGAGAATTTGGTTTGACTGAGGAACGATTCTGGGGTACCAACCCTTCTGATCCTGATACGGCTGAAAATGGCAACAAGGACGAAGCTAACATTGTTGGTCTGGGACGGACAGAATTTGTCTGGAACTATATCGCCGGAGACAAGCTAGGTGTGGCTGTCGAGGGAAATGCAACTACCAATACCAAGTATGCCGATTCTTCTTACATGATTATGTGGGCCTTTCCCAAGAAAGACTGTCCGATTTCTTTGGCAGACGGTCTCGGTACCATGACCAAGAGAATTAAAAAGTACGACGTGGTGATACCGACGGCCAGGATGGATCTAAACAAGTGTATCGGGTATTTGGATGGCCAAGGAAAAGAACATGCTCCGAATTTGGTTGATCCGACCGAAGGAGGACAGGCGACGTCATTGGAAGTGGATATTTCAGCCACCCCGGACAACCCAGTCAATGATGAGTCTATCGATGAGGCAGGAGATGTTGTCTCGGTACAGGCCAGTATTTCCAATGGCTCCTACGATATGAACAACATGTTGTTTGAGTGGGAAGTAGATATCAGCGAGACTCCTCAATTTAGTACGCCCCCCAATCGTATTACTGAGAAGCTGCAGGAGTGGGGCCTCCTGGGTAATGCCAAGGGGATTGCTCTTGAGACGCTTCGGTTGAGATTGAATATTCCGGATAAGGCAGACAAAGCGATATACAATGATAAGCCACTGGGGGACTATTTAAGTGATAGCAATGTCGGGTACTTGCGATTTTCTGCCAAGGTTTCCGAGAGTTTTGCTAGTGATTCGGTACGCAAGGGGAAGAGTGACGTCATCGTCAAGTTCACCTCCTCAGGGGATAAGATTTTGGTACACAAAGTAACACCGGTACCGTCCGCTGATGGATCGATGCGTGTTGGCTTGGTGCCTGCTCCTGATGGAACTATTTGTAAAGGAAACCCAGATGATCCTGATAATGACAGAGACAAACTAGACCGTACTTCTTGTCGAGTGATTAAAAACGAGATTCTTGGTCTCAGTGTGGGACGAGGTGGTCTCAATAATTTCAACTGGACGATCAATGGCAAACAGTTGTTGTGTAAAGAAGAGATAGTCTCTCCTGATTGTCGGTTTACTGGCCCTGATCCAGCAGATCCAAGCAAGACTGTGACGTTGATTGAGCAGGGTCCTGTCAATTTCTTCCCTGTTTCCGGAGATGTGGGCGATACGTATACCGTGACGGTAACAGCCAATGAAATAAATAAAGACAAGACGGTGACGATTACTCGTTCTTTCCATGTGGTGGAGCCAACGCTATCGATACAATCTATCAACAATAATGCGGCATGGCCAAAATTACTTGGAGCCTACAAGGATGTATCAACAACGACCCCAAGTGAAGCCTGTCCTGGTGGGCTTTGTCCGAACTATAGTGATACGATTTTTGAGGCTTTCGCGGGAGAGGCACTGTCTTTCAAGGCTGTCTTTATGCCGAACTTTTTGGCCAATCGAGCTGTTCGTCAGTGGACAGTTGATGGTACCCCTCTGGCGGAATCAGGAAACGTTACTGGGGGAGCTATTGCTTTTTCAGCGCTGAAGAATGCAGGGGATATATACAATATTACCCTTCAAGCATCATTGGTGCAGCCGCAAGAAATTCGACAGGCTTTGCGGGATATTTGGGGGATTTCACCACTTGATTCGCCGGAGATTACGTTTTCAAAGAACGCTCAGGTAGAATTGCAAGAGCCAGGTTTTGCTCAGGGGAATTTACAGGGAACAAAAAAATATCTAGCGGCTATCGCATCGTATGTTCCAACATCACTGATATTCCTCTTGCGTGTAGTGCTCTCCATCTTCCTCCTTATTTTTACGGCCAATGTTTTGTATGCGCTTCTTCCGGAGCGAGCTACTCTCCCGAGAGGATACTTCAAGAAAGAGTGACACATCAAAAAATATAAAAGAAAACTCCCTACTCTAGAGTAGGGAGTTTTTTTGTGCCGAGGAGAGGACTTGAACCTCCATGGGATTGCTCCCGCCAGGTCCTAAGCCTGGTGTGTCTACCATTCCACCACCTCGGCAAATGTTCTATACGAGGACTGCTTTTTCTCCGAAAACCTTTATGAGGTGCTCTGCTTCTTCTTGTACAACTCCTGAATCTTCATATTCTCCATGATGTCTCGTTCCTTCTCCATAGGTATGTTTTTTTTGATCGAGGTGGAGATTGATAGAGAGAGTGATACCCGAGACTTTGGTGTAGCAGTGAAAGCGAGGATAGCCCTGAGTGCCCAAGACTCGCACAAAGCTCATCTCACCCGCGTCTTCTCGCTGAAAAGCATAGCCGGCGCGGCGCATGAGAGAAACAGGATTTTCAGTGATAGCGGATACGAGAATTTTCATAGTATTACTCTACCCAATGATGCTGTTTGATTTTCTGGTCGTCTGCTGTGCGCTGTTTTTCTATTCTATCTTTCGCGAGTTTCCGGAGTGTCTCGAGATCGTGCTCTTCGAGGGATTTAGCTCGTTCGAGGAGAGTCTCTCGAGTGTTCCGCTCTGGACTTTCGATGACTTCTGCTAGGAGGATATCGAGAAGGATACCAATTTTTGGCGAAGCCGGGATGCCAAGCTCTGTCATGAGATCAGTTCCTTTGAGTGCGAGCATTTTGACAGAAAGAGGGTCACGGGAAACCTTTTCAATCATATACTCGAGGTGTCGCAGTTTGTAGGGCTTTCCTTTGGGGACACCGGAACCTAGTCTATCACCGATGCGTACAGCCATCAAGTCGTCCATGTTTTCGAGTCCTACCCGTTTGATAAGGCGTCGTACGGATGCTTCGGTTACTTCATCAACGTTGTAGTAGAAGAGGTGGTTGTCGACGAG
>CAZPXK010000064.1:0-3785 GCA_964590035.1 uncultured Bdellovibrionales bacterium
TCGCTTGCTTCAGTCAAGGCATCCACACCATGCGTTAAGTAACCTTCTTTTTTCCCTTGTCCGCAAATGTTCCAACGCTCTGTCTTGCGACAAAACTTTGAAAGCACTCACGGACAATCGGTTAACAGTGAAGAATGTTTGCGCATTCAACGCACTGTTTTGTTTGATTGCTTGTCGCGCCGTTTTTACAAACGACACAACCAACCTTACATACATTTCTAGACTATTTCGAAACAACGGTACGCATTTCCGCAAGCCAGTGCGTAGGTCATCACTTCGAAAAAGACATGTAATTGTTAAGGCGCTTTTGCGGAAATGTCCGTCACCCTCACCATCACTATGGTCGAGAGAAAAGTGTATTTCTGCAAAAACCACGTACCAGAGTTTTCCCTCCAAAGACACAAAAAAAGCACTGATTGAGCACTTCTTTGTTCGTGATATCTATCTTACGCAATCATAAGAAAGTTGTCAACCCCGTTAGAGTTCGCCCCGCCAAAGGCGTGGCTACAGCCACCTCGGGGCGGCCTAACTCTAACGGGGTCAAGCCCTTATCCAAAGCAAAAGACCCCGGAAATCGGGGTCTTTTTTCTGCTATACCTACTCCTATGGAGCTGGTTCTGTGAGAGGCGACACGTTTGGTCCTGCCGGAGCCGGAACCACTGTTTCTGCCTGTGACTGTGGCGCAGCATTCTCTGCTACTTGAGCAGCCACTGGATTCTTCAGATTTCCCACACCGCTCTCAACGTTGTCAATCAGTTTTTCCACCTGATTACGAGTCTGCTCGATATTTCCCGTAGCATCCTCTGGGAGAATATCCACTATCTTCTGATACTCATCGATAGCCGCCTGTTTCTTTCCTTGTTTTTCATACAACAGTCCGAGAGAAAGACGCACATCGATCAACTTCTCATTGGCCTTCAAAATATCAAGGAAAATATCCTCAGCCTTTTTCTCATCACCATCTTTGGAACGCAACTGATAGAGTACCGCCAAGTTATATCGGTAGTTCAAATTCCGCTGATCGGCGCTCACCGCCTGGACAGCACTGTCGATGGCCTTGTCGGTTTCTTTCAAGCGAGCCAAGATAATCGCCAGGTTGTAGTGTGCGGCCGCGAGGTTACTTTTTTCATCGATAGCCTTCTGATAAAAATCTCTCGCCTCCATGTAGAGTGCTGTGCGCTCGGCACCCTCCGGCTTACCATCTCCTGTCGCTCTTTTGACCTGACCAAGCTTCAGATAAAACAACGGGTTGTGTGGTTCCAGTTCTTTGGCCCGCGTGTAGAGTTCTTCTGCTTTGGGCAAAGCATCACTAGCATAGACTGCACCATTCTCGTAAATGAGCGCAAGCGACTCGGCTGCCATGACATCGTTTGGCATCAGTCGTCGTCCCTGTTCGCCGGCCACCACGGCCTGACGGACATAGGTCGCCACAGTATTGACATCACGCTCTTCTTCTTTCTTGGCAGCTTCTACATTGGCCAAAGCGATATACTCCTGTCCCAAACGAGTAAAGTAACGTCCCTCCTGTGGATAGCGCTGGATAGCCTGCGCGAGGAGTACCGACGCCTCTCGGCTCGGCGCTGCCGCAGCCAGACGAACAGCCTTGCCTGCTGCCATATCAGCGATAAACACCTTGCCCATAAAGACAAAGACGAACGCTACTCCAGCCGACACTACCATAAAGATGAATGCCAGAGCCAGGGCAAATTTGGGCGCTGCCTTGAACGATAGATTCAGATATTTTTCTTCCGAACCGCTTTCGTACAGCAAGATTCCCAGTGCGAGCGTGGAGAGGAGCGCTCCGATCAAAAGAAGCGGCCCATTGACTGGTGCTATGAACGCCGCCAGAAAGAACATCACTACCACCGTCCAAAATCCGAGCGAGTAGATCTTGTTGCGCTGTTTTTCGTGCGTTAGGAGATAGAGTCCAACACTGATGAATGCAAACCACAGCACCAACAACAAGACCGTTCCCACTATCCCGAGTGCCGCCAGTGACTCAAAGAACAAGCCGGTTCCCTGATAAAAACGGAGGGTATAGAGAGAGTTCTGGTTGTACTCTATCGGACGGAACATGGAAAAGGAATATCCATAATTGGCCGGCCCGACACCCAGGGCAAAGTGCTCCTTGAGCGTCTCCTTGGCTACCTGCCAGGACAGATTCATGTTTGGAGATACTTCTACCGGCAGAGTGGCTCGCACCAGACCATTTGAACCGATCATGAGAAAACCGAGCACCATAGCAAACACGAGCATCGGTACCCATGTCCATTGTTCTGCCGGCCGCACGATCTGCGCCAAGATATACACCATGAAGAACGACAGCCCACCGAGAAACACCACCCATGGGACAAACGCATAGAGCGTCAGAAGCAGGAACAGCGTCAAAGCCAGGCCGATAAACAAAAATGTCGTCAGTACCGTACGGATACGCTTTTTGACCAGGTCATCTTTCCACAGGGCAAAGATAGCCGTAAGGAACAACGGCACCAAAAGACCCAGATATGTAGACAGGGTCGAAACGGTTCCGATGAGACTGATCGGCGCATACTTCTCCAGTGCTGCGGGCATGAAGTGAATATTCATGAGTGCAAGAAAGCTCCACACTACGAGCAAAAAACTGGAGAGAAGGAACGCTCCGAACATCATACGGAACCGAGCCGGTGTGAAATGGCTGAGTACCAGATAATACGCCAAAATCAACCCCACCACAGAAATCGCTCCGCGAGAAGGATCACCAAAAAATCCCCAAAAGCTATGCCATCGATCAACGGAAAAAAACGCGGCGCTCACATAAAACACTCCAAAGAGCACGATAGGGATATCGAGCGGCGTACGGCGGATACGCATCTCGCCGGTCGTCACACCTTTGGACACCCAGGCCACCACGCCCACCAAGAGCCACACATAAAAGTACAGCTGCTTTTCAAAGGCGATCCCCTGAAAGGTCAGTCCCGTAAAGAAGAGTGGCAAGCCAAAGAAAAGCGCCACCAAAGAAACGGTCACTACGACATCAAACAACTTCCCTGTCTTCGAATGATTCACTGATTCTGCTTTTTGTGTTGCGCCACCCTGCACCGACACCGGACTCGCTGTCTCATTCACCACTGGACGAGCGGCGACGCTCCCGAGCGGAGCACCTCCCCCGAACCGGGCGAACGAAGGCTTTTCAGATTGCATAAGCATCTTCTCTATTAATAATAACCCTATGGCTCTTATTATAGAGAAAAATGACGATTCACGCAAAGGAGATTCAGGCGAAGAATTTGGCCACCTGGGTCACCAGGACCAAAGCGGAAAGCGCCACGGCAATCGCAATGATAGCATAGGTAACAATCTTCTTGCCTGTTTCGGCTTTGTTTTCATCTCCAGCTGAGGTAAGGTAGACAAAACCTCCAAAGACCAGCATGATAATACCGATGATACCGACTATGGAGAGGAGGAAATCAAGTACTTTGGTAGCAATTTGGGTAAAGGTCTGAGCGCCAGCGATTGTATCGCTCGCATCGGTGATATTGGTCCAACCGAGGATAGCAGCGATTTCTTTCAGGAATGCCGGAGCCGCGATAGCGAGGGTCAGACCGATAAGGGCAGCCGTGATAGCACCCTTGGCGGTATTCATACGACTCTCATTGCCGGCAGAGAGGATATACATGACGGCTCCTATGATGATAAAGATAATGGAGAGGATGACAATGATGTTGCGGAGTTGGGTGATGACACCAGTGAAGACACCTTCGACAGAGTCAAATTTAAGGGGGTTGAAGTAGGCGCTATTGGAAGAG
>CAZPXK010000065.1:0-3567 GCA_964590035.1 uncultured Bdellovibrionales bacterium
TGTATTTGGTAGGGGAGTCGAAAGATGCCGAGTTGCCTCGCATTCGTGAGGATGTCGAGAAATTGGTGGTTTCATTTGGTGGAACCTTTTTGCCGGCAGAGACCGAAGAAAAGCGCAAGCTCGCGTATATGGTGAAAAAAGAATCTCGCGGGACATATATCGCCCGCCGGTTTACGTTGCCAGACAAGGATGAACAGGATGCTACTGAGACGAAGGCTACAGAAGAAAGTGTTCATCCATTGGTGGCTATCAACAAGAATCTGCTTTTGTCCAAGGATGTACTGCGTTTCCTCATCGTCAGTGCCAAGGGCATGCCGGAACTCAAAGCTATCCCACGCGAAGAGCGTCCACGCACGGAAAATCGTGGCAATCGCTATGAAAAGCGCGGTGCTGTCCGTCCGATGCCAGCCCCAGTTGTTCAGGTGAAAGAAGAAGAGAAAAAGAATGTCAGTTCAGAACAGATTGATGAGCAATTGAAAGCTAAACTCGATATCTAACAAATACTATAACCATTAAACAATGGGAGTATGAACGTTAATAAAGTGATTCTTGTTGGGCGGTTGACTCGTGACCCGGATATGCGGACGACAACCAGTGGTCAGCAGGTAGCCACCCTCTCGATGGCAACCAACAATTTTTGGACTGACAAAAGTGGGACGCGCCAGGAAAAGACGGAATTCCACACGGTTATCTTGTGGGGACGTCTGGCGGAAATCGCTGGTCAGTATCTGACCAAGGGACAAGAGTGTTATGTCGAAGGTCGCTTGCAGACTCGAGAATATACGGCCAAGGACAACACTCAGCGCAAAGTGACTGAAGTAGTCGGCGAAACCATGCAGCTCGGTGCTCGCGCCCAAGGATCGGCCCAAGGAGGCCAGGGAGGGCAGAGTGGCCAGGGAAGCATGAGACGTGCTGCTCCTGCCGCCGCCGCTCCGGTAGCTGCCAAGAGTGCGCAGGTAGAAGAAGAAATTCCCACCATCAACCTTGATGATGAGCGCGATGAGATCAAAATCGAAGATGTACCCTTCTAAGGTAAGAAAGTGATGTATGATTCAAGATTTAGGATGTATGAATAAAGACCTTTTCTAAAGCATCTCCCCGATTCATGAATCATCAATCATAAATCATAATTCAAATGCAATTTTATGGAAGCAGCAATGAGTAAGAAGCTCGCGAATATCGATTACAAGGACGCCTATTTTCTGCGCAAATTTTTGAATTCGCAGGGAAAGATGTATCCGCCAAAGCGCTATGGCCTTTCAGCTAAGGAACAGCGTGGTTTGGCGCTGGCTATTAAACGAGCTCGTTTTATGGCCCTGGTCCCATATCTTGTTCGCTAGTATGCTTGGACTGACAGATATCAAAACTGGCCGGACCATCATCCACAATGGTGAGCCGTACCTGGTACTCGACTACCTTCATTCGATGATTGGGCGTGGGGGAGCTGTGATGCGCACCAAATTGAAAAACCTCCTCTCTGGAGTGATTATTGATTTTACCTTTTCGGGTACGGACAAGGTTGAAGAGGCGGATATGTCGACATCACATGCTTCGTATCTGTACCATGAGGGTACGGACTACCAGTTTATGGATACGGTGACGTACGACCAGTTCTTCTTGTCTGAAGAGAGTCTCGGCGGTATGACCAAGTACCTGGTGGAGGGGACTGAAGTCAGTATCTTGAACTGGAATGGTCGCCCTATCAATATCGAACTACCTGTCAAAGTAACACTTACCGTGACTGACGCCCCTCCAGGACTGAAAGGGGACACGGCTTCGGGTGGTGACAAGGTGGTCACGCTTGAAACAGGACTGCAGGTGACGACACCGCTTTTTGTGAAGACAGGGGATCGAGTTATTGTGAATACCGAAAAAGGCACGTACGTTTCTCGCGCCTAAGAACACGAGTCAGGAATCTTTCCTGGCTTTTTGTTTTGTCATTTTTGAGCTCAGTACAGCCATTTTTCTGAGTATTTCAGCCATTGCTCTTTTTCCGAAAAAGAGCTAAAATAGGAGGAGAAATACTCAGTCGATCTGAGTATTTTGGTATCAGCGTCATTTTCCATTGTTATGTCATTTTCTGCTTATCTTTGGGGAATCCGCTTGTTTACACTGCTGTCGTTTTTGGCTTGGTGGGGTATCATTGTATTGGTAGATCCTACCCAATCAGGAATGATGGGAGTGATTCTATTTTTCACCAGTCTTTTCGCGTTCGTTCTGGGAGTGATGACACTCCTCTTGACGATGCTCTACCGTCGAGTACTTGGTGTAGTGAGTGCGACGCATCATTTGGGAGGCGCGTTTCGACAGGCTTTTCTCCTCTCCATGTGTTTTGTGGGACTGGTTTTTTTTCAGAAAGAGCAAATGTTGACCTGGTGGGATGCACTCCTTCTTTTGGCCGCGACACTGCTCATCGAATTTTCATTACGCAAGATGTTTTCTGAAAACTGAGGATGCAAAGCGTTACTAATGAACCATCATAAATCGGAAACACACGACGTATGGCAAAAAAGACTGATGCAGTAGCATATGATGCGAGTTCTATTCAGGTTCTCGAAGGACTAGACCCGGTGCGCAAGCGTCCAGGTATGTATATCGGCGGTACTTCCCTTGAAGGGCTGCATCATCTCATCTGGGAAGTGGTGAACAACTCGATTGATGAGGCCATGGCGGGACACTGCACTGAGATTTCCGTTCGTCTGTTGCCTGATAACTGGGTAGAAGTGACTGACAACGGTCGCGGTATTCCGGTGGATATCCATCCCCAGACCAAAAAGTCGACACTCGAGACTGTTATGACCGTGCTCCATGCCGGAGGCAAGTTCGGCGGCGACGGGAGCGGATACAAAATTTCGGGAGGACTGCACGGTGTCGGTGTTTCGGTCGTCAACGCGCTCTCGATTCATACCAAGGTGACGGTAGAACGCCAGGGGAAGATCTGGTTTCATAGCTACAAGCGCGGCAAGCCGGAAGGCGTCGTGAAACCTATCGGCAAATCAGATCGGACCGGTACGACCGTGGCTTTTCAGGCTGACCCGGAAATTTTTCCTGAAATCAAATATTCCTGGACCAAGATCCTCGAGTACCTCCGGTATCAGGCTTTTTTGACCAAGGGAGTACGAGTGAAGGTTGAGGACTGGCGAGAGGCCGTGAGTGCGGAAGAAGAGTACAAAGTGAAACGGCATGGATTTTTCTTTGATTCCGGTATCATTTCGTTCGTCAAATTCTTGAATCGCAAGCGCGAAGTGAAAAATACGACGCCGTTTTACGTCGAGAAGAGCGTGGACAATATCAACGTGGAAGTGTCGCTTCAGTTTACCGACGGATTCAAGGAGCACCTCTTCGCTTTTGCCAACAATATTTTGAACCCGGGTGGCGGCACACACGTGACCGGACTCAAGATGGCGCTCACGCGGGTGCTCAATGACTATGCCAAAAAGAACAACCTGATCAAAGAAAAGGAAGGCTCGATGACCTCTGATGATTTGGCGGAAGGGCTGACGGCGGTGGTGTCGGTCAAGCTGGCCAACCCGCAGTTCGAGGGACAGACCAAAGACAAGTTGAACA
>CAZPXK010000066.1:0-3516 GCA_964590035.1 uncultured Bdellovibrionales bacterium
TTCATATGCTCACCTCCTTCATATTTTTGTTTTTATTTTTTATTTTTTCTTCGTAATTATTATACCACAATACACCTCCCCTTCCTACAACTGCCCTGCAATGTCATAAATCGGCAAAAGTACCCCTACCACCAAAATACCAACACCGATACCTAGGACAACAATGAGAATCGGTTCTATGAGGGTAGTCAAACTTTTGGTCATAGTCTCTACCTCCTGGTTATAAAATTTGGCCGTACTCCCGAGCACGGTCGAAAGCGACCCTGTCTCTTCTCCAATACGAATCATCTGTGATACCATGGGAGGAATTTCCCGAGAGCGAACAAATACTGTACTCATCGTGCCACCCGAACGGACTTCATCAGCCGCTTTGAGCACAATCTTGGTAAAAACTTCATTCCCAATCACTTCACTCACGATGATGAGAGCTCGTACCACTGGGATACCTCCAGCCAACAGCGCGCTCAGGTTTTCCGCAAACCGTGTGATGTAGATATTGCGCGCAAGGGTACCAACAACCGGAATTTTCAACAGAACAATCTCCCATTCACGGTGTCCATCTTCTGTCTTTAGATAGTAGACTACACTGGCCACGAGAGCTGCAATAACCATAAGTACCGCCCACCAATACGCATTCATGAAATCACCCAGCCAAATAAGAACACCGGTATACCACGGTATAGGAACCTTGAGGTCCTTGATCATGATAGTAATCTTAGGCAAAATAAACGTCACCACAAGAAAACCAATCACACCCGCTACCCCCAAGACAAACATCGGATAATACAGCGCCCCTTTGATTTTAGCAGCCAGCTGATAGTTCTTTTGGATACCCTCTGCCACCACTTCAATCGATTTCTGGAGTTCACCGGAGGCCTCTCCGGACTTGAGCATGTTGATAACCAAGGGCGAAAATGTACTACTATGCTTCTCTATGGCTGTCGAAAAAGGAGCGCCATCCTCGATATCATCTGATATTTCCTTCAAAATAATACGAAAATACCGATTTGCTGTCTGGTCCTCGATCGTACGCAGCGCTGACACGACCGGCACGCGAGCCTCTACGAGTGTCGCTAGCTGTTGAAAAAACACTACCAGCTCCTTCTGACTGATACCCTCCCAGATACGCTGTATCTCTTTGACGATAGTCAGTGTTTGTTTTTCTTCATGGATAAAAATAGGGAGCAAGTTGTTTCGCTCCAAAATCTCAGCCGCCGCCTTGGGGTTTATGGCTTCAACCATCCCTTCACGGATTTCCCCCTCTACATCTTTGGCTTTGAAAACAAATTTCATAAAAAAAGTTGATCAAGAATTCTTGCCAAGAAGCATCTGTAAATAATCTCGATTTTTCGCGTACATAAAGGCATCATCTACCGTTACCAGTCCACGGCGCACCAAATCAGCCAGCGCCCGATCGAGCGAAACCATCCCCTCTTTCAAGCTCGTTTCAATCACCGAATCAAGCTGATGATTCTTGTTCTCCCGAATCAGGTTTTCCACGGCGTTATTCTTGAACATAATCTCGACAGCCGGAATACGACCGCCGCCCGT
Organism: uncultured Bdellovibrionales bacterium; assembly: GCA_964590035.1. Lineage (GTDB taxonomy): Bacteria > Patescibacteriota > Minisyncoccia > Moranbacterales > UBA1568 > UBA1568. The sequence continues at coordinate 1,552 of CAZPXK010000066.1, forward strand.
ATGGGGCAACAAACGCTGTGAAACCACTCCGAGGAGCACACTCGAAAGCTGCATACGGATCTGATTCTGTTGATGAGCCGGAAACACATCAATGATACGGTCGATGGTCTGCGCACTATCATTGGTATGAAGCGTTGCAAAGATAAGATGTCCTGTTTCTGCTGCCGTCATAGCCGTCGTGATAGTTTCCAGGTCGCGAAGCTCTCCAAGGAGCACTACATTGGCATCCTCCCGAAACACAGCACGCAGAGCATCAGAAAAATTTTTGGCATCACGACCAATCTCACGTTGGTTGATGATGCAGCGATCCTGGTTGTAGACAAACTCAATCGGGTCCTCAATAGTAATAATGTGTTTCTCCTGTGTGTGATTGATATGATCAATAATCGCTGCTAGTGTCGTCGACTTGCCATGCCCAACCGGTCCCGTCACCAGTACCAACCCTTGGGAATGTCCGGCAAAATCATAGAGAGTCTTGGGAATATTCAGTTCTTCGAGACCGCGCAACTTGTCCATAACAAAACGCATGGTGATACTCACGTAGCCCTTTTGAAAAAACACGTTTGTTCGAAAACGAATACGATCCTCAAAATTGTAGGAAAAGTCAGTCTGCCCAAAGGCCAATAACTCCTCTTTTTTCTCATCAGTCAGGAGCACGTCACTCATGGCCTTGGTATCAGCTGGCAAAAGCATTTTTTCCTGCAGTATCGGGTGAAGCTTGCCATCAATACGGAGCGTCGGATAACGACCGACGACCAAGTGTAGATCCGAAGCGCCCTGTTGGCCAACCAAAAGAAGCAACTTTTTCACGCGCTCCTCAATGTGTAGCGTTTCCATCGGAAGTATTTTTATTTTTTTCTTGTATTTCTCTCACGTCTTTCCCTAGTATACCACATCGACCTACTACTCTTCATCTATTAAAATCTTGCCTTCAGTTACTCGTTCAATTTCAGAAAAGGTCGTAATGCCCTTCAGGACTTTCAGTATGCCGTCTTGTTTCATGGAAAGCATCTTCTGTTCCAGAGCCGCTTGTTTGACAGCAGTTTCATTTCCTTTTTTATCCGCTATCACTGCCTTCATTACGTCATCAACTGCTACTGTCTCATACAATGCAATCCGACCCTTGTAGCCGCTCAAACTACATTTGTCACAGCCCTTTCCTTGAAAAGTCACTACTTTTTGACCGACTTTCAACCCATAAGCCTCTACTTCTTCTCTAGGAATAAGCGAATAGAATTTTGCCATACTTCGCACCTGTTGTTCAGTCATCTTGACTTCATGCTTACAATGATCGCAAATACGCCGCACCAAACGCTGAGCAGCTACTGCTTGAAGTGACGAAGCCAACAAAAACGGCTCGATGCCCATATCAACCAAACGCGGAATGGCTCCGATAGCATCATTGGTATGAAGCGTGGAAAGAACCAAATGTCCTGTCAGTGCCGCATGTATGGCGAGCTCTGCTGTTTCACCATCACGAATTTCACCTACCATAATTACGTTTGGATCCTGACGCAATATAGATCGTAGTCCGTTGGCAAACGTATACCCAATTTCCGGTCGTACCTGGGACTGGTTGATACCCTCCATAAAATATTCGATTGGGTCTTCGAGCGTAATGATATTGCGATCTTCTTTGTTCAAAATCTGCAGAAATGCATACAATGAAGTAGACTTTCCTGATCCAGTTGGTCCGGTAATGAGTATAATACCAAACGGTTCTTTGATTTTTGTTTCCAGAACACTACGATTTCTTCCCCACAGTCCCAATTTTTCAAGGTTGCTGACGTCGGCATTCTTTTCTAGTACACGCATAACTATCTTTTCTCCCTCCATAACAGGCAGACTCGAAACACGCAGATCAAGCCAGCCCTGTTTGTACTCAAAACGAAAACGACCGTCCTGTGGCTTTCGATTTTCATCAATTTTCAAATTTGCTAAAATTTTGATACGTGAAATAACCGC
>CAZPXK010000067.1:0-3462 GCA_964590035.1 uncultured Bdellovibrionales bacterium
AGTATGGAGACGGTGAACGAATCGGTGCAAAAAATTATGGATGAGGCCGATGAAGAAATTGTTTTGCCCGAAATAAATCTGGAGGAAATTAAGACGAAAACAGTTTCAACAAAACTGAAAGAAACGGAGCGACAAGAAAAAGAAAAGGAAGATGCTGTGGAATATCTGACGGTACTCGCATATATATTGGCAAACAATTCTCCCAAGACATTTCATTCGGAACGGGATTTTCAGTCAGTCATGGAGTCGGTCGGTATGGATACGGTGACCGCGATGGCACTCGGGGATACGGCATACTTGGCTGAGTTTTCCAAAAGAGGGGAAAAGATTTTGAAAGAGTTGAAAGATGTGTCAGTACCCGAGAGGATGCTCGATGTTCATGTGAAGGCAACCAAACTGGCAAAGTATTCGATGACACTGAGAGAAGAGGCAGCAACCAATGGTACGGACGATCCTTTGGGGCAGATCGCTTCATTGGCCAAGGTACAGGGATTTCTGGTGGTAGCAGGGGATTTTTCAACGGAGGTTTCAAGCAAGCTTGAAGAATATGGTATTGAAAATATCCCACTCGATCCATAAGTGTGTATAAGGTGTAGAGTTATGTCTCAGAAAAAAATATACAACAAGAAAAAATACGTCACGGCTTTTTTTGTCGCGGCATTGGTATTCAATATGACGACCTTTACACCACAGGCTCATGCATGGTGGACAGTGTCGAACATCTTTGGAAGTTTTGGGCAAACTACGATGGAAAATATTTTGGAACAGATAAAAGTAGCGCTGCTCGCGGCGCTCAAAGCATCGGCCGTCAAAGCTATTAACGGCAATGTCGGAAAATTGATTGGAGGCAATTCGACGGCTGACGCGCTCTTTGTGACGGACTGGAATGAGTTTCTCTATAAGCGTCCCGAATCTCAGACCCAGGTGTTTATGAATGATTTTTTTACCACGGTGACGCGCGGAAAGGGACAGACCATTAACTATGTGAGTAGTGGTGATGCTGGTAACCCGGCTAGTGGGAACTATGCTTCGCATTTGATACGACAGGCTGACCAGGCTATCGCGGCTTCAGACGGGACTGATGCTTTTGCGCAACTAGGCTACGATCTTGATGAATTTGCTGAGAGTCCCGAGGAGATTTTTCAGAAGGGTGATATGCGTGGGTTCAATGCTCTTATATCAAATCCTATGAATAATTCCTTTGGATTTGTGATGACAGCTACAGCAGTGCATGCGACCAAGATGAATCAGGCGATTGATGCGGCCCGGACAGAGGCATCATCATCGGGATTTATCGGAAAAAAAGATCCGGGCAGTGGCAAGACGATTACTCCGGCTGCTACCATCGACAAGATGCTCGCAGATACGCAAAATATCGGAAACAATATCGTGGCGGCAGCAGAAAATCCCGGGATTGTTTCGACGATTATCACAGCCATGATCAATCGGGCTGTCAATAATATGATTCAAAAAGGTGTCGGAAAGATTCAGGCCAGCATTGACCGTGAGATTAAAAAAGTTGATACGCAAATCGGTAAAGAGCTTGATAAAGCAAATAAAAAGTTGGGACCAGCAGCGAAGTGGTTGGATGAAACGAGTCAGAAGACGAATAAGGTAAAGGCTTATACAACGCCGCCGCCAAACGCACGTGACACCGGAACATACTGCAACGGAGGTTGTTAGAAATTTAAAATCCCGAGGAAAGCCTCGGGATTTTTTGTACTTATTTTGGTGGGTGTATCTGGATTCGAACCAGAGACCTCTACAATGTCAATGTAGCGCTCTAACCCCAGCCAAAGGCTGGTCCGCCTTGGGCGGAAACTGTTTAGTGGACAATACTGGACTCGAACCAGTGACCTCCGCAATGTCAATGCGACGCTCTAACCATCTGAGCTAATTGTCCATTTTTTTAAGTAAGTGACGAGGCAGGTTCTACTATACACCCGGCATTTCGACTTCTCCTTTGAGTGTCTGGGGAAGGTCTGAAGCGGGTTTCTTTGGGCGGGCTATGGATTCAAAAAAATGAAACCACAGGGCTTGTTTAAATATTTCAAACCAAGAAAGTAAAATCAGAGTAACGAGAAAAAAGAATAATTCTGTCGCGAGGGGGAGCACCGTTTGTGAAAGAGCAACGATACTCAGCATAACCAAATTGAACAAAAAAGTAAAGAGGAGGTTGAGAAGGATGAAGTGTACCTCAAAAAAGAGACAAGTTGCTTTTTGTCGAAGAAAAAGATTGGCTCCCGCCTCGAGCGAACTTTTCAGTGTTAGTGGAGAAAGAAAGGTATAGAAATAAGTAAATTCTCGCAGAAGATAGCCGATGAAAAAAATAGGTAGCAGAGTAAGTTCGCTCAGTAAAACCAGTGGTGCCAGTGTTGTCTGTCCAAAGAATGAGGCAAAGAGCGGTGGGAGGCTCACAAGGAGTGTGACAACAATGAGTCCGGTGATAAATAGAGCATCAATGCCGAGCGCCTTGGTGAAAGAGGATAGGGGTAGAAACAATTTTTTCGGAACGGACTTTTTTTTGTGAGCCTCGAGGAGAACAATGAGGTGGGATTTTCCAAAGAGCACAGAAGCTCCATACCAGAGAAGAAAAAAACAGGAGAGCACTGGAAATTGACGGATGTATTCAAGGAGGGCAGTGCTGGTAGTGATATCGTATACTCGTTGCAAGAGTAGGAGTATGGCGGGAGGAAGGGCGAGTAAAAAACCAAAGAAAAAAAACCTCCGACGTTGATGGGAACATCGAAAACTTTCGATGATGATATCAAGTGTGGAAGTTTTTTCCATGATATTGGAGAGGATTAAGCAAGAGAGACTTCTCTACTGGGAGATTGTCTGCCCTTCGTTTGCTGCTACCAGAGCGGCAAACTCGTCTTTTTCCAGTGTTTCTTTTTCGAGCAAGGCCGAAGCGATGGCATCGAGAGTCTTTCGTTTTTCAGTCAGAATAGCAGTGGCTTTTTTGAAAGCCTCATCAATATAGTGTGTAACTTCTATATCGATATCCTGAGCTGTTTTTTCTGAGTAGTTCCGCTCTTCATGCATCTCACGACCGAGAAATACCAGTTCTTCTTTTTTGCCAAAGGTCCGGGCACCGAGACGACTCATACCGTAGCGTGTGACCATGCTGCGAGCCATCGAAGTCGCTCGTTCTAGATCGTTGGACGGTCCAGTAGTAATGTCTCCAAAGACCAATTTTTCACTGGCATAGCCTCCGAGGAAAACAGCGAGCTCATCGAGAAAATAGGCGTGCGAGTGGAGACTCTTGTCTTCTTCTGGCACCGAGAGCGTGTAGCCACCGGCATGTCCTCGTGAAATGATGGACACTTTGTGTACAGGATCGGCATTGGGGAGACTGGCACCGACCAGGGCGTGCCCACCTTCGTGATAGGCGACGATGTTCTTTTCTTTCTTGTTGATGACACGACTGCGGCGTTCCGGTCCGAGGATGACCTTTTCAAC
>CAZPXK010000068.1:0-3414 GCA_964590035.1 uncultured Bdellovibrionales bacterium
TTGAAGTAGGTGAGTTCTTTTTGGGTGGGGGAGCTTGCTTGAAAAGCAACAAAGGGAATGTCGGTGATGGTGACGAGTGGGGTCTGTTCGTTACCTTCACCCATGGTGAGTGAAGCGGCCGTCGCCAGGGCATCGACGTGATTGGCGTGACTGGTGAAATTGTATCCAAAGATATCGGGGACATGCTCGTAACCCTTGAGCCCGTGAAATCCGCTCCAGCCAATGGCTACACCGGTGACACCACGGCGGAGAGGCGAGGAATGACTGTCGACGATGATGACGCCGACGTGTTTGATGCCGAAACGTTTGACGAGATAGGCGCGGACTTTTTTGGCAGTGGTGTAGCTGTTTTTGGGGAGGAGCGAGTAATAGCCTCCGGTGTTCGAGGCATCCATGCCGGCGCGCGCGATAAAAGCATTGTCCTTGATGGTGAGGGCAACGCCGTAGCGGCTTTTTTCTTTTGGGAGATAATAGTCAGCTTCTGCTTTGAGGGTAGACTCTTTGATTTTGGCGAGAGGAACCACTCTCCCTTCACAAAGCGCCACTACTTTGGACGTGATAACCAGTATGGAGTTTTCAGAAAACTGTTTCAGATGATGATCAAGCAGGGCTGTGAGAGTGGTAGACTTGGGCAATACTTTTTCAGTTTTGATGGCTGTGATAATCATACGAGGTTCTGGAGCGGGAGGTTGGCATTGGGTTCTAGTGTCAGATGAGATGCTATGAGCGCAGCACGGTCAGTTTCGTTCATGTGTTCGTAGCGGAGGGCGGCGGCGATGCCGATCATGGCTGCATTGTCGAGTGAGTAGGTGAATTCTGGCGTGAGAAATTGCGTGTCAGGAAATTCAGTATCAATTACATTACGTAACTGATTACGTAACCGCACATTGGCCGAGACGCCACCAGCGATGACAAAGGTGGCTGGGAAATAGAGAGCGAGAGCTTTTTTGGTTTTGCCGACCAGGACATCGACGACTGCTTCCTGAAATTCATGACAGACTTCGTCTATGAAGTCTTCGTCTTTCTTTTGTTCTTCGTGTTTCTTCAAAAAGTAGAGGACAGAAGTCTTGAGCCCAGAAAAAGAGAAATCAAAATTATCTACGTCCAACATCGGCCGAGGAAATTCGAATTTTTTTGAATTGGAAATTGAGTCATTGGAATTTGTTTGGAAATTGGAAATTGGAAATTGGAAATTTCGTTCACGAAAGGCATCTGCCTTTCGTGCAACGATGGGCCCTCCTGGATAGTCGAGCCCCAGCATCTTGGCGACTTTATCAAACGCTTCACCAGCAGCGTCATCCTGGGTCTCACCGAGGATCTCGTATTGAAAATGATCTTTCATCAGTACGAGTTCAGTGTGTCCACCCGAAACCACCAGAGCAACGAGCGGAAAAATGTTTTTAGTTTCTTTTTCTAATTTAGAAATTGAGTCATTATGAGAATTTAAAAAATTCGCATAAATATGTCCCTCGAGATGCTGAATTCCGAGAAGTGGTTTTTTCCAGATGAACGAAAGTGTTTTGGCCGCGGTCACTCCGATGACGAGTGCCGGCATGAGACCCGGGCCCTCGGTGACAGCAATAAGGTCGATATCGGTAGGGGAGAGTGCCGCGCGATCGAGCGTTTCTTCGATGACTGGGACGATGTTTTTTATGTGTTCTCGTGAGGCCAAATCAGGCACCACTCCACCCCATTTGGCATGGAGCGAGGCTTGGGAGGAAACGGTATTGGCGAGGACGGATGCATGACCGTCAGTGTATTCTATGACGGCAGCTGCGGTCTCGTCGCAGGATGTTTCGATGGAGAGGATTTTCATAGTGCTCTTACTGTACCGAGGAGAGGGGAAAATGGCAAGAAAACACCCCGAAATAAACGAGGTGTTTTTTAGGAATACTGGCCTAGCCAGCCTTACCGAATAGCTTTGACGATGGCGATGAGGACGATGGCGCCAACTAGGGCGACGACAAAGCTTCCGATGTTGAAGCCAGTTACGTCGCCACCGATACCGAGGAGGCTAAAGATCCAGCTTCCCAGAGCGGCGCCGATGACACCAACGACAACATTGAGGATGATGCCCTGCTGGCCATCAGTACCCATGATCATCGATGCTACCCAACCGACGATACCACCGAAAATGATATAGATGAGGAGAGACATAAGAATAAAATTAAGAAAGATTATGGCCTGAGGTGCGACGCTACTTCTTCACCTCGATTTGAACCTTATCCGGCACATTGATGGTTGGACCATTGTCGCCAGAATTCATGTTCTGATTACCACTCATAGCCGGCAATCCATAGATGAAGAAGAGAAAGCCTACTATGCCGATAAGGACGACTCCAATAACGATTCCTGCGAACCCGCTGCCGCTCTCTGATGGGGCGGCGGCTTGAGTGGGAGGAGAGTTGATGATAGTAGTCATAAGAATAGTGTTACAAGTGAATTGAGTTAGTCCTGACGGTCGAGTTTGACCGCTGCTTCAGGAGTGGAGACGGATTTCCCCATGACGAGCATCTTGACGACGCCCCAGGCGACGACGTAGTAGACGAGCATCGCGAGAAGTGTGGTCCACTCAAAAGTGCTTCCTTGCGCTCTCGTTGTGCTAAACACCGTGACAAATGGTCCGGCAAATGGGGCTGTGATACCGTAGATGAAGCTGGTGAATCCTGCTCCTGCGTTGGCGCCGAGAAGTTTCAAGATGAAACGAAACGCGAGGAGGACTTCAATGAGCCCGAGGATATACCAGACAATCTGTGTTCCTCGATAGAGAGGCTGTGTGCTGCCGGATGATTGTGCATCCATAGAGTTGACATTAACAATTACAACGCTGCTTCGAAGCCCGAGGTAGAACCATACGCGTATGTAGTTATCAAAGTTAACTCTCCCTATTTCATAAGTATACATCGTATCGTTTAAAATAGCGAATTTGTAAGTGAAAATCGGTGAAACAAAGACCGATTTCACAGAGGCGTCCGATCGCTTTCTACTCGCGCCATTTTTCTTCTTTTGTGGTACAAAAAAACAAACCTCCACAGAGGTGTGGAGGTTTGCTGTTTACTGGTAGCCCCAAGGGGACCCTCCTCCCTCGCTACTCCGCACTGAGTCTTCATAGCTCATCCAGAGCGTGGGTTTTTAAAAAATTAAGTCGCTGTCATAAGATAGCCCCAAGGGGGTCGAACGACCGGCGCTCCGCCTGAGGCGGATGCGCTCTATAGGGCTTCCGCCCTCTAGCCCTCGGCAGACCTCGGTCACCCCAAACGGGCAAACAGGTGTTTTCCCGACCCCTTTCTCGTTCGCCTCTCCTTGGGTGCTATAAACCAAAAAGTCCCGAGAATGTATCTCGAGACTTTTTAGTTAATTGGTAGCCCCAAGGGGAGTCGAACCCCTCTTACCAGGATGAAAACCTGGTGTCCT
>CAZPXK010000069.1:0-3390 GCA_964590035.1 uncultured Bdellovibrionales bacterium
CACAGGAAATGGTAGGATGGGGAGTGTGACTCAAAAATTATGACCCAAGACCAAGCCGTTGCCATTCTGAAGACCGGGGCGCACGTATTTCTCACGGGCGAGGCTGGTTCAGGCAAGACCTACACCATCAATCAGTACACCGACTATCTCCGCGAGCATGAGATAGACTTTGCTGTGACCGCATCGACAGGCATCGCTGCTACTCATATTCATGGCATGACGATTCATTCGTGGAGCGGTATCGGCGTGCAGTCTGAACTGGATGATCAGGCCCTGAAACATATCGCGGAAAATCGCTATGTGAGTAAGCGCATCAAAAAAGCCAAAGTGCTCATCATCGATGAAGTGTCGATGCTCGATGGGCGCATACTGACACTGGTGGAGCGAGTGTGTCGCAAAGTGCGGAAAGTGCAGTTGCCCTTTGGTGGACTGCAGGTGGTGTTGGTCGGGGATTTCTTTCAGCTCCCGCCGGTTTCCGGGAAAAAGAATCAAGCGGCCAATGCCGTATCAGAATTCGCCTTTGATGCCGAGATTTGGAATGTTCTCCGACCGACGGTGTGCTACTTGACGGAACAACACCGTCAGGAAGACAGTGCTTTTCTTTCGATTCTCTCTGCTATCAGGCGGAACGAGTTTGACGAGACACATTTTGAAAGTATTCGCGAACGCTTCATCACCGCTGAAGAATTGCCGGATGATATGACACGCCTGTACTCGCACAACGCCAATGTCGATACGCTCAATGCTACGGAACTCAAGAAACTTTCCGGCAAGACCCATGCCTATACTATGGCACTGCGTGGTCCGGAGGCGCTCACGAGTGCGTTGGTCCGCGGCTGTCTTTCCCCGGAACGTTTGGAACTCAAAATAGGGGCGGCGGTTATGTTTACCAAAAACAATGCCGGTGGCGGTTATGTGAACGGGACGCTTGGTACAGTGATCGGATTCACCAATGAAAAAAAGTATCCGATTGTAAAAACAACGGATGGTTTGAAGATTGAAACGGAGCCGGCCGAATGGACGATTGCCGAAGGAGATGAGGTCTTTGCCAAGATCACACAGATTCCGCTTCGTCTGGCGTGGGCGATGACGATTCACAAGAGTCAGGGAGTATCGCTTGATGCGGCGGTCATGGATCTGTCGCAGACGTTTGAATATGGGCAGGGCTACGTGGCACTCTCTCGGGTGCGGACGCTCTCGGGTGTCCATCTTCTCGGAGTCAATGCTCGTGCCTTTCAGGTGCATCCGATTGTCCTCGCCGAGGATGAGCGTTTTCGGGCGGCTTCGGAACGAGCGGAAGCAGAGTATGCTCGTCTCTCTCCCGAGCGCATCGCCGAGATGGAGCGCAACTTTATCATCATCTGTGATGGTAAACAAAAGCGTATCAAAAAAGAGAAAAAAGTGAAGAAAATAAAAAAGACGGCTGCGACTGAGCCGGATGGCTTTGCTACTCTCCGAGAAAAGCACCCGCAGGCCTATCGACCCTGGACCGACGAAGAAGAGGAGAAGCTGAAAAAAATGTTTGAGCGGGGCAAGCAGATGAAAGAGCTGTGCGAAAAACTCGGTCGTCAGCCCGGAGGTATTCGTTCCCGATTGAAAAAGTTGGGGTTGGTAGCTGTTTAAATGAAAGAGCATGTATATCGATATTGCAGTCGGGCTCATCATTGGTTGGCTCGCTTCTCTTGTTTCTGGTGAACCACAAGTGCCTCTCATATTCTTTGGAATTTTGGCAACGCTCGCCCCGGATCTCGACTTTATCATTTGGCTCGCTCGCAACAAATGGCAGATCAATCAGTTTGCACATGAGCATCGTGACATTTTCCATTTGCCACTGCCCATCGGTATCGGCGGCGCGTGTCTGATAGCGCTCGTCGATCCACTCTATGGACTCATCTGGTTTCTCGGGACAACCGCTCATTTCATCCATGATACACTCGATGGCGGGTGGGGCATCCAGTGGTTGTATCCGCTGTACCTCGGATATTTCACACTTGTACTATATAGTCCCAAACGGTATATTCGTGATCGAGCGGAGCAGCGGGAACTGGCCATCACTCATGGGACTGCGCATTGGACTGATTGGAAAGAAGGCACCCCGAGGAATATCTTTCGATTTTCAGTGGCGGTAGGTGTTTTGGTATCGGTAGTCATCGTATTTTGCTACTGGCTTTTCACCCGGTAGAGGCGTGATATACTAGAAGCGTTATTCCTAAGTCCTTATCCTATGTTTGGAAAAAGAAACATCGCTGCCTATTTCGCCAAGAACATCGCTATCGTGCTTGGTATCGTGCTGGTCTGGCGAGGTATCTGGCAGTTGCTTGATGCTGTTGATTATTTCTTTTTCGAAGGCAATCCGTTCTATACGGCGATTGCTGGTATTGCCATCGGTCTCGCTATTCTCTACTTCCCTGACAAAGATCTCAAGGAACTGGAAAAACTTTAAATCACTGTTCATTACCCCATGTCTCGATTTTTGACGTGGAAAAAAGTCGCTGTTGTTTTTGCAATTCTCGCTTTGGCCGGGGCAGTGTTTGTGTGGCGAACACAACCTTCGCATGATCGACCATGGGAACTGGGTCAGGAACAGCTGCCGACGTTTCAGGTTTATGGTGATGTGCTGAAAGTCGAGAACTATCGCAACTTTGTCTGGACCGGCGAACTGACAGCCGACCCTGTCTATGAATTACGTCAGTTCAATTTGGCCAAACTGACCGACCTCGACGTGTTCATTTCGCATTTTGATGACTTTGAAGGACTGGCTCATATTTTTCTTTCTTTTGGATTTTCCGGTGGCGAGAGACTAGTGGTGTCGCTTGAATCACGGCGTGAAGTAGGGGAAGATTTTTCACCGCTCCTTGGTATACTCCGTCAGTATGAAATCATTTATGTCGTTGGTTCGGAAGAAGATATAGTCGGTGCTCGTACGGCCTATCGTGGTGAACGCGTGTATCGCTATCCGACCGTGGCTACACCCGAACAAGTCCGTCGTCTACTTCTCCTCCTCGGTGAGGATATCAACACGGTAGCGGCCGAGCCCAAGTTTTACAATACTCTGGCGCATAACTGTACCAACGAGTTGACGCGTCGTGTGGAAGACATGTCGAGCCTCAACTTTCCATTTACGTGGAAAACGCTCCTTCCGGGATACTTTGATGAAGTACTCTATGAAATGGGTTTGATTCAAAAAGCAGGGAGTTTTGCTGATACCAAGGCTACTCGCCTCATCGACAATGCGGCTGTCGATCCGCGCGGTGGTCGTTTCAGCCAAGAGCTGCGTGGCGCTCTCCCGGCACGTGAGGAGAAAGGGGACTAGTCGCAAATGCTTGCCAGAATCAGTGTTATCGGGTAGCTTGGTGGGGCAGGTGGTTGGGTCGATACCCAGCCTTTTTT
>CAZPXK010000070.1:0-3320 GCA_964590035.1 uncultured Bdellovibrionales bacterium
TTGCATTTTGCTTTAGGAGAAGCTACAATGTGACCATGTGCTCGGTAGAACAACTTTGAAATATGCGTGAAGATATTCTGACAACAAAACTCGAAAAGCTCGAGAAAATACGCCAAGCAACCGGAACGGCTTATCCGGATACAGTGGTGCGTACCCATACAAGCGTCGAGGTTTTGAATGCTTTTGAGACTCTGAATGGCACCGATACTCAGGTGTCGGTAGTGGGGCGCGTCAAATCCTTGCGTGTCATGGGTAAGATTGCTTTTTGTCACCTTGAGGATGGAAGTGGAAAAATTCAAGGATTTTTCTCTTTGGAAGTGTTGGGAGAAACAGATTTCAAGCTGTTTAAAGAAACAGTTGACCTCGGTGACTTTGTGGCTATCACCGGTGCTGTTTTTTTGACTAAACAGGATGAAAAATCAGTACGGGTCGCCTCATGGCAGATGCTCTGCAAATCGCTTCGCCCAATCCCGACAGAATTCTATGGTTTGAAAGATGAAGAAGAACTGCTCCGTCGTCGCTATCTTGATCTGCTCATGAATGAAGAGACAAGACAGTTGTTTATCAAGAAAAATGCGTTTTGGCAGACGGTCCGAACGGTACTGACAGAACAGAAATTTTTGGAAGTGCAGACTCCGGTACTCGAGCACATCCCTGGCGGCGCCGAAGCGGAACCGTTTGTAACACACCATAATGCCTTGGATGCTGATTTTTATCTGCGTATCTCACTCGAACTAGCGCTCAAACGTTTGCTTGTCGGTGGGTATGAGCGCGTATTTGAAATTGGTCGGGTATTTCGTAACGAAGGAATAGATCGTGAGCATCTGCAGGAGTTTGATCATATGGAATTTTATGCTGCTTACATGAATATGGAGCAGGGGATGGAACTGGTGGAGCGATTGTACAAGGACATCGTTCGCGCGGTTGTCGGTGAAACGATGGTCACAGAATATGAAGGGGTGAGTATCAATTGGAATACGTCATTTCCACGTGTTGACTACTTTACCGAGTTTCAGAAAGAAACTGGTATTGATTTGTCGAACGAAGTGACTGTCGAAGAGCTACAGAAAAAGGCTGATGAACTCCATATCAAATACGAAAAGAATTATGGCAAGGGGCGCATGATTGATACGTTGTACAAGAAAACAGTGCGTCAAAAATTGTTGCAGCCTTGTTTCTTGGTGGGTCATCCGATTGAAGTATCGCCACTCGCAAAGTGTGATCCCAAGAATCCTCGCCGGACGCTTCGCTTTCAGCCGATAGCGGCGAAGAGTGAGCTTGGGAATGGATTTGCTGAACTCAATGATCCGATTGATCAGCGAGCACGCTTTGAGGAACAAATGAGGCTTCGCGATGCCGGTGACAAGGAGGGGATGATGCTCGACGAGGACTTTATCCAGGCCCTGGAATACGGTATGCCACCAGCCTGTGGATTCGGGATGAGTGAACGCCTGTTCGCTATCCTCATGAACCGTTCTATCCGTGAGACGGTTATCTTTCCTCCAATGAAGGACAAAGAGTAAAAGAGTTGAAAAAATACTTGGTCGCATAGTTCAGCTGGTTAGAATGCTGCATTCACATTGCAGAGGTCCCTGGTTCGAGTCCAGGTGCGACCACCAAGAGATTGTAAATTAATGAAGACTCAGTTTCCGCCCAAGGCGGACCAGCCTCGGGCTAGGGTTAGAGCACAGCATTCACATTGCTGGGGTCACTGGTTCGAATCCAGTGTCGTCCACATCGTAATTCCTGATTCTTTTTTCGAGTATGTTAGATATCCAGTACATCCGTACCAACGCGGATGCTATCAAAGAAGCGGTGACAGCCAAGAACCTGTCGCTTGATGTTGACGCTTTACTCGCCAAAGATGGTGAGCGTATTGCATTACTTCAGGAATTGGAAGAATTGAAGTCGCTCAAGAACGATATCAACGACCTTATCCAGCAGGCAAAAACCGATGAAGAGCGCGCTGAAATTATCGCCAAAGGCAAAGAGATCAAGGTAAAAATTGATGAACTTGAGCCTCGCTTTGCTATGGTGAAGAAAGAATTTGATGTGCTCATGGTACAGGTGCCCAATATTATTTCTCCTGATACACCACGTGGTAAAAATGATGCGGAGAACGTCGAGGTGGGAAAATATGGAGATATCAAACAGTTTGAATTTACTCCACGGACACATATGGAGCTCGGCAAGATGCTCGATGTTTTGGATTTGGAGCGTGGAGCTAAAGTGTCTGGATATCGCGGCTACTATTTGAAAAATGAGGGAACGCTTTTGGTGATGGGATTGATGTTTTATGCATTGCAAAAACTCGTTTCCAAAGGGTATACACCGATGATCCCACCAACCTTGGTAAAAAGCTTTCCGCTTTTTGGGAGTGGCTATTTTAAGGGCGGTGAATACAATGGTGAGATTGATGAAATCTATCAGGTAGCGACATCCGACAAAGAGGTAGATGGCAGTATTTCCAAAGAATCAAAATTTTTGGTCGGAACTGCTGAGCCATCATTGCTTTCGTATTACAGTGATGAGGTTTTGGAAGAAAAAAATCTGCCGCTGCGCATGGCGGGTTTCAGTCAGTGCTACCGGAGTGAAATCGGGAGTTATGGCAAGGATACCAAAGGTATGTACCGGGTGCATGAGTTTATGAAAGTGGAGCAGGTTATACTCTGTCCGGCTGATATGGAACTGGCAAACTCACTCCAGGAAGAGATGATTGCTGTTTCAGAAGAAATGCACCAAGAGCTTGAGCTGCCGTATCGCAAGATTCAGATTTGTAGCGGAGACATGAGCGCCGGCAAGTACCGCGCCTTTGATCTCGAGGCTTGGATGCCAGGTATGAATCGCTATGGCGAGACCGGTTCAGCCAGTAACTTTCTTGATTGGCAGGCTAGGCGGCTCAATGTGAAGTACAAAGACGAACAGGGCGATAAAAAGCATGTCTATATGCTCAACAATACAGCCTTGCCGAGCCCCCGTATTTTTATTGCTCTTCTCGAAAATTACCAGCAAGCTGATGGTTCGGTGGTGATTCCAGAGGTACTCCGGCCATTTGTTGGTAAGGATGTTATTGTGCCCAAGCAGTAGGAGGGTTGACCAAAGTGCCTCATTCCAGGTACAATTGTTTTGATTTGCGGGTACATAGCTCAGTCGGTAGAGCAGTGGCCTTTTAAGCCAACGGTCGCAGGTTCGATTCCTGCTGTACCCACCAAAACTTATCAAAAAGATTGAACTCCCAATGGGAGTTTTTTCTTTTCCCAACCCTGGTTTTCTGCTATACTGAAAGAGAAATTATATACAAATATGGTACAGAGATTACT
>CAZPXK010000071.1:0-3273 GCA_964590035.1 uncultured Bdellovibrionales bacterium
GATTTGACCATTCAAATACCCTGGATTACCGGAAATATGATAGCCTCCACCAATTAGCAAAGCTTCCGCTTTATTTTGAAAACTATTAACAATATTCGTATCCGAAGCCACCCGCACCCCATCAACATACATATAAGCCGCACCTGAACCATCGTACGTAACATCTACCAGATACCATCTGTTTGCGGCTACTCTAGAATAAGAAAGATCTATCGCGCCTACCCCTCCGGTATCCCAGTAAGCAAAAGCGAGGGTCGCATCCGTCAGGCGAAGATTGTATTCATAGGTAGTCTTGGAAAAAATGACTTGATTCCCTGAAACAGTATCGGCCTTGAACCACACGCTCATCGTAAATGCCTGAGCGTTGGAATATGAGTAGTCAGCAGTCGACACATAGTCGTTGGTCCCGTCGAAATCAAAGGCCTGGCCAACTTTCCCCTGAGTCGCCACTGGTCCATTAGTCAGTGTCCCATTGTTTCCACTGCCACTCCGGTCATAGGCAGTCACTCCTGATATATCATCCCCATTGAACGACCAGAGCCCCACCAGACCATTGGTATTCAGGTCATTCTGCGACTGGTTGAGCGTGCTGCCGTAGACTTTGAAATACCAATAGGCACCCCCAAATAAACAGAGTATCAGTATAATACCCGTCCACTGCCATACGCGAGCACTTGTGTGTGTCATAGAGTTCGTCCCGTTAGAGTCAGAAAGCGCTTCAGTCGATTCTTGAGATAACGCTTGCCCATTCCGGTTTTTAGATACTTTTCTCTGGTATATGCATCATGCTTATCCAAGGAAGCCTCGTAATACAGAAGCATGAATGGGCCTCGTCCTTTGGTTGCCAGATTTTTTCCTTGCTCATGTTCCTTGAAGCGCTTTCGCAGATCTTCGGTACAGCCAGTATACCATTTTCCATCTTTTTTACTTTGCAAAATGTAAACATAATGCATAGATTTGACTCTAACGGGGCAAGGCAAACACCCCTATGATGAGGATGATACCTAGCCACTGCACTACTCTATTTTTTGTTACGGCGTAAGACACAAGGGAGAATTTCTAAGTTTCAATTTCTAATTTCTAAACAATTTTCAATGACTTAATTTCTAAATTTTCAAATTGGTATATTCTGACTTTGTTTGAAAATTGAAAATTTCTTCTTCTTTAGTATACCAAAAAATCCCCGAGTGTGCTCAAAAAAACAAAGAAGCCGCACTTCCAAGAGGAAGGGGCTTCTCGAGAAAACTTAGAAGCCTGGCTTCTAAGTAACAATTCTATCCTTGATGATTTCACCGCTTCTCTGCAGTATGCCAGACCTGCAACACTTCGATATTTTCCCTTCCGACACGATACGAAACCAGGTAGTGCCGATGCACGACAAGTTCCCGAATACCTGCTGTCTTCCCCGCCTTTCCTCGATAAGGAAATACCCTAAGCTCTTCAACTCGAGAAAAAATATCATGCACAAAAGAAACCGCTCGCTCCTTGTTGTCGAGAGCGATGAAATCAGCGATATGATTCATATTCTCAAGCGCTTGACGACGCCATTTCACTTCATACATAGCCCCATTTCTTCATCACTGCTTTCACCTCTGCCTCAGTAGCAAATTTTCCCTGATCTGCCTCTTTGATTGCCTTTTCCAAGTCTTTCTGCTGCGGAATCCGCCAAGCCAGGTATTCTTCTACCGCTGTGGCAGCTACCGAAGAGAGGGAACTGTCTGTCAGTGCAGCAAACCGATTGAGTCTTTCCTTGAGTCCACTTGAAACCCTCAGGGTCAGAGTGCTTTGTTTTGTGCCAGAAGCCATATACTTGAATACAAGTGATTACATTGTCATCATAGCACCTTTTCTTTGTCTGTCAACCAAAACGCTTCTCCGAAGAACAACCGCTGTCACTTGGAGGTTGAACCTCCAAAGCTTCTCAGTACAGGCGCCGCGTTCTCTAACGGGAGGTGTTGTAGAGAGCGGTGATTTCGGCAGCTGAGAGAGCACGATTGTAGACTCTGACTTCGTCAATGAAACCTCTAAAAACTTGGCTTGAATCTTGAATACTGCTCCCAATATAAGTAGGGACGGTAGTGTCTGGGGATGATGAAAGAGATGACAAAGAACTACTTTCTGAGGTTCCATCGAGAGTAATAGTCACTGTTGGTGAGGCAATACTCCCAGAAACTGTAACGGCAAAAAAATGCCAGGTATTCAGACTCGGCGTCATGGTGCCAAATGCCTGAAACCCACCAGCAGCAGTAGACGTGTAGTATTTGAGCACCCCACTATCGATACGAACCATTTTAGGAAGCCTATGCCCAGTCGTATTCAAAAACTGGCCAATGACCGTTTGAAATGTTGGGCTAGCGCTTGTTTGTTTGAACCACCCAGAAAGAGTCATGGGGACCTGGAGAGAATTAATACTTGAGGGAATACCAAGATTGACGTAATCATCAGTCCCGTCGAAAGACAATGCTTGCCCCAGCTTGCCGGGGGTGACGGTAGGGCCGTTGGTAAGAGTACCCGTGTTGCCGGCGCCAGAGCGGTCGTAGGCGGTCGTGCCGCTCATGTCCTTGCCATTGAAGCTCCAGTAGCCCTTGAGGCCCGTATCAGTCCCCGTCGGTGCGTTCAGACGGTACAATTGCGCTACTTCGTCAGCCGAAAGAGCGCGATTGTAGATACGCGTATCATCAATAGATGCGGCTAGATACGCTGTAAAACTTCCACCATCAGGATACGACAGTCCCAGGCCATTGGTAGTCGTAGAAGCCTGCGGCGTGCCTGTCCAGGCTCGTGATGCTTCAAGTTTGCCATCAACATAAAGTTTTCCGCCAACAATATCAACTGTAAAAACTACGTTGTGCCAAGCATCATCACTGACCGTGGTAGTGCTTATTATACCTTCAGCTCCTGTATAGATGTAATTAGATCCGTTCCCCATATACCAAGCAAGCACTTTACCGCCCCTCATATACAGAGCATATCCATTCAAAAAAGAATATTTCGACACGATTGGCCGCCTAGTAGCATCATTAACACTGGTTTTCACCCAAGTAGACACAGTGATAGGGTACGTATTGAGATTCGTTGTATGCGTCGTAACAACACGATCATCCGTCCCATCAAAAGTTACTGCACCACCAATTTGTCCGGTCGTCCAGGTTGGGCCATTGGTCAGCGTGCCGGTGTTGGCATTGGTACTACTATCCGTGGCACTCGTGCCGCTGCCATCATCGAGCTTCCAGTAGCCGGCGAGGCCGCTATCGAGGCGGCCGGTGCCTTGGG
>CAZPXK010000072.1:0-1456 GCA_964590035.1 uncultured Bdellovibrionales bacterium
ATTATGGCTCACGAAATTGTCCTGGTTGGTTTTTATCTCCTGACGTTGGTGTATTCGGTTATTATCCACGAGGTGTCACATGGACTGATGGCCCTTTGGTTGGGTGACCTGACCGCCAAATACGCCGGTCGGCTCAATCTGAACCCCATGGTGCATATTGATCCATTTGGTTCGGTTTTGCTTCCGGTGCTTCTCTTTGTGACGACCGGGTTCGCTTTTGGGTGGGCAAAACCGGTGCCATATAATCCTTACAATCTTCGTGATCAAAAATGGGGACCGACATTGGTTGCTTTGGCTGGCCCCGCCTCTAATCTGATACTGGCCTCTATCGCCGCCCTTATCGCTTCGCTCTTGCCACTAGGTCTTCTGGTGAAACAGGATATCCTGGGACGCTTTATCGGCGTTATCGGTGGGAGAGGGGATTTTCTCGAACGATTCGGTCTGCTTGCGGAGTCGCTTTCCGGATCGCTCTCCAGTATTCTTTTCGGACTACTGCTCCTGGTTATTTTTTGGAATGTTGTCTTGGCGTGTTTCAACCTGCTTCCTATACCGCCGCTTGATGGATCCAAAATACTCTATACGCTACTCCCACTTTCAGAGCGAACGATTTTGATGTTGGAACAGTACGGACTCTTTCTGCTCATTTTCGTCATATTTTTCTTTTCGGGACCTATTGGTGTTTTTATCAACTTTGTTCTCAGTCTGTTCTTGCGCTTTACCCTGTGAAATTCTTGGGGTGAACCCCTGTTTATCGCCCCAGTATTGACCCCGCACCTTTTCTGGGGAAAACTGAGCCTATAAAGGGATGTAAGGCGTAGCCGCCTATCGGCTCGAAATACGAAATTTCCTAAATTATGTTTGAGAAAAGGTGCGGGGTTGACATAAACCGCAAGTCTAGGGTAGTATAGGCACTACGGAAAGCTTGCTGTTTTCCTGTTTTTTCTAGACTGTCTTATTTGATTCTAAATTCATCCGCTCAGGCCCGCCCGCAACGATTCGCAAACGAAGCGTAGCGATTCGGGCAGGCGCGTTAAATTTTTAGCCCTGTGTCTACCATCAATCAACTCGTGAAGCGCCCGCGCAGTTCTTCGGTCAAGAAATCGAAGTCTCCTGCAATGACCTATTCCATCAATACCGTCAAGAATCGCAACACCTTTCACGACAGTCCGTTCAAGCGCGGTGTCTGTATCAAGGTATCGACCACGACTCCCAAGAAACCGAACTCCGCTCTCCGCAAGATCGCCCGTGTTCGTTTGACCAACGGGATGGAAGTGACCGCCTATATCCCTGGCGAAGGACACAACCTCCAGGAACACTCCATCGTGATGATCCGTGGTGGTCGCGTCAAGGATCTCCCGGGTGTACGCTATCACATCGTCCGTGGAATTTTTGACGCCGCCGGTGTAGCGCGCAAGCAGAGCCGATCCAAGTACGGCGCCAAGAAGGACAAGAAGAA
>CAZPXK010000072.1:1556-3177 GCA_964590035.1 uncultured Bdellovibrionales bacterium
TATGCCACGAAGAAAACGACAATTCGCCCGCGAGTGGAAACCGGATACCATGTATGATAATCCGTTGGTTGGTCATTTCGTCGGTATGATCATGTGGAACGGTAAGAAAAGCGTGGCTGAGAAAATCATCTACGATGCTTTTGATATCATCCACGAGCGCACCAAAAAGGGTGGTCTCAATACGTTTGAACAGGCTATCAAGAACGTTTCTCCGCTCCTCCAGCTCAAGAGTCGCCGTGTCGGTGGTGCCAACTATCAGGTACCGGTCCCGGTCTCGGGTGAACGCCGTCAGGTGCTCGCGATGCGCTGGATTCGCGATACGTGTCGCAACAAGAAGGGCAAGGCTATGGCTGAAAAGTTGGCCGATGAACTGCTCGATGCTTCCAACAAGGTTGGCGCCGCTATGAAGAAGCGTGACGAAACCCACCGTATGGCCGAAGCCAACAAAGCCTTTGCTCATTTTGCCTAGGCAAAATGCAATCTTTATTAAATAGTTCAGGTGTGAATTATTGTTTGGTTATTGGGAATTGAGATATTGGAAATTGTTTGGAAATTGAAAATTGGTAATTGGAAATTTTTTAAAACATATGGCTCGCAAAACCCCTATTGATAAGTATCGCAATATCGGTATCATCGCTCATATCGATGCCGGCAAGACGACGACCACTGAGCGTATCTTGTTTTATACCGGTATCACTCACAAGATCGGCGAGGTACACGAGGGCACAGCGACCATGGACTGGATGGAGCAGGAGCAGGAGCGCGGTATTACTATCACCTCTGCTGCTACGACCTGTTATTGGAAGGGACACCATATCAATATCATTGACACGCCCGGACACGTGGACTTTACCGTTGAGGTGGAGCGTTCGCTCCGTGTGCTCGATGGTGGTGTCGTTGTTTTTGATGGCAAAGAGGGCGTCGAGCCACAGTCCGAGACCGTATGGCGTCAGGCTGAGAAGTACGAAGTACCTCGCATGTGCTTTATCAACAAAATAGACAAAGAGGGTGCGGTTTTTGAAGAGGCTCTCTCTTCGATTTGGAATCGTCTCACTCCGCATGCTGTTGCTATCCAGTATCCCATGGGACTGCGTGGTGATTTCTATGGTCTGATCGACCTGATGACCATGAAGGCCTACACCTTTGATGGTGAGATGGGAGAAAAAGTGATTGAAGGGGAGATCCCAGTTGAATACGCTGACAAGGCCAAAGAATGGCGTGAAAAAATGGTAGAAAAAATTTCTGAAACTGACGATGCTCTGACAGAAAAATATTTGAATGCCGAAGAGATTTCTGTGGCCGAGTTGAAGGCTGCTCTCCGCAAGGCGACTATCGCCGTGAGACTTCATCCTGTGATGACTGGTACGGCACTGCGCAACAAGGGTGTTCAGCTCGTGTTGGATGCTGTGGTTGACTACCTCCCATCACCTATCGATATCCCTCCAGTAACAGGAACTGATCCCAAGACAGATGCGCCGCTCGTGCGCGAGACGCGTGACGATGAGGATTTCTCGGCACTGGCTTTCAAAATTGCGACCGATCCTTTCGTCGGGCAGCTGACTTTTTTCCGTGTCTACTCCGGTACCGTCAAAGCCGGATCATACGTGCTCAACTCGACCAA
>CAZPXK010000073.1:0-3128 GCA_964590035.1 uncultured Bdellovibrionales bacterium
GGGTGTATGCCAAGCCTGTA
Source organism: uncultured Bdellovibrionales bacterium (assembly GCA_964590035.1). Classification (GTDB taxonomy): domain Bacteria; phylum Patescibacteriota; class Minisyncoccia; order Moranbacterales; family UBA1568; genus UBA1568. The sequence goes on from CAZPXK010000073.1 coordinate 21, forward strand.
CTGTCCGGTACAACCGATGGCTTTCCTTTTACCGAAGAAGAGAAATCCGCCATCACCCAAGCTATCTCAGGCAAACCCAGCATTATCTAAATCATTTCATATACACTGCTATGGATCCAGAAATTCCTCTGAAAAATGTCTCATTACCCGCCTCTGTCACTGTCAAAAAATTGGCCGAGTTGTTGGAGGTGCCAGTTGCTGCTGTTATTACAGAACTCATGAAAAATGGCATCCTTGCCACTATCAACGAAGAGATCGATTTCGACACAGCAAGCGTTATTGCGTCCGACTTGGGCTTTGAAACCACCCCCGCCGAAGAAAAGCTCCAGGGTGCCAATTTGACACTCGAGGGACTCAACACCATCCTCCGAGAAGAAAAGAATTCCGGGAAAAACCTCTCCCCTCGCCCTCCGATTGTTACTATACTCGGTCATGTTGATCATGGAAAAACAACCTTGCTCGATACGATCCGCAAAGCCAGTGTAGCAGCAGGAGAAGCCGGTGGTATCACCCAGCATATCAGCGCTTACCAGACAAAAAAGCACAAAGAGCTGATCACTTTTATCGATACGCCTGGTCACGAAGCCTTTGCCGCTATGCGCAAACGTGGTCTTTCTATTGCAGATATCGCCATCCTCGTTGTAGCCGCAGACGATGGTGTCCGCCCTCAAACCAAAGAAGTGATCGAGTACCTAAAAGAACACAAACTCCCCGTCATTGTTGCTATCAACAAAATCGACAAACCGGAAGCCAAGCCCGAACGAGTCAAACAAGAATTAGCTGAGCACGGCATCCTCTTCGAAGAATGGGGTGGTGAGACTATGTGTACAGAAATCAGCGCCAAAAAGAATATCGGGATCGACAAATTGCTCGATAGTATCCTCCTTGTTGCCGAAGTTGAAGATTTTCGAGCTGATCAAAAACGGGATGGTTTGGCTGTTATCCTCGAATCACATCTCGACCCGCAGAAAGGCCCCGTGGCCACTGCACTCATTCGTACCGGGACACTCAAAGTTGGTCAAGATGTTATCGCCGGGGGTGCCTTTGGCCGTATCCGTCGCATCGAAGACTGGAGCGGAAAAAACCTCCTCCATGCCACTGCCTCTATGCCAGTCACACTCTACGGATTCAACACCACACCACAAACCAATGACGTCGTGCAGGTCGTAAGTGACAAAGGACTGGCACGACTGCGCTCCAAAGAAGCACTCCTCAAAGATACTACCAAGAGTCGGACCGGAAAAATTCAAAGTGAAGAAGAAAAAGAAATGAAGAAACTCTGCATTGTTTTGAAGGCCGACGTCCAAGGATCACTTGAGGCTATCGAACAGATTCTTGCCACTATCAAATCAGATGAAATTGCTCTCGATATTGTCGATTCCGGAGTCGGCAGCATCACCGAATCAGATGTGCGAACGGCTGAAAACTCGGGGGCACTCCTTATTGGATTCAGTAGCGAACCCACTTCCGTCGCCAAACGTCTGGCTGAAACGAGCAAAGTGGAAATCATTACCTTCAACATCATCTACAAACTCGTTGACGCCCTGAAAGAACGCCTGGCCGCCTTGCTCCCACCGGAAATTGTCCGTACTGATTCCGGTAGACTCTCCGTACTGGCTGTTTTCAAAACAGGGAAACGAGATATGATTGTCGGTGGTCGAGTTTCCGAAGGAAAAATGTTGCGCGGATCACTCCTAGAAATTAAACGTGGTGACGAAATAATCGGTACCGGAAAGATGCAGAACCTCCAGCGCAACAAAGAAAATGCTGATGAAGTCGGCCAAGGAAACGAATGCGGTGTTGTCTTTGAAGGAACGATAAAAATACAGGTTGGTGATACGCTCATCTGCTACAAAGAAGAAGAGCGCAAGCGAAGCTTGTAAAACCAAAAGCCCAGATCACAAATACCAAACAAAGCCAAAACCCACCAAAGCCCAAACCACATCAAACGTTTGAATCTTGTGTTTTTAGTAATTGTGTTTTGTTTGGTATCCGTTCCGCCAGCTGGCGGATTGAAAGTTGTGTTTTCCTCTATGCTTACCAAGATTCCTCTCCCCGTTCAGGTTGTCCTACAAACTCTCAATGAGGCTGGTTTCGAGGCATATATTGTTGGTGGGTGCGTACGTGATCTCCTCCTCGAACGAATCCCCAAAGACTGGGATGTCACGACCAATGCCACTCCACAAGAAATCGTTTCTCTTTTTCCTGAAAGTTTTTATGAAAATGATTTCGGGACTGTCGGAGTCAAAGTACCTCGTTTTCTTCCTGCTACTGAAACAGGAAAAGAGCATGATATCGTCGAAGTCACTACCTATCGAACTGAATCTACTTATAGCGACAAACGCCGGCCTGATACCGTTTTATTCACACAGTCACTGGAAGAAGACCTCGCCAGACGGGACTTTACCATGAACGCCATCGCCTATGGCAAAAAGCATGATACCTGGATCTGTATCGACCCCTACCAAGGACAAAGTGATCTCAAGGAAAAATGTATTCGAACCGTCGGGAATGCCGAAGAACGTTTTAGCGAAGACGCCCTGAGACTTATGCGCGCTGTTCGTTTTTGTGCTGAACTACGCTCTCCCAAAAGCCAAGAACATTCCGGCGAGTGGCACATCGAAGAACATACCCACCAGGCACTCATGAAACTCTCGGGAAATTTGGCGCATATTTCAAAGGAGCGCATCCGGGATGAACTTTCAAAGATTGTCGTCTCCACAAGCCCTGCTTTTGGTATCGAGCTCCTCCATACAACCGGACTGCTGCGATATATTCTCCCGGAACTCGAAATCGGTATTGGCGTCACTCAGAACCTCCACCATATCTATACAGTGTGGGAACACAACCTCCGTGCTCTGGAAACCTGTCCGTCTGAGAAGCTTTCTGTTCGTCTAGCCTGTCTCCTCCATGATGTAGGCAAGCCCCATACCAAGCGTGGCGAAGGCTATCGAGCCACCTTCTACAATCATGACCATGTGGGAGCCCGTCTCACTGAGCAAGCCCTCACCCGGCTTCGTTTTTCCAAGGAAATCGTGAAGCATGCCACTCTTCTCGTCGACAACCACCTCTTCTACTACAACGTTGATGAAGTAACCGAAGCATCCG
>CAZPXK010000074.1:0-3086 GCA_964590035.1 uncultured Bdellovibrionales bacterium
CTTGGCTGTACGCCCGAACGTTGCATGTGCCAACAGATAAGTAGGCTTCTTCGCTCACGGGTGAGTAAAGCGAAAGCAGTCCATATTCTAATCTGTATTTTGTGCAGATGCATTTTTTGCAGTAGTCCTAACTTTTCTACTACATTCTCCCTTCACCGTTCTCTGGCACGAGGCCTTTTAGGTGAGGTTGCTGGTTACACAGTAGGCACAAATGGTCTCCGACCACTGTGTAACCAACACCTCTATTTGAAAGAACTTGTTTTTTTGTTTCTTTTTGTTTTTCCTCCTGCTGTATTATTTTTCAGGAGGTTTTTTGTTTTTGTTTTGATCTCCGTGTTAGGACGGAGCGGTCATGGTACATTGCCACGACTCTTGAACAGTGAAAGAATTCCCCTCACAATTAGGGGGAATTGTGACTGGGAACTCTTTCACCGTTCGTTACCTGCCCGAAATGCTACGAGAGCATACCGTTGCAGGCGGGACGGTTTGAAGGAAGCAAGTTGTCAAAGAAATTTCAACATCACAAGTTAATTATAGCAGAAAAAACACCTCTGGTCAATCAGTTGCTTGTAAAAAGAGCTCTACTAAAGACTTTCTTCGACGTTCTATATTATTTTGAAAAAAAATATTCATTTCCTACAAAAAAAGAAGTCTCGGACTTTTTTTACTGAGTATCTCTCTTAAAAAATTTCCCATTGTAAAGCCACGAAAAGACACTACTTCTCACTCACCGCATCAAGAATGGCTCGCAGCGTATCTTTGCTGGTTCCAATAATCCATTTTGTTTTTGTCACCGCATGATCAAAGGAGATATTTTTTGAGGCATCAATGTTCACATAGCGAACCGCTTGTTCTTGGTAGGTACCGGAACGAAAAGTAACTTCCTTTGGCACGGGTATCCCCTCATAGAGCAAGGCTCCAAAAGCGGATGGTATCGATCCTTCTCTCTGAGTCCCAAAAAGAGCTGTGGCAGCTGGCAAAGGGGAAAGCATCAGTCCTATCCGAGCTTGACCGACATCATTGTACAAAAAAAGTGAAAACTTTTCATCAAACTGAGCCAAAAATTCCGGCTTTACCTCGATATTCATGAGGTAGGCAAAGCGACTAAAAGCAATGGGGTTGTTATTCTTATCTGTCAAATAAAACTCCACCGGCTGCCCCATATTGGCCTCAAGCATACGAGCTGAAGCTTGCTTGAGAAGTTCTTGGAAGCCCGTTACTGTCACTGTTTCCGTATCAAAAGGCAGATAATTGGGATTTTCAACCGAATAAGGCGGTTCCTCAACTTGAACAACTGGGGTGGTCTCTATGATTACTTGCGGAGGAGTTGTCGGAGCGGGTACCTGAGATTCTGACTCTCTCATGACAAAATACCAAAAAAGACCGCCAGCCAGAGTAAGCGTCAGTATTCCTCCCGCAATCCATGCCCAGAGAGAGCTCTTTTCTCCCTTCTTCTCCTCAAGAGGAGTATCAAAAAGAGGCTGTGGCTCAGACATAATGGGCGGACTCACTATCGGAGTGCGAGGGGCAGGCATTTCATCGGAACCATTCAAAAAGGGACTGGCTTGGCGCGATGTGGTTCCTTTTTTTTCTGTAAATAGGTCTTTTCCAACAACCACTTCATGAACCGCAGAATCACCCATGACTCGCACAGCACTCAGGATTTCATTGGGTATTACTTGAGAAGCATCTTCTTCTCTAGCACTCGATGAATGGGATGAAAATAATTTCATAACTCTAGAAAGAAAAACACAAGAGAGGTCACTATCACTATGACCTCTCTTAGTATACAAGAGTTTTGAATTTTTCGGTAGGAGTTTGTAAACCTACTCAGTACCTGCTTCAGTACTCATTCGTTTCTTGGCTGCCTTGTGTGACAGATTGATACGACCCTGACTGTCAATTTCTTTGACAATCACCGGGATGATATCGCCCACCTTCACGATATCCTCTACTCGCTCCACGCGCTCATCAGAAAATTCTGAGATATGAACCAGCCCCTCTTGATTAGGCAATACCTCCACAAAAGCCCCAAAATTCATCAACCGGGTGACTCGACCCTGAAACAACTCGCCGGCGGCCACTTCACGCGTGATATTCCGCACCCACTCAACCGCTTTGGCAGCACTCACTTCATCAGCCGATGTGATAAAGACCGATCCATCATCTTCAATATCGATAGAAACACCCGTTTCATCGATGATTTGATTGATCATTTTGCCTCCAGGACCGATGACGTCACGAATCTTTTCTGGATTGATATGAAGCGTGATGATACGTGGGGCATACGGTGACATAGTTGTACGAGGAGCCGGCATGACTTCGAGCATCTTGCCCATAATAAACATGCGTCCCTCCTTGGCCTGAGCAATGGCAACTGCGAGCATATCTGGGGTCAAACCATCGATCTTGACATCCATTTGCATAGCCGTGATACCGTCCTTGGTACCAGCCACCTTGAAGTCCATGTCTCCATAGTGATCCTCAAGTCCCTGGATATCCGAGAGCACCTTGTATGCGCCATTTTTTCCGGTGATAACACCCATGGCGATACCAGCAACCGGCTTTTTGATAGGGACACCCGCATCCATCAGAGACAGAGTCGATCCGCATGTCGAAGCCATTGATGACGAACCATTGGATTCCAATACCTCTGACACCAAGATAATAGTGTACGGGAAGTCCTCCTTGCTTGGAAGCACCGGTACCAGCGCCTTTTCAGCCAGCGCACCGTGACCCACTTCACGCCGACCCGGACCTCTCATCGGCTTCACTTCACCTACAGAATATGGAGGAAAGTTGTAAAAATGCATGTAGCGTTTCTTTTCGTCCGTTTCCATCGTGTCTACCACCATCTCATCGCCAGGGGCGCCGAGCGTCGTCACAGTGAGTGCCTGTGTCTCACCACGGGTAAAGACTCCTGTCCCATGAGTACGTGGCAATACGCCGACTTTACACCAGATAGGGCGGATTTCTGTCAGCTTGCGACCATCCGGGCGAGCCTCTTTTTCAAGAATATTCTGATGCACAGCTTCGTCAGCTACTTCATCAGTAATAAGTGAGAGGAGCTCGGAGAGATTCTTCTG
>CAZPXK010000075.1:0-3081 GCA_964590035.1 uncultured Bdellovibrionales bacterium
TGTTCCCAGTGGCGGTGTTGGTCGTGGTGACATTGAGGGCTGATCCGGTAGTCAGAGAGCTTGCGGTGTAGGAAAGTCCCGTCGTTGTCGTACCTGTGAAAGTCTGACTCCAGGTATTGGTGGTTTGATTGAGAGTCAGTGCAGCGTCTAAGTCGAGGGTGTCTTCGAAGTCTACGAAGTCTAAGGTGTCATCCGCTACTTCTGATCCAGAAATATCGGTTCCGAGTGTACTGGCAATCGTAATGGTTCCTGATCCTTCCGATACCGTGATACCAGTACCGTCCGTGATAGTGGTTAAGGTGTAGCCTGATCCATTCCCGATAAGGAGGGTTCCATTGGCAGCCGCAGAACCGTTGACTCCGGTACCACCTCTCGAAACATTGAGTTGGTTTTCCCCTGCGACGGTTGAAGTTCCAGTCCAGTACGTGACCTGACCATTGGATCCTGTTCCGGTGACACCACCAACACCAGAGACCGAGGCACAGCCCCAGGTATCCGCTGCTTCGTTCCATGAGAGCACTTCATTGGTAGCACACCCTTGGAGAAGGGTCAGTCCTCCTGAGAGAAGTTCGAGACCAGAACCAGAAGAGGTTGTGGAAGAAAGAGCATCAGTGGCAGCAGGAAGGAGGATACCTAAGCTTCCACCTTCGGTACCAGTGAGAGAGAGACCTCCGTTACTGGTAGCAGATGAGACGTAGTTACCGGTGGTGTCCGTTGTCAGAGCCACAGCATCCGCTGCGATAGTCAGCGCTGTAGAGTTGTCGGAATCAAGAGTCGCAGTCACATCACCTGTGAAAGTATGACCCGAAAGAATCACCGTTCCAGAAAGATCAGGAATTGTTACCGTTCTATCCGCTGTTGGATTTGTTATAACGAGCGTCGTTTCACTGGCATCATCAGCGCCCGTACCTTCGAAAAGGATCTGATTCCCAGTGGTCACATCAAAGACAAAGCGCGAAGCGCTCGCAGAGGATCCACCGATAGCAAGATCATCAGATGTGTTTGTGAGATATGTAAGTGTTCCAGAATCGGTCCACTTAGAAGATCCCGTACCACCAGTATTATCAATCCAGGTAAAGCCACCAGTCGCACTGTCGTAAGACAGGATATAACCATCAGTGGCACTGTTCGTTGCTTCGAAGTCAACTTCTTCAATGGTATTGTCGGTAATTTCTGAACCTTCGATTGATGTCCCAAGCGTACTCGCAATAGTCACTGTATCCGTCGCCCCACCAGTGGTCGTGATGCCAGATCCTGCTGCAATGGTCAGCGTATCACCTTGAGAGATGGTTTGGTTACTACCTGAAGTTCCGGCTAATGTAAGAAGCGTACCTCCTGAGAGAAGAACCGTACCAGAAGAATCTGGGAAGGTGTAGGTTCTATCAGCTGACAGATCAGTGACATCAAAGATACCGTAGAAAGTAGCGCCTGCTGATTCCAGAATCTTGAGTTCACTTGATGCATTGTTTAAAGTAATGTCAAAAGCACCGGTCTGATCCCAGTCAGCAGTAAGAGCGCCGAGAGCAAGCGTCAATGAAGCCCCTTCGGAACCGGCCGAACCACCAGCGATACCACTGCCGTTGGCGACATTAGCCACATAGTTTCCGGTAGTATCCGTTGTCAGAGCCACGGCATTGGTAGCAATAGTAAGAACACCGGCATTGGTGATAGTAGCATCACTGCTTAAGGTCACGAAGACTGGGACACCGGAACCATTCGCAAGAAGAATCTGGGCATCGGTACCAGCAGCCGTGACTTGAACAGCGCTCGTACCATTACCGTAGAGAACACCATTGGTCGTGAAGGTTGTCGCTCCCGTGCCACCATTCCCTACAGGAAGAGTGCCGGTCACTTCACTCGTGAGATCGATTGATGTCCCAAGCGTACTCGCAATAGTCACTGTATCCGTCGCCCCACCAGTGGTTGTAATACCCGTACCAGCAGCAATAGTAAGCGTGTCTCCTTGAGAGATGGTTTGGTTACTACCTGAAGTTCCAGCAGCTGTGAAAAGCGTACCTCCTGAGAGAAGAACAGTACCAGACGTATCTGGGAAGGTGTAGGTTCTATCAGCTGACAGATCAGTGACATCAAAGATACCGTAGAAAGTAGCGCCTGCTGATTCCAGAATCTTGAGTTCACTTGATGCATTGTTTAGGGCAATATCGAAAGCACCAGTTTGATTCCAGTCTCCAGTCAAGGCAGAAAGAGCGATGGTGGGGGTCGAGCCTTCGCCAGTAGCAGTGGCTGAGATACCGCTGCCTGAGGTTAAGGTGGCGACGTAGTTGCCGGTGGTATGCGTACCAAGAGTAATCAAATCAGCAAGCGTCGTCGCTCCTGTTCCACCGTTACCAACTGGTAATGTCCCAGTGACTTCACTCGTGAGATCGACTGATGTTCCCAAAGTGGAAGCAATCGTAATGGTTCCTGATCCTTCCGATACCGTGATACCAGTACCGTCCGTGATAGTGGTTAAGGTGTAGCCTGATCCATTCCCGATAAGGAGGGTTCCATTGGCAGCCGCAGAACCGTTGACTCCGGTACCACCTCTCGAAACATTGAGTTGGTTTTCCCCTGCGACGGTTGAAGTTCCAGTCCAGTACGTGACCTGACCATTGGATCCTGTTCCGGTGACACCACCAACACCAGAGACCGAGGCACAGCCCCAGGTATCCGCTGCTTCGTTCCATGAGAGCACTTCATTGGTAGCACACCCTTGGAGAAGGGTCAGTCCTCCTGAGAGAAGTTCGAGACCAGAACCAGAAGAGGTTGTGGAAGAAAGAGCATCAGTGGCAGCAGGAAGGAGGATACCTAAGCTTCCACCTTCGGTACCAGTGAGAGAGAGACCTCCGTTACTGGTAGCAGATGAGACGTAGTTGCCAGTGGTGTGAGTGCCGAGAGTGATGAGATCCGTAAGTGAAGTGGCACCCGTACCACCATTCCCTACAGGAAGAGTACCGGTGACATCAGCGGTCAGTGAGACAGCTGAGTAACTTGGAGTCGTACCACCATGAAGGACAGTGGTAGAGGTTCCCGCACCTGTCTGAGCTAAGACTCCTGATCCATTGGTGTACAAGAGTCCAC
>CAZPXK010000076.1:0-3011 GCA_964590035.1 uncultured Bdellovibrionales bacterium
TGCAAGACACTCTCACTATCACCCGGCCAGATGACTGGCATCTCCATCTGCGCGACGGCGCTGCCCTCGCTGCTGTATTGCCGTACACGGCCCGCCAGTTCCGCCGTGCTATCGTCATGCCCAACCTGAAGACGCCCGTCACAACGACGGCACAAGCGGTTGCCTACTGGACTCGCATCTTGAATGCGCTCCTCGACAAGACCTGGCACCGCCACTTTCAGCCGCTCATGACACTATACCTGACGGACGACACTTCACCCGAAGAGATCCGCCGGGCAAAACAGGATACGACCTGCCCAATCGTCGCCTGCAAGCTCTATCCGGCTGGCGCCACCACCAACAGCGCTGCCGGGGTCACCAACATCAAGAAGGTCTATCCGGTGCTGGAAGCAATGCAGGACGTCGGCATGGTGCTCTGTGTCCACGGTGAAGTGACCGACCCCGAAATCGACGTGTTCGACCGTGAGGCCGTGTTCATCGAGCGGGTACTCATCCCACTCCGGCGTGACTTCCCAGGACTGAAGATCGTGCTCGAGCACATCACGACCAAGGAAGCGGTGGACTTCGTGTGGGATGGTGGTCGTGGCATGGCGGCCACCATCACTGCTCATCATCTGCTCTACAACCGAAACACTCTGTTCCTCAGCTCCAATGGTGCAACCGGTCTCTACCCACACAACTACTGTCTGCCAATACTCAAACGCGAAAATCATCGCCGGGCATTGGTAGATGCAGCCATCTCTGGCAATCCGAAGTTCTTCCTCGGCACCGACAGCGCTCCGCACGCAGCCCTTCTGAAAGACACTGCCCCGAGCTGTGCCGGCTGCTTCACGGCACCAGCTGCTCTCGAGCTCTATGCCGAGGCCTTCGAAGCCGCTGGCAAACTCGACAAACTCGAAGGCTTTGCCAGTCACTTTGGTGCCGATTTCTACGGCCTGCCACGGAATACTGGCGAGGTAACCTTTGTCCGCGAACCATGGCAAGCGCCTGCAAGTATCGGTGTCGGCGAAGGCCAGTTCATTCCTTTCTTCGCTGGAAAGACCCTGCACTGGCGATTGACAGCCTGATCAGCCAAGTCCAACGCGACACCGCCTCGGCGCACCACATGTGCCCGAGGCTTTTTTTATTCCACGAATTACGTAACTGGTTACGTAACAACTTTCGGGATAGGAACCACAATCTGTTCCGCGATATCGGTATGCTCAGTGAGAAATTTTTGCACGACCATCTCCACTTCATCCACCGCGTGACAATCCATCAGTTCCACTCGCAGCTCTTTGGCCAATGGAAAGTGATTGATATAGGCTTGATAATGTTTTTTCATAAGTTCGAAGCTCTTTGTTGTTCCCCATGTCGCTTCAAACAACCGGGTATGTTCCAGAGCGGACAGGATGCGTTCGCGCACCGTTACTTGCTTGTCCCGATCAAACAACCACGGGTTACCAAAAATAGCACGTCCGAACATGACACCATCCGCGCCCGTTTGTTTCACTTTTTCCTCGGCATCTACGATATCTCGTGCGTCACCATTGCCGAGAATGAGCGTGCCGCTCCCCTGTGCAATTTCCACGGCTCTTTTCACGCGCTCCCAGCGTGCCGGAACTTTTGACATTTCTTTCTTGGTCCGGGCATGGAGGGTGATGACCGCCGGTTTCATTTCCAAAAGTTTCGGCAGCCACGCTTCCAGATTGTCCTCATTAAATCCCAAACGAGTCTTGACGGAAATTGGGAGCTCACGACCAGCAGCAATTGTTCCCTCGCGCGCTGCGATGATGAGTTTCTGTGCAAGCTCCGGATCTTTCATGCAAGCGGCACCGGCCCCTTGCTTCATCACATTCTTGTCGGGACAACCCATGTTGATATCAATCCCGTCAAAACCAAGCTCTGTCACAATTTTGGCTGCTTCGCGCATCTTATCCGGATGAGCCGTAAAGAGCTGAGCGACGATGGGCCGCTCTGCTTCCGAATACTGAAGATCTCGGAGGAGCGCCTGACGCCCTTTTGGATGACACAGCCCATCAGCAGCCACAAATTCTGTCCAAAAAACAGCTGGCCCGCCTGCATCGTTACGTGAGGACGCGTCCGAAGCGTTTCGGGCTGGCTTACTATGCTTCACGATATGCGCCCGAAAGACAGCGTCCGTCACATTAGCCAGTGGTGCCAGCACGAAAATTGGCTTCTTCAATTGTCCCCAAAATCCGAGAAATGGTTTCATGTGTTCACTTCAGTATAACTGGAAAAGTGTAGCGCGTTTTATAAAAAAAAGAAACCCCCGACAGTGACCGAGATTCTCGGGTTCTGCCAAAGGCTCATGGAGGCCACGGAAGCACAACATCCGCCTCCGAAAAGGGAAGTCGTTTCAAACGACTCAGGACTCGCACGGGTTGATACATATGTCCGCCCATTGCCTCATCACGCAGAGAAACAAGGAACTTTCTCCCTTCCCCCACGTAGTCTGGTCGAACAGTGACCAGGGCATACCCCGGGCTCTGGTGGCACAAGAATGACAGCGACAGTGAGTGACTAAACCGGATAATCGCCGATCTGCCATCATCCAAGCGCCGAAACACTAGCGCTTCGCCATTCTGCCAAATTTCATCGTCAAGCCGATTGACGGAGAGCCACTGCCACTCACCAGTACGTCTGCGATACAGACCCACTGTCTGTATACCGAGCTCCTGAAACAGGAAGCTCGGGCTCTCCAAGAGAGTCTCCTGAACCTTCCTGCTGCTCATGAATTCTCCTCAAAGTACGTTCCTCACTTGTACCAAAACCAAGACCATTTGTCTATTTTTTTCTTTCCTAACCTCACATCTTTTCTTGAAACAGCGCGGTGTTGACAGTTTTTTCTCTCTCTGGTATTCTAAATCAGACAAATTTAGTCCGATTTATGAATCCCGTTAGAAATATACCTTTCTTTGGGAATACTCAGTAATAAATACATTTTTCTAACGGGATGAAAGTATCAAAAAAAGCTTACTACGGCCTTCGGGCTGCACTTGCCTTGGCTC
>CAZPXK010000077.1:0-3006 GCA_964590035.1 uncultured Bdellovibrionales bacterium
CGCTTCAAGTTCTTGCTTGATCATGATGTCTCCTTTCCCCAGAACCCCGAGGAGCGGGTGGCGGTATGCCGTGGTTTGAAAGAACTGGATCAAGCTAGTTTGCATTGCTGCTTCTTAACTTGACTCCGTATTATACTCCGAAAACAGCCTATTGTCAATAATACCGTCTCTATTTATGCAAATATAGAGCCTGTTTTTATACTACTTTTTGCTTTATTAAAGGTATTTATCACTCTACACTGGTTTTATTTGTCAAAAGTATTGACTATTTTACGAAAAAGAAGTATTATAGGGACATGGAACACTTACTAGAACCACTGAAAAACCTAGGACTTTCTGAAAAAGAGGCTCGGATCTACCTGGCTTTGCTTCAACTTGGCCCCTCTACCCCCTACCAAATTGCCAATAAAGCCGAGATTAAGCGCCCAACAGCCTATGTCATCGCGGAGGAGCTGGTTGAAAAGGGTCTCATCGTCCATGTGCCTGGCGAAGACAAGAAGCGCTATATTGCCCGAACTCCTGATGCCTTTATCGAAGAACAGGGTGAGAAACTGCGAGCAGCCCGGGCCATCCTCCCAGAGCTGCGCTCTTTTCAAAAAGGTACTGCCGAAAAGCCCAGTATCATGTACTATGAGGGAGCCGAGGGAGTACGACAGGCGTATGAGTACAAAAAGCGCGAACTCCATGGGAAAGAAATCGTCGGGTTCTTTGCTTCACCAGAAGATGCCTCGCCTGAGATGACCAAAGTGTTTCTCGAATGGAATGAGTACAAGGAGAAATACGGTCCGAAAGTCCGTGGTATTACGGTCGACAACTCTAACCTGAAAGACTACGCCAAATACCTTGAACCAGATAAAGGCAGTATAGAGGCCAAATTCATGCCACCTGAGCTCTACAGCGCCAAGGTCTCTATCGAATCCTGTAACCAGCAATTTGTCCGTATCTGCCTCATCGAGAGCGCCCAGACGCTCATCATCGAGTCACCCAAGTTCGCCATAGCCCTCAAGGAGGCCTTTGAGCTCCTCTGGAAGGCCCTCGAAGGGAAATATGACCGTCCCCAAGCACTCACATTTGATCAAGACTAATACTTCCTTTGTATGCGTATTTTAGGTATCGATCCAGGCACAGCGACGGTTGGTTGGGGGGTTATTGAAGTAACGAGTGGAAAAGCCACGGCTGTTGCCTATGGGCATATTAGTACCGACAAAAACCTGGCGCCCGAGAAGCGCTTGGCGGAAATAGCCCACGATCTGACCTCTATCGTCAAACAGCATCACCCGGAAGAGGCGGCGGTCGAAGAATTGTTCTTTTTCAAGAACCAAAAAACCATCATTTCCGTCGCCCAGGCACGAGGCGTTATCCTCTTGACTTTAGAGAATTTATATGTTAGTATTTTCGGTTACACTCCACTCGAAGTGAAGCAGGCATTGACAAATTATGGGAGAGCTGACAAAACTCAGGTACAATTGATGGTACAAGCGCTTTTGAAGCTGCCCACTATCCCCCATCCTGATGATACTGCTGACGCTCTGGCGCTCGCCCTCTGCCACCAAAGCCGCCGGAAGATGGAAAGTATAAAAAATTCCTGATATCTCATACTTCATTCCTCATAAAATTCAATTTCTGGTTTTAGAAATTAGAAATTGGTAATTAGAAATTTTCTATGCAGTACCATCCTTTCATCAACTTTATCGTCGAACAAGGGGTTCCCCTCCAAACGGTGGCGCTCCTTTTGATGTTGCCCGTGGTAGTGACGCTGGTGGCTTTTTTCCGCCAGGTGATCGGTATCAAGGCTTTTGGTATCTATACCCCCTCTATCATCACGTTTGCCCTCCTCGCTTTTGATCCAAACGGTATCAAATACGGCATCGCCATCTTCATCTCGGTCATCGCCGTCGGGACGCTTTCCCGTCTCCTCATGAAGCAGTTTCGCCTCCTCTACCTGCCCCGTGTGGCCATGACCGTCTCTATCGTCTCACTCTCGATTCTGGGCGTCCTGGTAGTCGGTGGGATGTTTCAGCGCACCGGGCTCGCTGCTGTCTCTATCTTTCCGCTCCTCATTATGATCACGCTCGCGGAAAAATTTGTCGCCACCCAGATCGAAAAAGGGAGCAGAGTTGCTCTCATCCTCGCTGTTGAAACGCTGGTCATTTCCGTCGTTGGGTACTACTTGGTCAGCTGGAACGCCCTCATCACCCTCATCCTTCATTACCCTTGGATTATCCTCTTTACGTTTGTCATCAATTTCTCTCTCGGAAAATGGACCGGGCTGCGCATTACCGAGCTCCTTCGTTTTCGAAAAATTATCAAGCATTTACAGTAGAACTTCAGTGGTTCTATACTTTTGACTTTTTTCCGCCAGCTGGCGGATTAGCCCATGACTTTTGTTCGTATGTTCGACTTCTTCAAAAAAAGTTCTCTCCTCCTTGGCATGAATGCCAGGAATTTGGAGTACATCCGCCCGAACAATCGCAAGCGCAGTATGGAGATTGCCGATAGTAAACTGCTGTGCAAACGCCTTTTGAAAAAAAATAATCTCGGGGTTTCGGCGCTCATTGCCAAAATCAAGAGCCCGGAGGAATTGGAACAGTTTGATTGGAATACACTACCGGACAGCTTTGCCTTGAAGCCCAATCGCGGCTTCGGTGGCGAGGGCATCGTCGTCGTGTATGCCCGCAAAAAAAATCGCACGGATGCTTGGGTCAAGGCCGACGGGTCAGTCATCACTATCGAAGACTTGAAGTCACATATCCGCAACATTCTTGACGGATCGTTCTCTCTCGCTAACACTCCAGACATCGCTTTTTTCGAAGAACGCCTCAAGCTCCTGAAACTCTTCAAGCCCTACAGCTACAAGGGTATCCCCGATATCCGCGTCATCGTTTTCAATCACGTCCCTGTCATGGCCATGCTCCGGTTGCCGACACGCGCTTCCGATGGCAAGGCCAACCTGCAGCAAGGCGCTATCGGTGTCGGTATCGACCTGGCGACCGGGACAACTACTAC
>CAZPXK010000078.1:0-2965 GCA_964590035.1 uncultured Bdellovibrionales bacterium
CCGGAATGGGCTGTTCTTGGCGCGTTCGGAGCCTTTTTGTGGCAGTTTTGGCCACTTTTTTCTCAAAAAGAACGGATGTATTTCCCCGACCGTCTCATATCTCTTGGCGCACTGTTTTTTCTTCTCGGAGCCGCCCTTTCTTTTGCAAACAACCCTTTTTCTTTGACAGGTCTCGGGATGGTTAAATCATGGTTCTTTTTTCCTGCTCTTTTTGGAATATTGCTCTGGTATCAATTACAAGAGAACAACCAATTGAAAATAGTGCTTGTTTCATGGTTTATTTCTCTCTGTGGTGTAGCATTGTGGAGTTTGGGATTCTTTTTTGGAGGAAGATTGACCTATGATGGCCGTTTGGCTGGGCAGTATGATTCGCCGAATTTTTTGGCTTATTTCATAGCGCCAGGAATTTTTTTGGCACTGTATTTGCTTTTTGAGGTAAAAGAGCGTTTTAGTAAACGTATTTTTCTTGTTTTTGTGCCAATAGGTATTAGCCTGGTAACTATTGGAAGCGTTATTTTTTTGACTCAATCATACAGTGTTTGGATAGCTTCTCTCATTGCTCTCTTGGTGTTTTTCCTGAGTTTCCTCTTGATTTTCTCAGTTTCCTCAAAAAAAACATCGCTCACTTCTTTAATATTGAAAGAAAAACTGCTTTTTCTCCCTCTTTTTCTCTGTATAGCAGGAGGGAGCTTCTTTCTTTTTGATCAAGGAAGTGAAAAGTGGCAGGCGCTCGTGCAACATGATGATCGATCGTCTCTCTCGTCTCGGCTCATGATATGGCAGTCTGCCCGCATGATTATCGGCGATCATCCTATTTTTGGGATAGGCGCGGGGAGGTTTCAGGAGGAATACTTGGCTTATCAGCAATTTTTTCCGCCGTACTTAGAATGGGCCGTTCCAGAGCCGCACAATTTTTTTCTAGCTCTTTTTTTGGCAACAGGAATGCTCGGTGTTTTTGGATTTTTTCTCAGTATTGGGCGATTAGGATACCTTTTTTTCCGATGTCAGGATTGTTCTCAAGAAAAGAAGCTACTGACAGCTCTTTTTCTGGCTCTTTGGGCACTTTTCTTTGTGTATGGGGCTGCCGATACCCCGTACTTCAAGACTGATTTGGCGTATAGCTTTTTCCTTCTTTTTGTCCTTTCCTTATCTTTGGTAAAAAAACGCTCGCTTTAGAGGCGAGCGAAAGAGTGAAGAGGGGTACAGATGGCTACAACTCGATCCGATAGAGTCGTTTTGTTACTCGATCAGTAAAGTAGAGCGCATCTTCTTGTGGCGAAAGGAACAGATCGCTACTGTCAAACGTCTGGGTGGCGTCTTTTAGTTCAATTAAGCGAATCTTTTTGCCAGTAGGGACATCGATTTTCCAAAAAGTATCCTTGCTATGGAGCGATTTTTCGAAATAGTCGTTCG
Source organism: uncultured Bdellovibrionales bacterium (assembly GCA_964590035.1). Taxonomy (GTDB): domain Bacteria; phylum Patescibacteriota; class Minisyncoccia; order Moranbacterales; family UBA1568; genus UBA1568. The sequence continues at coordinate 1,414 of CAZPXK010000078.1, forward strand.
GGAGGAGGGTGTTTTCTGGAAGACCGCCCGGCAGAGCATAGTACACGGTACGGCCGTCCTTGGACCAGGTAGTTTTTGAAAGTAGCGTTGGTACTTCGAGGTTTTTTGTAGTGCCAGTGCTATTGATAAGTCGCAGAGAAAAATCTTTTCCTGTTTCTTCGGTGCTACCGCTGACGAGGGCGTATTCGCCAGTTGGTGACCAGAGGTAGTCTGCCCCGTAGAGTGGTGACGACAGTGATTTGCGTCCATCGCCTGAAATGGTCATGGTTTCGATAGTAGCTGAGCGTTCTGCTGAAGGGCGCGGCCAGAAGGAAACTAGACTGCTCCCTGGCACAGAAGAAAGGAAAAAGTCGTCAGTGCCGAGGTCAGTAAGTTTTTTCCAGTTGCTGCCGTCTGGGTCAGCGATATTGAGGGATCGTTTTTTTGTAAGCGGGTCTGTATATTGGTACAAGACCTTTTCGCCGAAGTTGTCCCAGGCCAAACGGCCAATCTCAGGTTTGAGAGGAATAAGGGTTTTGTTGCTTAGTTCGGCATAGTACCAGATATTTCCTGTTGCCTGTTTCAGGAGGAGAAGCACCTCGGTTTTTTTTGGTGACCAGAGTACACGGGTGGCCTCTCCGGGCAGGTTACTCATGAGGATACTCTTGTTTTTCCCCTCAAGAGTGGCTTTTTTCAGCGCTTTGTCATCGAGGGAGTAGTAGTAGAGTGTGTCGGTGGTAGCTACAGCACCAAGAATATCCTCGTTGATGGGGTTTTCTGCCATACCCTGTGCAATAAAGGGCGGGTCGTTTTTCTCCTGGTCGAACTGCTTTTTCCCTGGATCAGCAACGGGATTGTTGACGTTATGCTTGAAGATAAAGTTGTAGGCGCCCAAAAAAATGAGCACGAGCACGAAAAGACTGAGAGAAAAGAAAAAAATCTTTTTGGCCATAAAGTCAGTATTGAGACTGGAGAGATACTAAGGGAATATGAGGTGGATGTGATCACCGGCACCAGAACTGCATCCAACATTGATTCCATTTTTTTCACACATGGAAGCACCATTTCCTGACCCACAGGCTTTGTTGCCAGCTGCTTGGCAGCTTTGGATGGGGTTACCAGCTGGAGCGAAGGCGCCCGCTTGCACAAAGGCCTCCATAAGGGTTTGATTGACGGGGGAAATATCAATAGCGTTGCCGCTAAAGTGCTTGGAGGTAGAGGTATGTGGGCCACCGGAGACGCTGGTGATGGTAAATTGGTGTCTTTCTCCTACGGCGAGGATTGCTGAGAGCATTTTGTTGCTCAGGCCAGTGGCATCTTCGGTGCATCCGGCTGTCCCCTTGGTTGCACAGCCATTGCTGCACTTGGCTGTTCGTTTCCCTTCGGCTACATCGGCGATACTGTTTCTGGGACATACTGGACCTGCTGGGCTTTTGCAGCTGCAGGAAGAGCTGAATTGGATGCTGCTTTTGTCGAGGATCCTTCTAGCAAGATCCTGATCGCTTCCGGTTGGAAGGGCCCCGATAGGCGCATCTGAAGTACCAGGAGTAGGTGAAAAAGTGCTTTCAACGTT
>CAZPXK010000079.1:0-2913 GCA_964590035.1 uncultured Bdellovibrionales bacterium
GGCACGTTTCAGTACCTATGAAGAGCCGGAACTCTTTCAGTTGCTTATTGTCAAAAAAGATGGTCATAAGGAGGAGTACGACAAGACCAAGATTGAAAAGGGTTTGCGCAGGGCTTTTGAAAAACGGCCACAGGCAGAAGAGTCTATCGAAAAAATTCTGGGTGAAATAGAATGTGTCCTGCATGAAAAGCAGTTGCCAGAAATATCGAGTCGGGAAATAGGGTCTCTCATTATGGAAAAATTGAAAGCGGTGGATGAGGTGGCCTATATCCGTTTTGCTTCCGTGTACAAATCATTTGGCAGTGCTAAGAGTTTTCTCAAGGCTTTGGAAAAATTGAAGTAACGGTACGCATAGAAGATTGGAAGTTTCACTGCCGTGTATGAAAAAAGATGAGATTTTTTTCTTCGGAATAGCGTGCGGTGTTCTCGGTATCGGATGGGGATCTTTTTTTGAGTGGCCACAAGCATCCTTCTTTCTGGTGGGGAGTGCTTTTTTCTTTGCGGCAGGAGCGGTATTTCGTTTGAAAAACTTTTTTTTCGTTGGAGTAGGGGTGCTGGTATTTTTCTTTGGCGCAACACTGGCATTACAAGAGCGGGCAACGTATCAGTCATTGCCTATATATACCGAGCCTGTTTCGGGGACGGTACGTATCGTGGCAGACCCTGAAGAAAAAGACTTTTTTCGCCGGGTTCTCGTGCGGTTTGAACACTGCGAATCACAGCATTGTCCGAGTACCGATGTTTTGTGGCAAGCACCGCTTTCTTTTCGAATGCCGGCCGGTGCGCGTTTTCCTTTCCGCTGTCATATAGAACGACCGGAGAATTTTTCGCCGGATTTTGATTATCAGATGTTTTTGGCAAAAAGTGGTATTGGCTACATCTGTCTAAAGGGTGATTTTGGCGAGCAGTACCCTGTGGATTGGTCAGGAAAACTTCGCGCTTGGCTGTACATCCCAAAACACGTCATGGAGATGGCTCTGTCAGAGATACTGCCCGAGCCTGAGGCTGGTCTGTCCAAAGGGCTCCTCCTCGGTGGTGATGCGTACTTACCCACAGCATTGAAGGAGTCTTTTACACGAGTAGGTCTCTCACACATGATTGCTGTTTCTGGGTACAACATGACTCTCATCGCAGAAATGTTTTTGGTAGTGGGCTTGTCGCTCGGTCTGTGGCGAAAACAGGCCATCTGGACCGCGCTCGTCGGTATTGTCTTTTTTATCTTCATGATCGGTATGCCGGCGTCGGCGGCTCGGGCTGGCGCTATGGCAGGCATCGTGTTTATGGCGTTTCAGTCCGGACGGTTGGTTCACCCGGTACGCACACTGTTGTTTGCCGCGGGAGTGATGCTTTTTTTCAATCCGCTTCTCTTTCGTTATGATATGGGGTTTCAGCTCTCTTTTTTGGCAACGCTCGGCATACTGGTGCTCATGCCTTACTGTGAGTATATTGCACCCAAGCAACGCTTACTAAAAAAAGGATTCGAAATCCTGTGTATGACTCTTGCAGTGGAGCTTTTTGTGTTGCCGCTCATACTGTTTTCGTTTCATACCTTTTCGCCGCTCATTATCATTGGAAATTTTTTGATACTCCTGGTGCCGTTTGCTATGGCGACGGCTTTTGTGGCAGTACTTTTGTTTCTGGCTGTTCCGGGATTGCAGGTCGTCATAGCGTGGAGTGCCTTTGTTTTTTTGACGCTGATCACCCGCTCGGTCGAATGGTTGGGGTCATGGACAGAAATGAGTATCGATGTGGTGGGATTTGGTATCTGGCATCTCTTGGGTTGGTATGCCATACTGGGCATATTTGTAGCAGTGATTTCCCGAGTCTTTCCTCCACGCACGTATGAAAAAGAGTTCTAGGTTGTTACTAGCGATATTGGTTTTTCTCGTGGGAATCGGAGGTCTTTTTTTGTGGCACCTGTCGATTGTCGAGAAGCAGACCAAGATTGTTTTTCTCAATATCGGTCAGGGTGATGCTATCCTCATTTCACAAGGGGAGAAGCAAGTACTCATTGATGGTGGGCGTTCCGGCAAGGAGCTCTTGGGTCGTTTGGGACGACAGATTCCTTTTTGGGATAGAGATATCGAAAGTGTGATCGCGACCCATCCGGATGCTGATCATATCGGCGGGTTGCCGGCACTCCTGCGCTCGTATCGCGTGCACGAAATATTGACCACGGGCGCGGAGAGCGAGACGGAAACATCGCGTTTGTTTCAGGAGGCGGTGGTACAAGAGATTGGCCGTAAACCGACCCGGATATTTCGTGGCGCGAGTATCACTTTTCCACATGGAGGAACACTTTTGGTGGAGTATCCGTTTCAGCCAGAAGAGGGAGTGGCACTTCCTGACCAGGATACCAACGAAAAAAGTATTGTGGCGCGCTTCGTCTACGGTGAAACTACTTTTCTTTTGACGGGAGACCTGCCACGGGAAGAATCGTTTCTTGCAGAAGAAAATCCAGTGACGGTGCTGAAAGTGGCCCATCACGGTTCGAAGTACTCGACTAGTGCTCTTTTTCTAGATGAGACACGACCGCAAGAAGCGGTTATTTCAGTGGGAAAAAACAGTTACGGACATCCGGACGCCGGCGTCTTGGAGCGTTTGCGCAGTATCGGTGCACGTATTCACCGTACCGACGAAGAAGGGGATGTGCGCTATGATTGTTTGCCGCACCTCAGGCAGTGCGTGTACGTCCGATAGACCAGGCTTTGTGAGGGTTGCCAAGAATAAAAAAAACCGTTATACTTGTTCCGATACAGAAAACAGTATGAGCACTTGCTCTGGATAATTTTCTGTGTCATAATAATCGAAGATAAGTTTTTAGTCTTGTAAATGTATGGCATCAGCACACCCGAAAAAAGAGCGCACGCTCGTCATTGTCAAACCGGATGGTATTCAGCGCTCGCTTATGGG
>CAZPXK010000080.1:0-2908 GCA_964590035.1 uncultured Bdellovibrionales bacterium
CGACCCGAGAACTCCCTGTTCGGTAGAACGAGTCAGGGATGTTCGGCGGAAACAGCGGAAATGAAAAGGGAAAGTGTTTTAGGAGAAACACAAGATAAGAGGACCTACTCGGCCACTTCTCTACTTTAGATAAAAAAGACTGCTTACAAAATGGGCTTGCGCGTTTTTTTGAAGAGGTGTAGAGTATGTACTAATGAACCAGAAACACTACAAAAAAACCGCCGTCTACAAAGCGTGAACAACCGCCATTGGGGCGGTTTTTTTCTGGTTCAGAAACAGTTCTCTCACAACCTAACCCACCTTCAGGAGGTGAGATGGCCGACGAGTTTCACACCATACCTGGTGCAGACAGCAAGCGGATGTATCGATTTCATTCCCTCTGCCCAAAGGGATTCCCACCATCACACACGTCCGGTGGATGGAACATTCAAAAGCCGGCTCCAAACACCCGCCCTACAGTCCTGGAGCCGAAAGCAGCAACGCCGGAAACTTCCGTGCGCTAGGCCTTCTTCGGCCATGGCAACAAGCCCCGCCTACGATACGCTCATCGTTCCAGCGGGCTTTTCTTTTTCAAATCTAGCAGGAAATCAGCCCAATTTTTTCGTACACCTGACAGAGCTTGGCTTCGGCCAAGGGGCGCACTTTTTCGGCACCAGCCTGGAGAATTGCTAGTACTTCATCATCAGAGAGCACAGCCAAGCGCTCTTGGAATGGCGACAGGAAACCGACAATAACCTCGGCCAGGTCGGTCTTGAAATCACCGTAGCCTTTACCTACATACATAGCTTGAATTTCTTGCTGTGTCTTACCGGACAAAAGCGTGTAGATATTAATCAGGTTTTTCAGGGCCGGCTTCTCATCAGCATAGACAATTTCGCTCCCGCTATCTGTGACGGCTTTTTTGATCTTGCGGCGCACCGTGTCGGCATCATCCGTGAGGGCGATATAGTTGTATTCTGAAGCGGCAGACTTGGACATTTTCTTACTCGGATCATCGAGCCCCATGATGAGCGCACCTTCCTTGGACAGCTTGCCCTCTGGAATGACAAATGTCTCGCCGAAACGCTTGTTGAAACGCTCGGCCAAGTCGCGCGCCAGCTCGATATGCTGCATCTGATCCTTGCCCACCGGTATGATCTCCGTATCGTACAACAAGATATCCGCCGCCATGAGCACAGGATACGTAAACAACCCCACACCTGATTCGCCAGCCCCACCTTTTTGCGCTTTATCCTTGAACTGCGTCATACGCTCCAGTTCCGCCATGCGAGCGATGGTACTGAGTATCCACCCGAGTTCGGTATGAGCAGAGACATGCGACTGAATAAAGAGTGTGGCCTTTTTCGGGTCGACACCGGAAGCCAGATAGATCTTGGCAATTTCAAGCGTCTTTTTCCGGAGCGCCACCGGATCCTGCGGCACCGTGATAGCATGCAAATCCACGACACAGTACACCGCTTCATTCCCCTCCTGGAGCTCTACCCACTGTTTGATAGCGCCCAGATAGTTTCCCAAATGCAGATCACCCGACGGCTTAATCCCCGAAAAAAGTCGTTTCATAGTAAAAATTTCACCTCGGTTAGTGATTTTATTGTATCATACTGTTTTTTGCACCCGAGAAAACCCCAGATCTATGACACGATCAAGCAGCTGGGGCATGCCGATACCAGCAGCCGCGGCCGCCTTGGGACAGAGGCTTCCTGTCGTAAACCCAGGCGAGGTGTTGGTCTCGAGAAAATACAACTGCCCCGCTCCATCCATACGAAAGTCTGTGCGCGAGAGGCCGTCACAGCCGAGTACGCGATGCGCCAAAAGCGCTTGCTCTTTGATTCTCTCGGTCACAAACTTGTCGACCGGTGCCGGACAGAGTTCCTGGGTCTCTTTGGAAAAATATTTATCGTTGAAATCAAACACTTGATTCTGGATAATGATCTCGATCGGCGGCAACATAATGAGATCCTGATCGGCACTATTCCCAAGGATGCCACAGGTAAATTCGCGGCCAAAGATATAACGCTGCACGATCACTTGTTTGGTGATATGACCAGCCTTGTCCAATGCCTCGGCCAACTGTTCCGGCCGCTGGACGAGTGTTAGTCCCAGAGTCGAACCACTGTCATTGGGTTTCACAATGACCGGATACCCAAATGACGATGCTATCTTGTCGGCCACCACGCTTTCTGGTTGCTCCTCTACAGCAAAAAATTCCGGAACCAAGATCTTGTTCTTGGCCACATATTCCATGGTCTTGATCTTGTCGATAGCCAGTGTGCTCGCTGCGGTGCCAGAACCCGTATAGGGCACCCCAAGCTCATCAAGAAATGCCTGGAGCTTACCATCTTCACCATAGGTCCCATGGAGAACGTTAAAAAAAATCTGAAAAGACCGGAGGAATTCCAGGTCTTCGGCTTGTTTCAAATCAAGTGTTCGCTTCGCACCATTATCCCCGTACCAGTGCCACTCTTCCTCACTCACCACATCAATACGACTGATCAGGTATTTGTTCTGATCCAAATACTTCATCACGTTTTCACCCGACAGGAGCGAAATCTGCCGCTCACCAGAAAATCCACCACACAACACCGCCACATTCAATTTTTCTCGTTCAGCCATAAAAATACCTTATAAAGTACCCCTATTGTAGCATAAAAACTCCTGACACTACCCTTCACCTCCAAGTAATTTTTGACTCTGTTCCAGACTCAAAAAGGCTCCTGGTTACCAGAAAAAGTCGCCCCCAATCAACGGCGGGTCATAGCTCTTTTTCTGAACCAAAAGCCTTTTCTCAAACAATGGAACACCCCTCAAAAAATTCTTGTAGCCGAAGGAATGCTCCAGATCTTCCTTACACTTCGATAACAACTGGCAGGATCATCGGACGACGTTCAGTCTTGGTAAAGAGAAACTG
>CAZPXK010000081.1:0-2884 GCA_964590035.1 uncultured Bdellovibrionales bacterium
TTGGAAGTATTTGTGAAGGGTGTCGGGAGCGGTCGTGAGGCAGCTATCCGTGCTCTCGCCAACAATGGTTTCAATCTGGTGACTATCAAAGACATAACTCCTATTCCACATAACGGTTGTCGCCCACGTCGTCCACGACGTATTTAAGACAAGCTAAGATACCTATGGCCAAAAATCTCGATTCAAAATGTAAACTCTGCCGTCGTGCTGGCGAAAAACTCTTTCTCAAGGGTGATCGTTGTATGTCGCCGAAGTGTGCGATCGTTCGTCGACCATACGCTCCTGGTATTCATGGACACAACCCGTCTCGTGGTGGGAGTGAATTCGGTCGTCAGTTGGCTATGAAGCAGAAAATCAAGCGTCTCTATGGCGTCATGGAGCGTCAATTCCGTCACCACTTTGATGAAGTGAAGAACGTGCCTGGTGTGACAGGAGATCAGCTCCTCGCTCGTCTCGAGCGTCGTCTCGATAACGTCGTGTACCGTCTGGGGTTTGCCTCTTCTCGAGTGTTGGGCAAGCAGCTCGTTTCGCACAAGATGTTTGAACTGAACGGCAAGCGCATGAATATTCCGTCTGTGGAAGTGAAAATCGGTGATGTGATAGCTTTGAAAACAACCAAGAAGGAAAAGACTTATTTCAAGAATCTGCTCGAAACGATCAAGAATAAGAAGGACGTGCCACACTGGCTCGAACTCGATATCGCAACCATGACTGGTAAGGTGGTAGCCCTGCCGAATCGTCAGGATGTCGGTGTCCAGGTAGATGCGCAGATGGTCGTCGAATACTACTCCAAATAATTTTAAATAATAACCTAACATTTGTTTCCGGTGGACGGTCAACGAACTTCTGGTCCGACAGCCCATCCGAAACCACAATAGGTATGCAGACAATAACTTCACCGCAGCAGCCAAAGTACACCGAGATTGCTGTCAATCACGGAAAGTTTGAAATCTTGGGATGTCACCCGGGGTACGGTACGACATTGGGAAACGCCCTTCGTCGTGTAGTACTCTCGTCTTTGGCCGGTGCCGCCGCTCGTTCCGTCAAAATCAAGGGAGTTTCTCATGAGTTTTCGACGATTGATGGTGTCATGGAAGACGTGGTGCAGATTATCCTCAACTTGAAGCAGGTACGTTTCAAGTTGCATGGTGGTGACGAGAATGAAATTGTCAAAGTCACGCTCAAGAACAAGGGTGAAGGAGTAGTAACAGCTGGTATGATCAAGGTTTCTTCCAATGTGGAAGTCGTCAATCCTGACCAGGTGATTGCTACCGTGACTGACAAGAAAACCGATCTTGAAATGGAAATTGAAATCGACCGAGGCTTGGGGTATGTACCCGTAGAGAGCCGGGAGCGTGATGATGAGCGAGAGATCGGCGTCATTGCCATCGATGCCATCTATACACCGGTCAAGCGCGTCAATTATGAAGTGGAAAACATGCGCGTTGGAAAGCGTACTGATTATGACAAGATTACCCTCGAGATTGTGACTGATGGCAGTATTTCTCCAGTAGAGGCCTTTGAAAAGAGTGTTGCTATCCTGGTAGGACAGTTCACTTCTCTTGCTCAAATGGGTAAGGAAGAGGGGACATCTGATGAAGTTGCTCCAGTAGAAACTGAAGAGGTAGTCGCAGAAGTCGTAGAAGAAAAGAAAGCCAAAAAGGTAACAAAGAAGAAGAAAACTGAAGCCGCCGAATAAGCTCACCAATCTCGTATTCTCCTATGAAGCACAGACACCAAGGCCGCGTTCTCGGACGCGAACGAAATCAGAGAAACGCCCTCATCAAGACACTCTTGGGGAGCTTGGTGCTGCACGAGCATATCATGACGACCGAGGCCAAGGCCAAGGAAATCAAAAACTACATCGACCAGGTGGTGAACAAGGCCAAGGAGGCTCGAAATACCCCGGAGCGTTATGTAGCCATGGTTCGTGAAATCCAGAAGTATATCCCGATGGTAGCCACCAAAAAGCTTCTGAGCGACTTCAGTGCTCGTTTTGAGGGACGCCAGAGTGGTTATACCCGTGTCGTCAAACTGGAACAGCGCAAGAGCGATGGAGCCAAGATGGCTGTGATTGAATTTGTTTAAAGAGAGTACCCCTATGGCAACCAAGAAAAACATGATTGATCGCAAATACCATCTCTTTGATGCCAAAGGGAAAGTGTTGGGTCGTCTCGCTACCGAGATTGCCACGCTCCTCATGGGTAAGCACAAGGTGTCCTACGCTCCCCATATCGATGGTGGTGATTTTGTCGTGGTAATCAACACTGACCTGATCGAAGTGACTGGCAACAAAGCAGAAGACAAGATGTACCATCGCTTCAGTGGGTACCCAGGAGGAATCAATTCTATCAATTTCAAAGATCAGCTCAAGAAAGATTCTCGCAAGGTGCTCCATGCTGCTTTGTACGGGATGCTTCCAAAAAATAAGCTCCGCGATCGAATGCTTACCCGTCTTCATCTCAACAAAGAAGGCGAACACACCGAAAAGATCATTCATGTAACTCACGAGTAGTATGGCCACCACAGCAATCACAACCGAGACAGAAGTTGAAGTAAAGAAAGTCACCAAGAAAAAGGTGGCTGTGAAAGCTGCACCAAAAGCCAAAGCGGCCAAGGCAGAAAAAGCAGCCGAGCGCTATCTCTACGCGGTTGGTCGTCGCAAGACGGCTGTGGCTCAGGTGCGTCTCTACCCGGTTGACAAGGCCGAAGAGGCTGTGGTCAACAAAAAGACGGCTCTCGAGTATTTCGGTACGCCGGCGCTCGTGGCTCAGGCTTTTTCTCCACTCAAATTGACTGGTCTCGAAACAGCCTTTACTATCACCGTGTTGGTGCGTGGGGGAGGACTCCATGGTCAGGCTGATGCAGTCAAGCTCGGAATAGC
>CAZPXK010000082.1:0-2777 GCA_964590035.1 uncultured Bdellovibrionales bacterium
TAGTAGAGAAAAGAGGTACAAGAACCGGGTGGACACGGTTCTTTTTTCTTTTTTAAACTAATAAAACAAATGTATGGGCGCTGAAGGAATATACTACTCCGGTGGTGCAAAACGTCACCAGCTTGAGGGCGGATCTCTGCAAGAAGGATCCGTTGAGTTTGATCCAAAAAGTTTCTCCGCATCAGAGAAAAGTATCGAGGCCAGTCATGTTGCGGAAATATTAAAACATTATAAGTTCGGACAAGAAGTGGCTGAATTCATGAAAAATAATAATGTAAAATCAGTGATGGATCTGGAGATACTGCCAATCGCTCGGTATGAAGCATTTATATTTAAAAGTCAGTTCCCTGATGGCAACCCAGCGCTTGCCAAAGTAGTAGCAAAAGAAATTCTAAAGGATAGGAGCATGGAAGTTCCCTCTAAACACTAAAACTCAAAACCGGTCGCGAGGCCGGTTTTTTTCTTGTCTTCTTTTTTGCAACTCAACACTAATCGTTACTAGCTACTCCCTTGTCCATTAAATTTCTCCCCAGTTCTTTCCGATTTCTGTCTCAGCGAGGAGCGGGACACGGAGCGGATAAGCTTCGGACATAGTTTGTTTGACCGTCTCGGCAAACTCGGTTGCTTTGGATTCCTTCACTTCAAAAATAAGTTCGTCGTGCACTTGCAAGACCATATTCACTTCATCGGAATAATCTGTCTCGATCATCTTGGCCACTCGGAGCATAGCCAGTTTCATGATATCGGCTGCCAGTCCCTGCACCGGCATATTGATAGCCATGCGTTCTGCCGCATGCGCCGCCTGAAAATTTTTGCTCTCAATTTCCGGGGTATAGCGTCGCCGACCCAGTTCGGTCTCAACGTAGTGATTTTTACGCGCGCCCTCTTTCATTTCTTCGATGAACTGCTTCACGCCCGAAAACTTTTTGAAGTACTCCACGATAAATTCCGCCGCGGTCTTTTGGTCGATCTCTGCCGCCTGCGACAATCCATACGCTCCCATACCATAGAGAATGCCGAAATTAAACACCTTGGCCTGACGACGCATATCTGACGTTACATCTTCTGGTTTCACTTTGAACACTACCGAGGCCGTCGTCTTGTGCACATCTTCACCCTTCGTGAAGGCATCGACAAGCGCCTTATCTCCGCTCAAATGAGCCATAACTCGCAGTTCAATCTGAGAGTAGTCCGCGCCCACAAACACGTATCCCGGCTCCGGCTCAAACGCTCCCCGTACTCGCTCGCTCCATTCGCCACGTGCCGGTATATTCTGTAGGTTCGGATCAGAAGATGACAGTCGTCCCGTCGCAGCCACCGCCTGGTAGTAAGTGGTATGGAGTCGCGAGTCTTTATCGGTCAGTGTCGGCAACGCATCGAGGTACGTCGTTTTCAATTTGAACAGTTCGCGATAGTGTTCGATCTTTTGCACAATCGGATACTCTTGCAATTTCTGCAGTTCGGATGAAGCCGTAGAAATACCCGTCTTGGTCTTTTTGATATTTGTAGTCGGAATCTGCAAATCTCCAAACAAAATTTCTGACAATTGTTTCGGCGAATTGATATTAAACTCGCGGCCAGCCAAAGCATAGATATCTTTTTCCAACACACCGAGTTCCTTGGCGAGCTGCGCTGACAGTGTTTGAAATTTTTTGGTATTGAGAATAACACCACGTTCTTCCATAGCAAAAAGTATCGGGAGAAGCGGCATCTCGATATCCTGGAGCACCGTGCGAACCGTCTTGCCTACTGTCTGTGAACCACTTACTTCATCCAATTTTTTCTGATACGTTTCTTCCAGCTTCAGGAGAAAGGGCGCCGGAAAATATGGCGGCTCTTCGCTATATTCCACCAACACTAGATAGTCGAGCTCGACGTTACCCCCCGAATCAAGGAGATATGCCGCAAGCAATATATCAAACACAACACCCTGGAGCCTGACGCCCTCCTTGATGAACAGGTGCATCAGCGCCTTTTGGTCGTACACTACTTTCTCCTGTTCACCATCTTCCAGAAACGTTGTCAGTACTTTTTTTGTTTCATCATTCCAGGCCACCACCACACTTTCTTCCGGTGTAACAGCGAGATGGATCGACTGGAGTCCAGCACCAAACAATGACTCTGTTTCTTTCTCGGCAAACAATGCCACTTTCTTGCCCTTGGCTTTTTCAAAAAACCCTGTGATGTCTTTTTCTGTCTTCAGTTCTTTCTCTTTCCTTGCCCTGAGCGTAGTCGAAGGGTTCTTGCCTCCCCGTTGATTACTGATTGCTCCTTGTTGTTTGTCTCCAAGCCGTTTGATGAGACTAAAAAAACCCAGAGCCTGAAACATCGAGGTCACGGTGGCACGGTCATAGTCTTTGGCCACACAGGCCGGCAGATCGAGCACTACCGGCGCCTCAAGATGAATAGTACCGAGCTCCTTGGAGAGAAAGGCATTCTTCTGATCTGCCACCAGTTTCTTCCGTACTGATTCCTTCACCTCATCGAGATGGGCATAGATATTCTCAAGCGTCCCAAATTGCTGGAGGAGCGTAGTTGCGGTCTTTTGCCCGACACCGGCCACTCCTGGGATGTTGTCCGACGTGTCCCCTGCCAAGCCCTTGTAGTCAGGGATGAGGTTGGGCGCAAAGCCATATTTCTTCATTACCGCCTCTTCATCGTAGAGCGCAATATCCTTGATGCCTTTTCGCAGCATAAATACCTTGACCGCAGGCGTCACCAACTGCAGTTCGTCGCTGTCCCCTGTCACGATGATGACGCACACTTCTTCTTTTTCT
>CAZPXK010000083.1:0-2765 GCA_964590035.1 uncultured Bdellovibrionales bacterium
TAGCAGTCAACGTCACGGTGACGTCGCTTGTATACCAATCACTTGTTCCTGGTGTGCCCTCAAGTGAATTCTCCGTCACGGGAGCTGTCACATCCTGATTGCTTGAAGCTACTACTTCACCGGTTTCCCGGAGCTCTACACTACTCTCTTCTTCGACGCCGGTCTCTGCGATACCCGTTACCGTCGCTACCGATTCTCGTGCTTCTCCATCGGCTTGTTCCTCCAGATACACCGCTTCCACTCGATACTCACCATTTCCAGTTCCCTGTCTCAGTATCCGATACTCCCCCTTTTCCGGCCGAGGTATGGTGACAAATTCATTTTCCGTATCCGATCCGGTATAGTAGGCACCATCAATCTCATTCACAAACCCACCTGTCTCAAAATCCTTACCTACTCTTTTCCCTGAGGGAGAAACGATTTGAATGTCGATAGGAGAAAAAACGTTAAACAAAAATATATTCGGGATGTGCACACTTTCTTCGTAACTACACTGCTCCTGTGCGGTCAACGTCCGAAACACTTCACACTGCGCTTTGGTGGGGAGGTCACCATGCGTGGCAGATATTTCTACAACAGTATCCGCTGCCACTCCTTTCACACTACTTTCAGGTACTGTTTCATCTCCGGCTCCAAATTTAAGCCCTCTATCTGTTTCTGTATCATAAAAATCTTCCGGCATCCCGTGTTCCCATTGGTTAGCCACTGTACTCTCTACTACCCGTATAGTAGAAATGGTATTTTCTGGATTTGTTAATCCAACGATATTTGTATAGTTCACCAGTGCCAGTTCATCCCTATTTCGTTCGCTGTTTAGCTCTTCCAAAAAGTCATTCTGTGGATAGTCCGTCGGATATATTCGCTCAGTATCAGGAGCATCCACCAAATAACTATAGTCTGGCAAGAGTTGCTCTATAGAAAGTACTTCATCTTGAATATACCTCTTCAAATTATCATCGTACCCAGCCTCTTCTGCCTCTTGCTCAAAATGATGTTTAGCAAGACGTCCTTGTAATCTGAAAAACCCTTCTCCGGCCTCCCATTTCAAATAAGCTTCAGGGGAACCGTTATTGGGCGTACCGAGCGTCACGAGCTGGTCAATCGTATCATCATACAGCGCTCCTCCTACTGCTTCGATATAGGCCCTAGCAACCAGCCCACCCATACTATGAGCGACCAGATCAACTCTGGACACACCTGTAGCTTGCCGGACGTCCTCAACCTTTCCCTGAAGAGAATGTGCCGAGGTCTCGTTATCCCGACGCCAGTCGTATGGAAAAGTAAACAAATTCATTTCAGACTCATACCCATTCCTTTCCAACGCCTCCACCAAATCATCATATGAGTGAAGTATCGGGTCAAGCTTCCATGTTCCCAGTACCTGCGCTGACCCCGTGATACCCGGCACTATGATGGCTGGATCCGCAATCAATTCTTTTTTTCGAAAACCATCGAGTATCACCGGACCAGAGATAACCGAGCCGTCCCCCAACATGCCTACCGGATTTTGCTCCGGCGCCCCCTTGGGACCAGTTGCTGCACCAAACCAATTGTTCTTGAGGGTAACCTTGATCTGACATTCCTCGCCCTCGATGCAGGAGAGTGCCGACTGCACTGCTACCTGATCTGTTTTGTTAGAAAAGTTTGAATTGATAATCCTTAGATATTCTCCCGGGAAATCACTAAACGTCGCTGCATTTTGAATGACTACATTTGGATGATACTCATTGGCAAAATGTGTATTTTCAATATGAAGCTTTCCATCAACATAATTGACAGTAGCCGCACCATTCCCAGCTGCAAAGGCTCGTGCAATCAACCACTTTGGTAAAAAAGCACTTCCTCCACCATCATCACCCAGAACATCTCCACCTTCACCGATGACAGCATACCGAATAAGAGATTCCCGTCGACTCGATTCATACGTATAGAAATCCAAAGAGAACGGCTTGTGGTCTCGTCCAGTAAACGTCACTCGTGACTGCTCCGTACCAAGAACGCGAAGAGTCCCATCATTCACCTCAAGCGAACCAAGAGGAAAATCAAGTTCGTCACTCCCTAAAATAACATGGGCTCCTTCGGTGATAGTCAACGTAGCGCCATTCACGATCACCACTCGTTTATTGAAACTCAAATCCTGATCCTTGGTCCAAACTGTGTCCTCTTCAATCAAAAGAGGGTCGCCAACGACATCGTATTCAGCGTGAATCTCTGAAAGAACAAGGCGGAAAGAATCTCTACTGAACTGAAAAGGAGAGAGTACGAGAGTAAAAACAACAAAAGGAACGATACTCTTTCTCAGCGTTTGGAACCTTTTCATACACTTTCGTTCTGGAATTTTTTAGATGAGAAACAACGCTACATCGTTTTTGTCGTATTTGTATATTTATTTTTAATGATGCCTACAGCGAGAAGAAGTAGTAAGGCTATATTAATATACGGCCAAACATCATGAGAAAACTTAAATAGCCATACAAAATCATACATCTTAGATAAATTATAGTCAGTTCCAAAATACAAAATTGTATTACTAAATACAGACATCACAAATACTGCCAATAAAATCTTTTTTGAAAACCAATAACTTGCTATGGCAACGCCCAAAGAAAGCACCAGCAAAAATATTATTATTTCTAAATCAGCACTGGGACTAGACCAAAACATACTCGTTTATTTTTAGAGCTTATACTCCCGTTATACCACAGCCCTCCAAAAAGAAAAGTCGCCCATCGAGGGCGGCTTTACTCTCTTACCTTTCCATAAGA
>CAZPXK010000084.1:0-2609 GCA_964590035.1 uncultured Bdellovibrionales bacterium
CTGTCTACACTCTACCTCTTTAGCGCGTTTCCCGCTATAATGCAAGAGAAATACTCAATAAATCCTAAAAACGCTATGAAAATTGCTTTTTTTGAAGTGACGGAGCGAGACGAGACCTATATCCGTAAGCATCTGGGTGGACACGAGGTGGTATTCTTCAAAGAACCCCTCAACGAAGCTACCGCCGTACAGGCGAAAGAGTGCGAGATCGTCTCAGTATTTATCTATTCTTCCGTCACAGAAGCAGTTTTGGCACACTTCACTGGTCTCCGCGCTATCCTGACGCGTTCAACCGGCTTTGAGCATATCGATCTAGCCGCCTGTAATACAAAAAATGTGAGCGTAAAAAACGTTCCTTTTTATGGGGAAAACACGGTCGCTGAGCATACATTTGCCCTTATTTTGGCGCTTTCTCGCAATGTCCACAAATCCTACGCACGTGGGCAGAAGGGTGATTTTTCTATCGAGGGCCTGATGGGCTTTGATCTCAAAGACAAGACCCTGGGTGTGGTCGGAACCGGACACATAGGACTCCATGCCATTCGTATCGCCAAAGGCTTTGGTATGCATGTACTCGCTTACGATACTCAAAAAAACACCTTCCTTTCTGAAGTATTACACTACAAGTACGCATCCCTCGAGGAAGTTCTTTCCCAATCCGACATCATCACCCTCCATGTCCCCTATAATGAACACACACACCATCTGATCAACCACGACAGTATACAAAACATCAAAAAAGGGGCCCTACTCATCAATACTGCTCGAGGTGGGATCGTCGACAACGAAGCCCTCATTGCCGCGCTTGATCAGAACATCCTTTCCGGTGCCGGTGTCGATGTCCTGGAGGGCGAAGAAGCTATCAAAGAAGAGAACCAGTGCCTCCACGTAGAATGCCCGACAGATGAAACGAAGCGGACAGGGAACCAAAACCTCCTCTCGCGTGATAACGTTGTTTTTACACCACACATCGGATTTTACAGCGAAGAAGCCATCGAAAGAATCCTCGATACCACCCTCGAAAATATCACGAATATTGCTGCGGGGAAAAAGCAAAATCAGGTTCCTGGCAGCCTTGTGTAAAGACCTCAGTATCTCTCTTAAAAATATCCCTGGAAACGGGGATTTTTTATTACACCACACATATATTGATTGTGCCCAAAAACACAGTATACACACTACATGTAGTTGATTTTTTCAAAATATCTCAAAAAAGACCCGTTTTTATCCCCTTAAAATGCGCCTATTTGACAGCCTATTTTTCACCCCCTATTATAGGGAGACGACCTCGGTCGTACTAATACATTTTTACACAAAAATATGTCTCAAGATGCTTGCTGCGGCAGCGGAAACTGCCACGAAGAAGAAGCCGAAATATCGGGATACTTTCCTATTATTGGGAAGCGGGTACCGAACCTTGAATTTGATTATTTTCAGCGAGAAGGGTTTCACCGAGCACATTTTTCTGATTTCCACGGAAAATGGGTTGTCGTTTTTTTCTATCCTGCCGACTTTACATTCATCTGTCCGACCGAATTGGAAGAAATGCAAAAAAACTATGCCAAGTTCCAAGAACTCGGTGCTGAAATCTTGTCTGTTTCAACTGATACCAAGTTCACTCACAAGGCCTGGCACGATCATTCTCCGGCCATCAAAACGCTCGAATACCCCATGGTCGCTGATCCTTCCGGAGAAATCTCCCGCACGTTCGGTGTCTATATTGACGAAGGCGAAGACAACGGACTGGCACTGCGCGGATCATTTATCATCGATCCAGATGGCGTCCTCCAGGCCTACGAAGTCCACGCCAACAATGTCGGACGCTCCGCCGATGAACTCTTGCGAAAACTGGAAGCAGCCATCTTTGTGAGAACGCACGGTGGAGAAGTTTGTCCTGCCAACTGGAAGAAGGGCGGCAAGACACTCAAACCCGGCATCGATCTCGTTGGAAAAATTTAAACCAAAAAAATAAACCATCATTATGGCTAATACGTACGTCGCCAAAGATTTCAAACACCTCCTGGGGCTGACCGGGCTCTCCGACACGCTGCTCACCAATCACTTCACCCTATACGAAGGCTACGTGAACAATACCAACATTCTCTTGAAGAAGATGAATGAGATACGAGAGGAAAGACTCGGAGGAAATGACGACAGAAAGGAAGAGTCAGCGGAATTACACAGGAGATACTCTTGGGAGTATAACGGCATGAGATTACACGAATTGTATTTTGAAAATCTTACAAAAGAAAAAACAGAATTAAATCTCAAAAGTGATTTTGGTGGGAAATTAATTGAAAGATTCGGCTCTTACGAAAATTTTTCACATAATTTTATAAAAAATGTGGGGATGTTTCGTGGTATCGGCTGGGTAGCCCTTGTTGAAAGAGATGGCGGACTTGGAATTATTTGGATTAATGAACACAATGAAGGGCTCCTTGCAGACTCAAAAATACTTTTGATTATGGACGTATTTGAACATGCATTTATGCTTGATTACGGCACAAAACGAGCTGATTATATCGAAGCATTCTTCGGCTCTATCGACTGGAATGTTGTTGAAAAGAGATTCAAACAGTAGCCTCTCCCTTTCCTACAAAATAAAAAAC
>CAZPXK010000085.1:0-2574 GCA_964590035.1 uncultured Bdellovibrionales bacterium
ACCGCTGCCCCGACGGCTGCGATGACCGAGAGACTCATTATTATTTTCTTGTTCATATCTTTTTTGGTTAAAATTATTTTTCTACCGCATCGACACTATTGGCCGGGGAATGGCCTGCGGACGCTTCGCTACCCCAAATGATATTCAAAATTGCTGGCTCCCGAAGAGGATACTCGTCTGTCTTCAACCAGCCCCCTCTACGACAGCCCGCATTTTGAATGAACATGCTCTTTTACTCCTTTCGGTTTTTTCTTTGTCTATCTTTTATTTGATCCCGTTAGAAGTAGATCGCCCCAAGGCGGTCGTAGCCGTGACTGAGTCAGGGCGACTTCTAACGGGATTGACAAGCAAAAAACCGATGAAAGTCACACAGAAAAAAACTCTGAGACTTTCATCGGCCTTCTTATGCTTCTTGCTCTGCTGGTACCTAGGTGTGTGATCCATTTCAGAAAAAAATTCTGTATCGTCCCCACTTTCATCTTCCCCTATTGAGCAAAAACACTTGTAGAAGTCATCAAACAAAAGTAAATGACTTCATACATTACCTATCTCTCATGATATACTGCTCATATTTTCTGTCAACCCGCCAAAATTTCTCTGAAAGTAAGCCATTTTTTGAAACAAAATACCCACTGACAATATCAGCGGGCATGTTTTCAAAAATATTTGGAGTCTCCTGTTATGATGTGCTCGTTTGGTGATGCGGTATCCGAGATGACATCTCTGGCATCTTCAGCACCCCATGAGTGATATGTCTCATCAGGTTGATATGCTGCCATGCTCGATACAACATGAGCAGTGGTGGCAGGCCAAGAGAGAGAAGAATGAGGAGGACAGAAAAAACTGGCGCATATGCTATGAGCACTTGCATGTACGATGGACTGTTCGACTGTGACTCTGGGGTCGGTAGCGTCGGTGCTGGTGGCGTCACGCTCTCCTCTGATGATTCTGATGGAATCACAGGTGCCTCGACTCCTTGTACAGCCGGTTCCGGATTGACGATTGGGAGCGGCGCAGGAGCAACCCGGTCTAACACGGCCACCACAGGTGTCCCGAACATTTCCACAGTGACGATAGATTCTTTGCCATCGATCTTGCCCGTCACCACCGCCACGCCGATTTCTTTGTAACGCGTGCTCAAGATATTGGACTTGTGCGTTTCACTATTCATCCAGGCGGCATGCTGTTCTTTGGCATTGGTATAGTTGATAGCCAGATTCTCGCCGGCTGCACTGTAACGGTATCCCGCCTCCTTCATCCAGTACCAGGGCTCGACACCCTTCGGTGACGTGTGGGCGAAATAGTCGTTTTTGATCATGTCATTGGCCTTGTTCTTGGCCGCCTCTGCCAACGTGGCATTTTCCTGCAGTGTCGCGAGCCCCGCCTTGGTCCGTGCAGCATTAGTGAGGGCAATGACATCGGCCGGTACGATACCGGCTGCCACGGCATGCAGTACAAAGGCAAAACAGGCCACGACACCAATGATAAAAATCGGTACTATGTCGTTGTGTAATTTTTTTTGTAGTGGTAGAACTGGTCCGATCTGATCCATAAGTTTGGTTTTTTCTTTCTTTTCTCTTTTTGGCTTAGAAAAGCACAAAACGGGTTCGCACCCGTTTCGCTTTATCTGGCTCTTTCAAGCCTCTTTGTATTCATTTTAGCACATTTTTCCACTTTTGTCAAAGAGGAAAGTACGAGAATCCGCTCAGGTCAGGTATACTTGAAACAACTAACATTTGAAATCATGGAACCAGATCTCTCTCAAGAAGACACCCTCGTTGCTCGGGTCGTTGAAGAACACAAAACCAACTACGTTCTTCGGGCAAATGGCGTTGAACTAAACGCGACCAT
Source organism: uncultured Bdellovibrionales bacterium (assembly GCA_964590035.1). Taxonomy (GTDB): domain Bacteria; phylum Patescibacteriota; class Minisyncoccia; order Moranbacterales; family UBA1568; genus UBA1568. Next base: position 1,852 of record CAZPXK010000085.1, read on the forward strand.
ACGAGGCACATTTCACGTAACGGAGGATTTTCCAAAAGTAGGTGATTTCGTCGAATATGTTCCCCTGGCAGCCGGACAAGCGGTCATTGAGCGTATTCTGCCCAGAAAGACCCAGATCGTTCGCAATGCTTCTGATCGAACTCGAAAAAACGCTCCACAAAAGCAGCAGATTATTGCCACCAATGTAGATATCATATTTATTGTCATGGGTCTTGATGATGATTTCAACCTTCGTCGCTTGGAACGCTATTTGATGCTGGCGGAGCAAAGCAACATTGCACCGGTTATTATTCTCAACAAAGCAGATGTCGTCACTGACATTGGTTTGTATCAATCGCAACTGACATCTCTCTCCTATCAGGTGCCTGTGCATTTCGTCAGCGCTCTTCATGGGACGGGCATGGAGGTCTTCGCCCAATACTTCCAACCCGACACCACGGCGGTTTTGCTTGGTTCATCCGGCGCCGGAAAATCCACCATTACCAATTGGCTATTGGGCACCGCGACGCAACGTACCAGCCCCGTTCGGGAAGACGATGGGCGAGGGAGGCACACCACGACTTCTCGAGAACTCTTTCCCCTACCGGGAGGTGGCTTTCTGATAGATACTCCGGGAATGCGAGAGCTCGATATCATTGTCATGGAGCAAAATGACGGAGATATGTTCACGGAAATTTCCTCTCTGAGTCAGCAGTGCCGCTACACCGATTGCGACCACGAAAA
>CAZPXK010000086.1:0-2572 GCA_964590035.1 uncultured Bdellovibrionales bacterium
TGGTGTCCTAACCGATAGACGATGGGGCCGTCTTTCGCTAAAGCTTCAGAGCGGCTAACCTTTTACGATAAACAAAAAAAGCAGAGCGAACTGCGACGCTAGTATATCATAAAAAATGTTCTTGGCAAGAGCTAGGTATTCTCCGTTTCAAGGGCGTTGTCCTGGCAGATTTGGGCGTAGGCGCGGGCGGAAGGGCGGATGGTGCGGGTTTGGGTGGTGCGGTCGACCGCAATGAGGCCAAAGCGTGGCCAGTAGCCTTCGCTCCACTCGAAGTTATCGAGGAGCGACCAGTGAAAGTAGCCTTTGACATCGACACCGTTTGTAATAGCACGATGAATAGCGTGGAGGGTTTTCTGTATGAAAAGTTCACGGCTGGTATCTGAGGCATCAGCCAAACCACTTTCGGTGATATAGAGCGGCTTGTGATATTTTTTCAGGCCTTCAAGTATTGGTTGGATGGCCTCAGGTTCCAAATCCCATCCCAGGTCATTTTGCCATTTCCCGAGCGGTACCGGGGAAACCGGACCCCATGATCCCCAGCCTCCGACACGGATATAGTCTACTCGGTAGAATTGGACGCCGATGGCGTCACAGTAGTTTTCGAGGTCGCCAAAGAATTGTCCGTTGCGGAAATGGTTGAGCATGGGAATGATGAGTCGGGCTAGCCATTGGTTTTGGTAGGGGCGCATGAATGCGAACCAGTGTGACAGGACGACCGTAGCATTTGGCTGTAGTCTATGAATCATGGTGTAGACTTTTTTATGGGTGTCGTTGAAGTTCTTGATGGCATGCCGGGCGCGCCAAATGCTTCGTCTGGCAGGTGGTCGATTGGCTTGGATGTAGCCACGACCAACGAAAGTATTGGGCTCGTTGAAGATAGCCCAAAAAGTCACGAGGTCTTGATACTCGGAAACCATACGTTCGGCAAATCTGAGAAATTTCTCACCGACTTCGGGGTTTTCCCAGTTACCATATTTGGTTTCAATCCAGGTGGGGTTGGTCCAGTGCCAGAGGGTGACAAAGGGTTCCATGCCGCGTTCGCGGAGGGCATGGATAACTTGTCGGTAGTGTTCGATTTCTTTCTCGTCAAATTTTCCTTCTTCCGGTTCGATACGTGACCATTCGATGGAGAAGCGGTGCGTATTGTGGTTGAGCGACTTGGCCAAATCAAAATCCTCGCGAAAGCGCGTGTAGTGATCGCAGGCGGCTCCGGAGATGTAGCTCTCAGGATCAGTTGCTTCGCGTTCAAATTTTTTCCAGTGGGGATTCCGGGAAAATGTCTTTTCGGACTCACGTGCCAGGCGTTCGGCGTTCTTGTGTTCCCATTCGGACCAGTCATTGTGATTATTGCCTTCGACCTGGTGGGATGAAGTAGCGGCGCCCCAGAGAAAGCCATCGGGAAATTTGAGTTGGGACATAGAGCGGGGAAGAATTTAGAATCTTGGTTGAATTGTAGCGTAATTCTTAAGAAAATGAAACACAATAATTCTTGCGTTTTGGCTTAAAATGGCGTATTCTCATAAGCATGAGTGACTCAACCTTTGTTTTTCCTGATCCAAAGACGCGGGTGCCCAAAGAACGCTTGGTACAGCGGGTTATCGAGATGATCCCGGGCTTACTGACCTGGACGACCCTTTTGGGGATGATTGTCCTGTCTTTTTTCTTGCCGGTATGGGCGGCCGTGCTGGTCATCGTGTTTGATATTTACTGGATTCACAAAGCCTTCTATATCTCCCTTTTTTCCGTGGCGGGCAATATCGATGTGGAAGAGGGCAAGCGTATCAACTGGTGGGAGCGCTGCCAGAATATCGCTCATCCGGAAGAGTATAGCGAGATGCTGAAAGCCCGCACCAAGGATATCTATGACAGTCTCTCGAAGATCCCGTTTTTTCACTGGCGTGAACGGCGAACCGTCAAAAAAGAAATTGCGCGCTTGAAAAAAATTCGTCGCGAGACAAGAACGCTTATTCCTATCCAGGACCAAATCATGGACTGGCGCGAGGTCATCCATGTCGTACTTCTGCCGACGGCGGGGGAACCGGCCGATGTCATCGAACCGGCCATCCAGTCATTGGCCGAGAACAATTTTCCCAAAGAGCAGATGATCATCCTCCTCGCGACGGAAGAGCGCGAGAATCCCGAGACGCGTTTGCCGAAAGTAGAGTATTTGAAAAAGAAATTTGAGGGTGTGTTCCGGGATTTTCTGGTAACGACGCATGTGGTAGAAGCCGGTGAAATGAAGTGCAAGGCCTCCAATGCTCGCTTTGCGGCACGGGAACTCATGAAATATCTGGACGAACGTGGGATTGATTACAAGCGCGTGATTTTTTCCAACTTTGACTGCGACAGCGTGGCGCATCAGGAATACTTTGCGGCGCTCACCTATGAATACATCATCGATCCCAAGCGCTTGCAGCGTGCCTATCAGCCGCTCCCGATGTATCACAACAACATTTGGGATACCAACGCCTTTGTGCGTCTGGTGGTGACGGGTTCGTCGTTTTGGCATCTGTATCAGTCGACGCGCAAGGAGATGGTGACGTTTTCATCGCACAGCGAACCGTTTGATACG